>JAZDHD010000412.1:0-33350 GCA_043806215.1 Pseudomonadota bacterium | reverse complement strand
TGCTACAACTATATTTTTATCGGTAACATAGCATGTGTACGCTTTTTCATCGATCATGGTCCTTATGGCATGCTTTATAGTTGTTTTTAGATTGAGAGTACAACTTTTTTGGAGGTTAATTACTTCCATGCATGTGATGTAGACCCCTTTTTTTTTAAAGGATTATGAATCATGGCTACAGTTGTGTATTACTGGGTCTGTAAGTGGTTGTCTACTCTATCAGTAGGCTCCACCTCATATCACTCTTGGATGATCTCCCTCGGCCCTTCTATGGACGATCACGTATCTTTGGTGGCGTCTCTGGCTTCGAGTCATTACAAGTCATCGTATGGGTGGCTTCGATGAGACACGGTTCCGTACAGAGGGTGTCGATTCTTTACATTATTGAGGATCTCGGCCGCAACGGACCGTGAAAGTTTGTCGCGGAGGGGACTTCCTGGTCAAAGACCGGGCAGAGCCCGGAGGACAGGCATTACCAGGCGGAGCCTGGGAACGAGAAGGATCCCCTTAAGGGTCTGTCACCAAATAAGCCCATCATCCCTCGGGCCTGTGGGTTTAGTGGTATGGCCGTGGGGGGCGCCGGCAATCGGGGGACATGATCCGATTTTGCGAACGGCGCCATGCGACCTCGCAAAACTCGGAATCGTGTCCCCCGATTGCTGCTTGCAAGGTTTGTTTTGGGACAGACACTAAGTCACCGGCATTGCCGGGGATATCCTCGTTCCCCGGCTGTGCCCGGTCTTGGTGGGACGGGCGTCCCTGCCCGTCATCTTCAGGGGCGGTCGCGGTGCAACCGGACTTGCGAAGCGATGTACTACGGTTTCCGTCTCGTCTCCATGCCGAGTTGCCGCATCTTCTGGTACAGCCCGGTGCGGTGGATACCGAGCAGTCGGGCTGCTTCGCTCCGATTTCCGCCTGTGAGGTCCAAGGCACGCCGAATGGCTCGGCGCTCCGCCAAAGCCGTCTGCTCTTTCAGCGTCAGTCCGGTGCGGTCCGGAACCGATGTCAATCCTCCGTCGGATCGGATTTCCATGGGCAGATGCTCCTCCAAAATGGAGTCTTGTTCCGCCGTGGAACAAGCCCGCTCCAGGACATTGCGCAGCTCGCGCACGTTTCCCGGCCAATCATATGCCAAGAGCCGGGCCATTGCGTCCGGGGTTATGCGCCGGATGAGCCTGCCCCGGTTTGGGACAAGGGAGAGAAGATGGTATGCCAGGCGGGGGATATCCGAGCGGATGGCGCGAAGGGGAGGAGTCTTGAGGAGAAAAATGTTCAAGCGATAGTACAGATCTTCCCTGAATTGCCGCTTTGCCAGCATGCTCTTGAGATCCCGGTTGGTGGCCGCAATCACTCTGAAATCGAGTTTGACGGTGCGGGTGCCGCCGATCCGCTCCACCTCCACATCCTGAAGGACCCTCAAGAGCTTTGCCTGCAAGGGTAGGGGAAGCTCTCCCACCTCGTCGAGAAAAATGGTGCTCTTGTCTGCGAGCTCAAACTTGCCCGGTTTGCCCTTGGGGCTTGCGCCGGTGAAGGCGCCCGCTTCATAGCCGAAGAGCTCCGATTCGAAGAGCTCGGCGGGAATCGCGGCACAATTTACCCGCACCAAAGGCAGCGCACGCCGGGAACTGAGCTGGTGAACGGCATGCGCGAATATTTCCTTTCCCGTCCCGGTCTCTCCCACGATGAGGACCGGCAGATCCGATCCGGCAGCCTGCAATGCAACCTGCTTGGCCTCCTGCATGGGTGCGGACTCGCCCACCACTTCCTCCATCGAGTAGCGGCTGCGGTACGCCTGTCGGAGCTCCTTTTCGTAGTAGTCCAGGCGGCTCTGTAATACTTCCACCTTGCGAACGAGCTCCTTGACCTTCTCAGGGTTCCAGAACATGAGCTTGCCCACCGCGCCGACGATATTTCCGTTGCGGTCTCGAAGAGGAATGCGGGCAATGATCCGGTCCTTGCCGCCCAACCTGAAGACTGCGCCGATCTCGGCACGCCCGGTTTGCAGCACACGGACAAGCTCGCTGCCCGGGTTGAGATCCAGGATGTGCCGTCCTATGGCCTCTTTCCGAGACACCTTGTAGAACGCTTCGTCGGACGGCCCGATATGGCGCACAATGCCGTCCCTATCCACAAGAATCTGAGATTCGTGGGGATTGTCCAACAATGCCTGCAGGAGCTCGGGCGGTATGTTCCGGTAGTGTAGGTCGGTCACGTTGGCTCTCAGGGTTCGACTCAGAACAAACGGTTCAATCTCGCGGAACCTTTTCGTTGTGCGGGCACAGCACGCTGTGCCCCTACGAGGCGGAACGCCCACCCATGTGCAATGCTCATTTCGGGGCAGTCCCTCAGCATCGTACAGATCGGATCTCTATTTCGCTGCATTCCGCGTCACGCAGCAAATACTCTCTTCTTACCACGATAGATGGTTGGGAGAAAGGGACGTACACATCGAGATGGCGGCTAAGTGCGGCATTCATAAGTTCGGTCACATATTTTCGTCTCGCGGGCATGCTGGGTGCCTGCAAGAACAATATCCGGGCACGGAGGCCCGGGCTACGAAGGACTGTCATGAAGCCTTAGACCCATTTCGTGGGACGGGCCTCCGTGCCCGTCATCTTCAAGGGCGAGCGTCCCGCCCGCCGTCTCCCCGGCGCAGGCCGGGATCCGGTCTTTCTTTTTGGACCCCGGCCTGCGGTCCATCATGCCACTTGCTGATCGGTATAATGCTCCCGCAAGGCTTTCTTCAAACCGGTAATTCCCGCCGTCCTCGGAAAACAGCACCGTACGCCCCGGGCTTTACAGATCTTCTTGACCGATTTCGCGGCATTGTGGCTGTTCACCTCCACCGGACAGACCACGAGGTCCGCTCCCAGAATACAGTCTTCCAGAGCAGACTCTCCTCCGTTGCAGTGACCGTCGTGGCGGCAAAACCGCCCGCCGACGGACTCGACGATCTGTCGATAGTGACACTCCAGACTCTCGATTCCTCCCACAAAGGTGATCTTCTTCCCCGTGAGCCTGTCTGCCTGAGCGCCGGCTTCATGAGCCGCCGGTAATTGCCGGTCGGGCAGATCTTGCTCATATTGACGCAATTCCTCGAAAAGTCCCTGAATCTCACCCCTAAGCTGAGCGTTCTCGGCTTCAAGGTCGTAGTTGCAGTACTTGGCTTCAGCCAGCAGTTCCTTGAGATCGCCTATTTTTCGGTTCTTTGCACATTGACAAGGCCTCTCCGTTGAGACGTCCGGGTCGGACAGAGCAGCCGGCACCAATTGAACCCACGGCGATGATTCCGCCTGGTTTCTCAAATACTCGATGAGCTTCTCCAGCTTTTTGTTCGCCCATTGCGTGTCCAGAAGTTCCCGCTTCAACGACAGGATCACGTTGTCCCTGTCGCCCTCTTCGGCGTCTTCACCTTCTCCGGAGTTCAACAACTTCCAGTGATCCCTCAAGAGGCGGTGTTCCATCATGTGAATGGTACCGAACAAGGCGGTCTCGATTTTCTCGTCCGCCAGGCGGCCTCTGGTTGCAAGCCCCCACAATACTGCCCAAAGAGGCGCCCTGAGATCTTCGGGATTCTCCCGGACATCCCGGATGGTCCTTGCCGGATCGTCAAGCGGGACCCTTTTCCCATGGATCAGGAAGCGCTTCTCAATAAGCTTTTCAGTATGGCGCGCCACCGGATTGTCGCGGCTGCATAATTGGACTACGGTGGTGTGGAGTGCGAACTCCTCGTCCATGAGAGGATCGTTGCCGCAGATGCCGAACTTGCGGGCTATTCTTTGGAGATCTCTCAGAAGCAAGGCCATTCCCACAACCTTACACACCGTTGAAGGCCGCAGTTCCCATATCCTCTTATTCGGTCTCACGGCAAATAACCTCCTGTTACGAACCGACACGGAGCAGCGGTCCGGATTCCACATTGACAGTTGGCTCTTCTGTTGTTAGTGGTGTCTACTTTAGTTCCTTCAGGCTGTCAAGTTCTTTCTTCCGTGCCGGGGCCTGAAGCGGTTCTCTCCGGGCGAAAACCCATTTCATGGGAGTTTGCGTTCATGTCGGATTTCGTCTACCATCCGGACCCGCGAGTGCGGCAATGCACCCTTTACCGGTTTGCACTGAAAGGAATTAAGGATCATGGCGCATCATATTTGTCCCTGGTGGATGGGATACGTGCTGCTGAACCCTCTGCGGCGTCTGCGAGAGAACCCCTACAAGATTCTCGGACCGTATGTGACTCAAGGCATGACCGTGGTCGATTATGGCTGCGGCATGGGGTATTTCACGCTCGCACTTGCCGGGATGGTGGGTCCTGGAGGGAAAGTCATAGCGGTGGATCTCCAACGGAAGATGCTGGACGGAATGCTCAAGCGTGCACGACGTGCCGGTCTGGCCGACAGAATTGTTCCGGTTCTCGCTGATTCCAAGGGAGCACCCATCAGCGGTGCCGTTGATTTCATCGCCGCTCTGTACGTGGTGCATGAGATCCCGGACGCAAAGGCGTTCTTCTCACAAATGGCAGACATCATGAAACCCGGCGCAAAGCTTCTCGTGGCGGAGCCGGGATTCCACGTCTCGGCAAAGGACTTTCGCGCGTCCCTGGACATTGCCCGTTCAGTCGGCTTGACTCTCGTAGAGGAACCGACGGCCGGTCGAGGGAAAACGGCCGTATTGCAGTTATTGTAGCGGCGCGCGACCGAGACCAACCACGGGGCCGATTACCTCGCTCCCAAGATCGTCACCGGGCCGTTTCTCACGAGAGACGAGGCCGCGGGGGCAAAGGGAGAGTCGCCCCATCTTACCGGGCTACCATGGCACGCATCATGTCCGCAGAGTTCTCCAGGTGATCCGCGATGTCGCCGGTCGTCTCCACCAGACGGATCATGACAAAGAACGTCTTGGGAGGAATTTCTTCATCCGCGCACAACCGGATGAGGATGGTCTTTTCAAGATCGTCGGACTGCTGTTCCCGCCATCTTATTTCTCTGACGATATCCTTCACGGCCTTGCGGTCGCTTTCCAGTCTACTGCCGAAGTACTGGTGGGCTTTCGACACCATCGCCGGGAGGAACCCCAGATAGTCGGAAACTTCCTTTGCCAGAAGAATGAAGTCCGACTCAATGGCCTCCGGGACGGATACCCGGTAATAGGACATCCAGTACAGAGCGTTCTTTATACAGTCCACGACCTTGTCCGCTTCTCTCAGGAAAGCGAAGAACACGGGTTTTTCCACAGGCATGAGCAGGGATGACGGGAGATGGGCACGGATGTTCTGCTTGATCTTGTCGGCTTCGGCTTCAATGTCCCGGATTTCTTCCTTGATGAGTTCGAATTCCTCTCTCTCGTCTTTGAAGTATCTCTCAACGGCCCTGATGAAGAGCGGGCCGCATTGGGCCACCTTGTCCGCGTGTTTCAGTGTCTTCTCGAATGGAGAGTTTACGAAAATGCTCGATAACAGCAGTCTCATGCATCACCAACCTTAAAAAATGGCTGAAAGAATGAGATAGATTACCGCCGATGTGGCCGCAGCCACCGGAACGGTAATCATCCAGTAGACGACTATTTTCCACAGAATCCTCAGATCCAGTGCTTGTAATCCTCCTGCCAACCCGACCCCCACGTAGGCGCCGACGGCGGCATGAGTGGTCGACACGGGAAGACCCAACATGGATGCACCCAGTATGACCGAGGCCGTGGCAAAATCCACGGTAAAGCCGCGGGAGTTGGTGAGCTGAGTGATCTTGGAACCCAATGTTTCGATTACCCGATATCCCCACGTGCATATTCCCACGGTTATCATAATGCCCCCGAAGGCAAGGAGCCACGTGGGCACCGGCACATGAGCCGAAACCGAACCGGTGGTACAGATGAAATAGATGCCGGATAACGGTCCCATGGCATTGGCCACATCGTTGGCGCCGTTTCCCAGGGCCACGTAGCATGACGTCATGACCTGAAGATACCGGAAAATCTCTTCGCCTCCGGATATGTTCAGTTTGGGCAAGACCGATCTCAGAAAGAGCCACGATGCGCCATATGCGGCCAAAGTGCAACACAGCGGGACAATAATGACGAAGACGCCGTGAATCCCGAGTTTCTTGGACAGGGGTGTTTCGAGAAACAGCGAGAGCGTCATGATGAACACTGCAATGGCCAGAAGTACGGGGGTAGTGGACACTGCTCCGCTCAGAGTATCCATCCTCGAGAGCACCACCTTATCGATGACATGAAAAAGGCAGAAGGCTGCAATACCGCTCAGAATGGGTGAAATGATCCATCCTATCACGATGCCGAGTAGTTTGCCCCAGTTCACCACCGCGGGACCACCGACGATGAGTCCAAAACCAACCATTGCCCCGACGATGGAGTGAGTCGTCGAGACGGGAAGACTCTTGGCAGTGGCGAGAAACACCCAGAGCGAAGCGGCAAGAAGCGCCGACAGGAGCCCCAGAACGATGAGTTTCGGGTCTGTCGTCACCGACGCGTCGATAATGCCTTTACGAATGGTCTGGGTGACGTGTGATCCGACAAACGTCGCACCCACAAACGTCAGAATGCCGGCAACGATGACGGCCTGTCTCATTGTGATGGCCTTTGCCCCCACGGCGGACGCCATGGAATTGGCCACGTCGTTGGCACCGATGTTCCAGGCCATATAACCACCGGCGAGGACACTCAGAATCATGACGGCAGTATGTACTTCCATAGCCCGGTTATGCGCCTTTCCAAACGTTCCATTATTGGACAACCCTGCCCGAGATCTTATGTTGGAGAATAGTTGGGATCTAGTGGCGAGTCTAACACAAATCTAACATTCGTGCTTGCGAAAAAGTTGGGCCGGAACGTAACCGGTTGGGCCTGCGGCATCGGTCATGGTATACTCGAACAATGAAATACGAATGGGACAGAGAGAAGGCCGTTGCAAGCAAGCGGAAACACGGCGTCTCTTTCGAAGAAGCGGGCACGGTCTTCGGAGACCCGCTTGCGGTAACCTTTCAGGACCCTGACCATTCGTTGGAGGAAGAGCGATACGTCACCTTCGGCATGTCAAGACTTAACCGTCTGTTGGTCGTCTCCCACGCGGAGATCCCCAACATAACGAGGATTATCAGCGCACGCCTCATGACGCGCCACGAGAGGACAATCTATGAAGAAGAATGAGCCGGACGAATTGCGTGCCGAATATCGCCGCGAAGATCTTGGCAACGGTGTCAGGGGCAAGTACTTGGAATCCTATCGTTCCGGGACCAACTTGGTGTTGCTTAGCCCTGACGTTGCCGAGGCTTTTCCGACCGAAGAAGCAGTCAACGATGCCCTTCGATCGCTCATCAAACTAGCCGAGAGATCCGTGAACTTGACCAAGCGCTCCGGCCAAGACATTGCCGAGCACGGCTGAAAAGGGGCGCGTGGCCGTGGCACCCCGATAGTCCGGAACAGAGGACGCACGTGGTATTGGCTCTACCAAGGGCGGTGGTTCCGAGCGGGCAGCATGTGTCTTCCACATGCCAGATGCTGGGAAGACCTGATCCCCTCGACGGAGAATTGACGAGCGTGTGGAAAAGCTCGACCCAGCCCTGTGAGCCAATCGGCTACCCCTACAATGGAATTGCCAGCCGGCCTATGAAGAGTATGCAGTTGGACGGCCTGTGCCGAACAACCAACAGGAATGGATGATCGGCCCGGAAGACCTTTGGTTGTGGTGTTGGACCACCTTCAGCGCCTGTCATCCGCTCACATATTACGCTCGTCATATACGCTTCAGTGCCTTCTTCATTCACCTTGAGAAAGCCGAGTTGGTCGAATTGAGTGATATGGGGGTCTCGCTCCCATGGCGGCAGCTTCGGATCAAATTTCCCTTGACCGGAGAAATCGGCAACCCCCCCGGGGGAGAAAGCGTCTGCTATTCCCATTGCCTTCAGAGGCGGTATGAGATCCTCTTTGAAGTTCACTTCAAATCTGGGCAGGTAGACTATCACTCCCTCGGGCCATGGACTGAGCGCGCCAATCCACTCGGAGATCTTCTCTGCCGTGAGCGATCTCTCCAACTCGGGGAGGCCGTCTTTCTTTCTCGGCAGAAAGATCACCATAGACATATCGCTGCCCTTATAGGGCAGTTCAAGCCCTTGAAAGCCCTCTCCTTCCATGTACAAGTAGTCGGCGCGGTTGTGCATAGTGGGAACTCGAATCTCCTTGCCGGCGAGCATGAAGAAAGAGGCATCCTTGGTGCTTTTCTCACTGAAACGCAACTTCCACTTGCCATCGAAGTATACGCTGTTCTTCAAGATCATAAAGGTCCAGCCCCCGGCCGGACGCGGGGCTGTCCTGTCTTTGGGCACCTCACCAACGGCCAACGTCTCGAGGTTCGTGTGGTAATTCTCACGGATAAACTTCTTGTATTCTTCACGAACCTTGATTCCAGGTTTCTCATAAGCCCAAAGGCCGTCCTTGATCTTCAACTGACCATTGCCCTTGAGCACAGAACACCCGATCACCTGCGGAAGTGCCCCTAAAGTCGGATGAAAGCCTTCTTTGACCGCCTCGACTCGCAAGACCCTCCCCATTTCCGCCTCGGTATTCCCCCGTGCGCCTCCATAGGCCATTGCCAGAGGGAGATACAGCCCGAGTGGAGAGAGGAAGAGATTGACATCATCATGCACGAGCCTCTTGAACAGATCCACACCAACAGGGTTGATGGCTTGGTTGGCAAGAGATTCGAAAGCAGCGGCCCGCTTCGAGTTTGCCTCATCGATTTCCTTGCAGGTTCTGATCACATCTTCCGGCACCTCTGCGTCTCCCCACACAAATCTACAGTCGTCCGTGACGATGGAACTCGTGTAACACATTCTTTTACCATCGGGTCCGTCGGCGTACTCTTGCCCGCTGCACGGTCCCTTGACGGCAGGAAGATCTTTGGCAAGGTTGGTGAGGCTTATCCTGTATATGGGGCGTTCGTCCCGGCTTCCCCACAGCCACGTATCCTTCGCCGAGCATCCCCACACCTCGGTTCCCATCTTGCGCATACGGACTCGGCATTGCTCGGAAGGTCCACGCCACCCGTAGTACGGCCCTATCATAAACTGCAACTTCACATGTGGAATCATTTCGTCCGCAGGGCAGTTCAAGTCCTTCATCTCCTTGACCAGTCGCTCCAGGGATGCACTAACTTTGCCCATATCAGCTTCCGCGGCCCTATCGCATTTGTCCTTCGTGAAAAGTGCTTGGATGAGAAGGATGCCTACCACGGCTGCAGTCACACAACATCCGATCACCAGCAGTTTCAAAAGCGGTCTTCTTCTCGATTCTCTGCTTCCCATTTCGATTCCTTCCTCCCATTATTCCTTGGCTCTGTACTACTAATCCTCGTTTTCTTGGGTACTGCGAAGATTTCTTCGGAAATCTGGCTCCTGAATCTCGGTTTTGTCGCCCCCAATCCCCGGGAAGCAGAAGCCAAGGAGCATTTTAGAATATGTGGGATTCCACAGCATTGGTCAAGAATACCGGGAACTGTTTGCTTGACAATGGACGCCTAGTCAGGGAAAAAGATTGGGACTGTAAGATTTGTGGGCACATGAGGTGCTACGGATGGATTCCATAGGCCATTTGTTTCGCGAGCGAAGAAAGGCTTTCAGGGCTGATCTGCAAGAAGCTGCTCAATGGTGTGGCGCAGACTCTGTTTGGTTGGAAGATAAGGAAGCCAGGGACGATCTCTCAGCCACCGACTTCGAGCGGATTTGTCGTGGGCCGGCCATTTCTCCCACTGCTCTCTTGCGCGGGGAAGGCAACACGCCAACCCGAGGTGTAGCTCGTTTTCGTTCGGCGCCGGCAGACCCAAACATTTTGACCCCGACCGACCTGCGTCTCTTGGCGATGGCTTCCGAGATTGGACTCGCTTTGGCGGATGTAATGATTGTACAGGGTAGGGAACCTTCATTCGGCCAATATCGGAATCTTCGAGGACCCTCGCATCGCCTTCAACCTTGGGAGGACGGTTACGAACTAGGTGAGGCCGCAAGGGCCCTGTTGGTCCCCCGGGGAGGCCCTATCTCCGAGCTTGAGAAGGCATTCACGCAACTGGGTGTGCACATTGCTCGCGCAGAGTTCTCGAGTCCCAACGTCGAAGCCGCAAGTATCTGGGAATCCGGTGCCGTACCCGTGATACTGTTGAACACTGGTGCAACAAGGGTCGGATACAGCCTCTCTCGAAGAGCCATCCTTGCTCATGAGATGTGCCATTTGCTCCATGACGGCGGCGAAGCAGATATTGCCACAAGAGTGACATGTGCTATGGGGACCTTCAATTGGCAGGAAGGGATAGAGCAACGTGCCCGCGGTTTTGCCCCGGCGTTCTTGGCACCTCGAAGGCAGGTTCACGAGTGGGCGGACGCTGCGAATCTACCCGGAGATCCAGTTGATTTAGTGCTCAAATTAGCCGGCTGTTGGGGTCTGTCGTTTGAGGGAGCTATCTGGCATGCAAAGAACTGCTCGCTGATCCCGTCTGAAATTGCCGATGATCTAGCCGAAATGGGTATTCAGCCGGATATGCCGGCGGATCAATTCGAAACAGAGGATATCACTTCTTCACTGCTGGGTGCTTATCCGGGACTTCAGGTGAATCCGGCACCACTCATGGAAGGTTTGGCTGCAAAGTTGGTGCTTGAAGCCTTGGAGGAATCCGTAATCTCGTTGGCACGAGCCAAGGAGTTGCTCTCCTGGAGGTAGTGCAACGTGAAGTGGATACTTGACGACATGGTCTTCAATGACTTAACCAATTTGAAGATCTGATACATTCCACGAACAGAAACGACAGAAGCATTCCCATTCCTTGGCGACTATCACGAAAAGACACGTAATTCCGGAATGCCGCCCGTCAAGGTAGGAAGCCGGACCAGGAGGACCTTTCAATTGCCGATCATCGCCCAATCCCGGTACCGCCCATCATGGCCGTTTACCAATGCACACGTACAGACCGTGTATCCCACCCTCTTCCGCAAGGTCGCGGGGGTCGGTTATCGCCGCGAACGGATCGACACTCCCGACGGGGATTTTGTGGATCTCGACTTCTCGGAAGTAGGCTCGGACCGGATAGCAATTATCCTCCATGGGTTGGAAGGCGATTCGTCACGGCAATACATGCTCGGAATGGTACAGGCTTTCAACAGAAGCGGCCGGGACGCGGTTGCCATGAATTTCAGAGGGTGCAGCGGTGAGTGCAACAGGAAGTTGCGCTTCTACCATAGCGGCGACTCGGGGGATTTGCATACCGTTGTCACCCACGTGTTGCAAGAGCATGATTATGCTCAAGTCGCCCTCATCGGCTTCAGTCTTGGGGCCAATGTGGTTCTCAAGTACCTGGGAGAGCAGGGCGACGACGTATTGCCCCAAATCAGGAAAGCCGTCGCATTTTCCGTTCCCTGCGATCTGGGATCGTGTTCCCACGAAATCTCCTCACCGGTTAATCGGCTCTATCTCAAGCGATTCTTGCGTATGCTCAGGGAAAAGATCCGGATGAAGATGAGGATGATGCCCGACCTCGTCACCGACCACGGATACGAAACCATCAAGACGTTCAAGGACTTCGACGACCGGTATACCGCTCCCATGAGCGGATTCAAGGATGCCGAGGACTACTGGGAGAAGTGCTCCTGCAAGCCTTTTCTCACTTCCATCTCAGTGCCGACGCTCGTGATAAGTGCCGCGGACGACCCGTTTCTGGGGGACCCGTGCTACCCCCGCGAAGAAGCGTTGGCGAATCCCAACTTGTCGCTGGAGATTCCCCGGCAAGGCGGTCATGTGGGATTTGTGTCTTTCAATGGACGCGAAGAGTACTGGTCGGAAACCCGTGCCGTGGAGTTCGTCAACTCGTGAGGGAGGCTGGGAAACACCATTATTGACAGACTCTCTGAAACGCGGTCCCTAATAGCCGACATGGCCCTCGGCCGCTCTCCCCGGGCCGGAGAACCCCGGACGTGGTCCGAGCCCCACGTGGCCGTTGCGCGTTCTCATCTCCTCGGCCCGTGGCTCTACCACGAACTCCGCAACACCCCCCGGCCGCGTGTACCCGAATCAATCATACCGGATCTCCGGCGGGACTACTTGCTCTCTTCGCTGGCCGCGATGGAGCGGGAAGCACATCTGGACGAGATGCTCGCACTGTTTCATTCCAACGGCATCCAGGTCGTGCTTCTCAAGGGTGCGTACCTGGGCCGGGTGGTGTATCGGAATCCCGCACTCCGGCCCATGTACGATGTGGATATTCTCGTCCCCGAAGACCGTTACGAACAGGCCGGGCAACTTCTCGCATCACTCGGTTACACGTTACAAGTGGATGCACTGCACCGTTTCCACAGGGAGCTGAATCCCGCGCTGGCCTATATCCACAAGAGCCGCCCCCGTGACGCGGTGGACCTGCACCATGGTTTGTGGTTCATGGACTACTATCGCCTTTCCCCGTCCATTGTCCGTGAGGAGGTTGTGGAAAGCCGCCCGCCGGGGAGAGACCCCTCTTATCTTTCACGGGAACTGAACTTCATCCATATTGCGCTCCACAATCTCACCCACGCGGATGGTCTGCGCGATTGGCTCGACCTGGTGCTGATCGTGAATCACCCGGACTTCCGTTGGAACAAGCTGGCGGATCTGGCCCAATCGCTGGGGGTCTTGCGGCCGCTGTACTGGACCTTCAGGGAGTTGTCGGCACATTGGGGAATAATCCCCCCTCTCCATGTCGTACAAGCGATGGCCGAGTACACGCCCCATTGGCTCGAAGACAGGGTCATCCACCATAAGCTCCGGTATGCTTGGAGAATCGTCTCCCGCGTGAGATCCATCGACGGCCGACGAGCCAAACTTGCCTATGTACGTTCCGGCCTGTTTCCTTCCCCGGCGTATCGAGAGGCGGTGTGCGGGACCACCGGGTGGTTGCCGTACGTGAGAGCCAAACTTGGCCTGTTTCTTCATTTCACGAGGTAGTGCCGGCCTCCGTGCCTTTGTGGTTCATCTTCCTTATTGGCAGTGAATGTTTGATTCAAGGCATGCCGTTCGCCGGAACGGGCAGATTCATGGCAACCAGAAGAAACGAATCCCCTTGCGGCTTGATCATGTTGAGACCGGCGTAGTCCTGCCCTATGCGAAACAGATTGGACAACGGCACGTCCAGGATGTGGCAGATGATCACCCGAATCACGCCGGCATGTGCCACAATCAGCACATCCGAGTGTGCCTGCCCGGCAATCTCGAGGAAGACCGGCACCACCCTGGCCTGTAAATCGGCGAAGCTCTCTCCCCCGGGCGGCCGGTATCCGGCTACGTCCGCTCCCCGCTTGTCCCATTCTCCGGGAAAACGGGCATGCAGGTCGTGAAGGGAGATTCCGTCCCATGCGCCCAAATTGATCTCCCGTAGTTGCGGGACCTTATCTATCGCTTGGTTCCTGTTGCCCGCGACAATCTCGGCCATGCGGCGGGTGCGCTGTAAGTCGCTGCAGCAAATGCGCTCAAACTGCGTTGACTGCAATGCCACGGACCAGGCGTGAGCCTGCCGCAGACCGGCATCGCTCAATGGGAGATCAATTTGCCCCACCAGGTCCTGTTGGCCTCGTTTTTGAATTTCCCCGTGTCTCATTAGATAGATCATGTACGTGTGCCTCCAGGATGAATGACCGGCCGAATGCCGGCCCTACCGACCGGCAAGATGCCGGTCGTACTCCGCGGGGTCCAACTCCCGATGCCGCGCAATCCTATGGTCCCGGCACTGAAGTACCGGGCTACTTTCGGCCGCCCCTGTAGGGGCTTGGAAGCCTTAACGTCCCGGAGGGACCGTCCGACAGCAGACCGGTCTTTCAAGGCCGGGATTGTGAACCGGAAAAGCGAAAGATCTATTTTACGACGGACCCTTGGAGCCGGCAAGACGTCCGGCCATGCTGCTTGCTAAAAAGCCCGGACGGTCTCAGAAGATCATGTTGGGAAGACTCGGCGGTCCCGACAGGATTTCGGCTATTACCTTCAAACCTCGGGTAAGGGCCTCCCGCGTGTGCGGCGCGGTCAACGATACGCGTGTGCCGCGGGGAACCGGACCGTTTCCCACGAAGAATTGTTCCGCCATCGCCAGACCAACCTTACGTGCCAATGCCTCTCTCTCCAACGCGCCGGACGTCCACGGCTCGGGCAACTCGAGCCATATGAAATAGCCCGTTTCCTTGCTTCGGTAGGTTAATCCTTTGAGACACGAATCTGCAATCGCGTTCCTAACCCGTGCCTCCGCCTGCTTCCTCCTCATGGCCAACTCCGCCGTGCCGTCTTCAATCCACATGGCGGCAAGCTCCGCCAGAATCGGCGATGCCATCCAAATGGTGTGCGTGACCGCCGACTCGAGGCGTTTCACATATTCCTTGGGAGCGATGAGAAAGGCCGTACGAAGTCCCGCGGCTACGGCCTTGGACAAGCTTGAGACGAAAAACGTGAGATTCGGCGCATAGGCAAACAGGGGCAGCGGAGGGTCTTCCAGCGTCATAAGGTAGCAATCGTCCTCAATGATCAATACGTTATGCTTTTCACACACTGCGGCAACCTCATGGCGCCGGCCTTCGGGCAATGTCGCGGTGGTCGGGTTCTGCATACCGGGGATCGTGTACAACCCCTTCACTCCGTCCCGCGCACAGGTTGCCGCCAGAGCTTCAGGCACTATGCCGTGTTCATCCACGGCAACCGGCTCCAGACGAATCTGCAGCATCGAGGCGAGTTGTTTGATTCCCGGATAGGTGAGTTCTTCCACCGCGAGCCTGTCGCCGGGTTTGAAGAGGGTCACAAGCAAGACCGTCAACGCGTGCTGTGCACCGGAACAGATCAGGACGTCGTCGACATTCGCCTCCAAGCCTGCTCTTCCCGCCCAGCGGACACCGGCCTCCCGATGCTTGGGCATCCCCCTGCCGAGCTGATACTGCAACAGCCGCTCAATAGAGGGGCTCTTGCTCATCCTTATCAGTGAAGTCCTCAGATCCGGATCTTCCGAATAGAGCGGGAATGCGTGGCTCAGATCCACAAAGTCGGCGTCCCCGCGATGATGCATGGAGAGAAAATCCTTGGACGCCACATCCGACGCCACAAAGGTGCCTCTTCCGATCTCTCCCCTGACAAGGCCGCGACGTTCGGCTTCCGCGTACCCGCGGGTCACGGTCCCGACGGTGACGCCCAACCGGTCGGCCAGTTCACGCTGGGGCGGCAGCCTGTCGCCGGGCGAGAGCGATGGACACCATCACATATCACGGGCACCACGGTGACGTTGTGGGGGCCCCTCCTCGACAAAATGTCTCAAAATTCATCTTTCTCTCGCAATGAAGTAGGACATCCGGCAGGCATTATGGGCCAGGAGATTACAAGGGAATAATGAGTAAGCAGATTCGAGCAGACTACGATGCGGAATAGACGAGCCGTGGAGCCACTAGATGAAATTTCCGCCCAACTATGGTCTTCCGCGGTGAATTCTGCGCCTAAACATTTCGACAAGAGCCTTCAGAAGTCAAAGATCGAGAAGATCGAAGAATCAAAAGCGCTAAGTGCTCCGTGGCGTAAATACGGTCGCACAACCTGAGCCCCGGAAGATGACGGGCAGGGACGCCCGTCCCACGGTGTACGACGGGCTTGGTCTCTGTTCTTCGTAGCCCGGGCCTCCGTGCCCGGATCTTCTTCTCGCAGGCACCCAACATGGCAACGAGACGACAATGTGTGACCGAACTTATGAAACGAAGCACTAAGTGCTCCGCGGCGTAAATACGGTCGCAGATTCTCTAAACACGCGGTAGCGTCCCGGCGTCTGCCGGGCGAGAGATAGTGCGTTGTTTCCACTAAAGAATACCGGGACGGAGGCCGGCGATACCAAAGCAGGGATAATTGCCACAAATGTGACGCCGTACTTCTGCCACGGAGCACTAAGTTTCATGGAGAAGACTAGAGCAAGAAAAAATATGTGACGTGTCCCCTGAATTTATACCCACGGTCCCGGGGCAGACCCATAATCGGGACCTTTCCTTTCGTTTGGGAGGTTTGCCGGAATGCCAAAGAGGATTTCGTAAAACCTTGACGGCCGATCCATGCCAAAGTACAGTTGACTCATGTCAATCTCGTCTCCTCCCTCTGATCCATGGACAGGAGACGGGAACCCGAGATCAACGACCGGGAGGAGTTCTATGAAAAAGCTGTTTCTCTGGGCCCTCGGCCTATTTCTGGTGATTACCCCAATAGCTTTCGCAGCCGACATCAAAGACTCAGAATCCGCCACACATGGATCGGACTCGGCCACTTACAGAATTGTGGATACCTACATTTTTCCAGGCTTCAAAGTGATCCAGTTCACGCTGCCTGCCCTCTCCGTGTACACGTACCTGTTGGTAAGTGAGGGGGAGGCTTTGCTGGTGGACCCCGTGCGAGACATCTCCTTCTACCTCGAGACAGCGAAGAAAGAGTCTGCAGCAATCAAGGGGGTCTATCTGACCCACTCCCACGCGGATTTCGTCGCGGGGCACACGGAAATCAAAAAGGCCCTGAATGTGCCAATTTTCCAGAGCCACAAATCGGGTGCAAAGTATCCAATTGAAGCAATGGATGAAAAGTCCTCCATTAAGGTCGGTAAGGCCATTTTGAAATTCATGGACACCCCCGGACACACGCCTGATGGACAGTGCTGCGCCGTCTACTCTCAGGACGACCTGAAAAACCCCAAACTCCTTTTCACAGGTGATGTGCTCTTCGTGGGAAGCGTGGGCCGACCGGATCTCATGGAGGGGACGGTACCCGCGGCTTGGCTGGCGTCGGCCATGTATGATTCCTGGACCGATAAGCTTTCCAAGCTCCCGGACACCGTGATGATTCTTCCGGCTCACGGTGCAGGCTCACTTTGCGGGGCTCACCTCAGCGATGAACCAAAATCGACTATCGGTCACGAGCGGGCCTCCAACCCGTATCTAAAGGCAAAAGGCAGAGGAGAGTTCGTGGCGCTGGTCCTCCAGGGGCTTCCCGAGGCTCCTCAATACTTTCAACACAATGCAAAGATGAACCGTGAGGGACCGCCGCCGGTAGACTGGGGCGCTCCGATGCCCGCCGAAATGAATGCATCGGCTGACTTGACTGAGCCGGGAAAGTACTACCTGGTGGACATCCGGGACGCCGAGGCGTATTCGCAGCGTCACATAGCGAATTCGGCCAATATAGCCGTGAGAGGTCGATTCGAAAACTGGGTCGGCACTATGGTGCCGTGGGGCTCCAGACTGGTGCTTGTGGGTGATGCGGATCTCCTCAAGGAGGCTCGTCATCGACTCCATCGAGTAGGCTACAGCGGTGACATCATAACCTTGGAATCATGGAAGAACGCGAAACTCCCTGTCAAGGCTGGGAATCCCATCTCACCGAAAGACTTGTATGCGCTTATGCAGAAGGGAGAAGCTCCTCTCGTGGTTGACGTGCGCCTTCCCGCCGAGTGGATGGCAATGCGCATCGGAACGGTCCTGAACCTGCCCCTGACCCATCTGGCAGAGCTCTCTTCAAAGCTGGACCCGGAGCAGCCGGTGGTGCTCGTGTGCAACTCAGCGTATCGTTCCAGCATGGCCACTGGTATCCTCGAACGAAAGGGATTCTCGAAAGCTCGGAACTTGGAAGGAGGCAGCCAGGCGTGGATGGACGCTGGTCTCCCGGTGTACGAGGGTGAGAAAACTTCCGAGGCCGGCTTAGTGCCGAGCAAGGCGGCACCAAAGGGTGCACCGTCCGAAGAACCAAAGGAGAAGGCAGCAAAGCCCGGGACCAAACCGAAAGTCCCTGATGTGGGCTGCTGATTTTCAAAAGGATGGGGTCAGGTCTTGCTTCTTGAATCGGAACATCCAAAGCGTCACTGTGCGGTGCCCTAACCCTATTCAAGAAGCAAGACCTGACCCCATCCGAGGCAACATTCTCGCTCAGGGCCGCAAACGAAAGTTGGCATCAGAAGTCCGCTTGAAGTCCTACACGCATACCGAAGATCGGGTCAATTTCCCTGTTGGGGTTTATGCCCCACATGTTGCTCGCGGTCGGTGCACTGTCCCAGTTGGGTTGTCTCCTGTCCACACATGCGTATTTGAACCAGCCGCCGGGCTGCCAATAGGCCACCCTGGCTGCCAACGTAAATCCTTCGATGAGTTTCCAATCGATCCCGCCGCCAATTTCGTACCCGAGGTCTCTCTCCAGAATGTTGGGAGCGCCAGTAGCGAATGAAAGGTCTACGAGGTTACCGTTCAGGGGGTAATTATTCGCTACATTCCCACTATGCCCGTATTGAAGCGCAGGAGAAATGATGTCGGCTGCAGGATCCGGCCTTATCCATCCCCAGCCGTATCCTTGGGAGACCCTGGAAGCGTACAAGAAGGTTGCGTATGCATTGAGATTAGCTGCCACAGCGTAATCCAATCTCACGCCGTATGTAGTCGCGTCGGTAATGAAACCGTGGTCGGAAGATCGAGTTATGGAACCGTTGCCCGATCCGTAATTATATCCCAGCAACAGGCTGTACGGCAAATACACGTTCACTCCACCGTTGGGCGAAAATACGGGAACAACGGTAGGCTGTCTGTCGATGAGTTGGCCTCCACGTCTGTCCGGACCTGGATAGTAAGCCCAGAGAAAGGTAATCTTTGCCGGACCGGTCATCGCTCCGCACTCGATCATACCCGCCCACAATTCCCAGTAACGAGTTTGGGGAAGCAGGTAATTTGGGGGGGGTGGAGGCGGCACGTTGGGAGGGGGTATGCCTTTAACCCCGAGGCCACTCTGACGCCAGATTTCATGATAAAACCCTACTTCTGCATTGAAGAAGAACTGTCCGTTGAAATATCTGAAATTGGTGAATCCGAAAAATGTCGAGCAGTCCGTTGCGAAGACCGGAGTTTTTGGGAATTTGTCAGAATTCGGTTGATAAAGCTCCGATTCGGGTCCCTTATGACCGTTGGTGTATTCGATATAGGTCTGAGAACTGATGTCTCCCGCATTATACATGAGCAAGGCAGCGAAATGAGGTTGAGCAGCGCCACTCCGGTCTGTTTTTAGGGGATAGTCACCGGCTTTACCTGGCCCCCAGAAGAAGTATTGCGCACCAATAGTGAAAGGGCCAAAAGGAATGCCTAGGACCACCGCCTCAGTCGAGTTTTCCAAGGAGTCGATAATCAGACCAAGCCCAATGGTGTTTGGCTGCTTCCCTATTTGTACCGTTCCCAAAGGAAAATTAGCCTCAACATACCAGGTTTGCCAATAACCGGGGGAAAATGACTGTCCGATCCCTGAAGCCTGACTATTCAAGTACCTGGAGCTATTGAGATGCCCCGGGGAATAGTTTGCAGAAGGTACTAACCAGCTTCCAATTCTGTAACTTCCCCGAAGTGAAAGTGCGTCATTCACTTTTACGCGCGGGGAAAAAATTGTGTACACGTAGTTCGCTGCTACATCCGAACCTGAAGCCAGATCGTCACCAAAAAAAGTCACCCGACTGGCAACCTCGTGGCCAAGCCAACCATTTCGAGCGGCGAGCCTCACAGAGCCGCCCGCAGCGGTGCTCGCAAAGCTGTTATCTTGATTGTACCGCCCGAAGAAGCCGTTGTCGCCCAGTTGGGAGAATTGATAATACTCCCAGGTATAAACCCCGGACAAAGAGAACTCCCACGCGCGGGCCTGTGAAACCGAAAGAAAGAACAGCACCAGAAGGAGACCGACCTGTTTGCTCTGTCTCATACGTTCACCACTAGCAGTGTTATGTCAGATGGTCGACGGAAGAAGATATTCTTCTTCCGCCGAATGGTCAGGGCTTGTTACTCGGGGTCGCCGCCCAGGAACTCTGGACGGAGGTATTCGGGGTCAGGGTACGTATAAAAGCCCCGGCCCGATTTGACGCCCAGCCGGCCCTTGTCGATATAGAGATGCTTGAATTCGTCCACGAATCGCTGGGCGCCCGGATCGCCTGATATCTTGGCTTTGCTCTGCGCAGCATGCCAGATGGTATCCAGCCCTATCCGGTCCATGAGTCCGAAAATTCCGGCGGGCATTTGAAGGTGAATCATAACCGCCCGGTCCACGTCCTCCACGGACACGGCTTTTTCCACCAGCGCGATTTGGATCGCCATTTGGTTCATGGCGCCGAAGATGGCGTTTGACACGTATTCAGGGCGCTCTTTCTTGAAAACCAGCGGCACCTGTCCTATTCGTTTGGCGAAAGCCACCAGGAGCTCCACAATTTCCGGGGCGGTCACCGGATGCGGCATAATATCGACCAGGGGGGCTTCGAACGCGTCGAGGAAATGCAGTGCGGCGAACTGGGCGGGCCGGCCCGTGGCCTCCGCCCACATGGACGGTAGCAGGGTGGACGTGTTTGTGGTGAAGACGGTCTTCGGCCGGCAGATCTGGTGAAACTGGCCAAAGACTTTCGCCTTGAGCTCGACGTCCTCAAGCACCGATTCGCTCAACAGGTCCGCGTCGGCTCCATCCTCCGGGTGGGAAGTGTAGTGGATCCGGGACAGGGCAGCCTCGGCAGCTTCGGGCGTCATTTTCTGCTGTGCCACCAATTCCGCGGCCAAGGCGGGTATTTTCTTCCGCGCGTTGTCAAGGGACTTGGAGAAGGCGTCATAGGCGACCACCTCGTAGCCGAATCGGGCGCACTGAAGAGCAATCATCTGCCCCATCTTGCCTACGCCCACCACGAGTATCTTGCGGATGTCATCGACTTTCATGATTAGTCCTCCTGAAGCCTTAGAATTGTCCGTAACGCTGAAAGCGGCCCGTGACGAGGGTGGAACGGTCCCAGCGGCCCGAGAACAGGTATGAAATCAGGCTGTCCGCCTCGTCGCCCTCGAACTGTGCGAGTGACGAGATGCCGGGGATCCAGTTGGAATTGACGCTGTACCCTGCTCCGAGGAGCTTCACCACTGCGAGCTCCGTCCAAGGGTCATCGAGCGACGGCTCCATGTGAAGCGATGTAACGCGAGCCGGCTCCCAGGTCTGGAAATCGGTGACGCTGTCGTAGTGGACTAGGCGAATCTTCGGGAATGTGCAGTGGCCTTCCGGCGCCTTTCCGTACTCACACTGGAACAGCAGGCAGGCGCCCCTTTCCCGATATCCGGGCCCGTAATCCTTTCGCATGGCTTCCATGAGGGGGTCGTTGTACTCACCCATCTCCACTTCGACCGAGAAAATACGCCGGCCCTTTCTCTCAATGAGAGCGCTCGCCCAGTCGCCGTTGCGCTCCACGACGATGCGCTCGCACATCTTCTTGGGCAGCCCGGACGTTTCACGCCCGCTGCACAGGCCCATCAGCGCACCCGGGCCACTGAGCTGGAGGTTCAGGAAATAGGCGCCCACGATTTCGCCGTAGCGACAGAGCAGGCTGAGGCCGCCTTCCATGTACCACGGTGCGAACGTGGGCTCCCGGATGTTCACGACGTACACCATCGCGATGGGGTGCGCTGGGTCCGCGAGATCGAGCGGCGGCGGCAATACGCGTCGCGCTGCGGCGGGGTCGGTCTCCCAGAGAATGTAGAGGCCCTCCTCATTGTTCAACGCTCCCGGGTTCATGAACGAGTAGATCTGTTCACGCGGAATGAAATAACTGCCATTTTTCATGGATTGATGTCCTCCTTTATGTGGCGCCACGCCGATCATACGACCCACTCGCCGCTGCGGCGCTTCCGGGCCACGTTCAGTAAGTAGTCATCGGCAGATTTCGCATTGTCGGGATTGAAACAGATCCTGGCCCCGGAGGCGTCGCCCTCGTCGCCCAGGACCAGCCGCTCGTTGTTCGCTACGCCCGCCAGAATCCTCCGCGCAGACTGGTCCGGCGACTGCGCTCCCGGTGGAGCCTCTGTCCCGCCCGTGGCCCATATCGCAGTGGCCGTCGTGCCCGGTGTCGCAGAGGTAAGGCGGATGTTCTCGTCCCAGAACTCGTAGCGGAGGGCAAGGGTCAGGGCATTCAGAGCGGCCTTGGTCGCGGCGTACATCGTCTGGTAGGCCATCGGGGAGAACGCTATGCCGGATATGATGTTGACAATGTGCCCGCCGCCCTGTGCTCGCATAACCGTTAGGACGGCACGGATGCCGTAAATGACCCCGTAGAAGTTCAGCGCGAACGCTTTCTCCCACTCTCCATTGGTCTGCTTGTCGAACTGTCCACCGAAACCGGCACCTGCGTTGTTGAAAAGGAGGTCGATGCGGCCGCCGCCGAATTCAGCCGCTTGTTGGATCATCCCCTTGACGTCCTCTTCCTTCGTGACATCGCACCGGACTCCGAGCGCCTGGCCGGAGCGCGCCGCGTTTAGCCTTGCGGTCTCCCGGACGAGGTTCGCCTCGTTGAGATCCGCGAGGACGACCCGTCCAGCCCCGGATGAAAGCATGGTTTCCGCCAGTGCCAGTCCGATGCCCGAGGCCCCGCCGGTCACGACGGCAACCTTATCTCGGTAGTAATCGTGCGTTTCGCTCATGTTCGTTCCCCTTCTGCATCATTCGACTCCTGAAGCTAGGGCGCCACAGGCTTCCTGACTGTGCACAACGGGAAGATGCCCACGCCCGTTCAACGACGGTGTCGGGTAGGCCCTACGGCTCGAACACGAATGCCTGCCCGTAGGCATCCTGGGTCGCATCCACTATCCGCCCGCCGCGCACCGCGTCGCCCAGGACCCGCGCCTCGGGGAAGACCGCCTTGAAGCGGTCAACGACCTCCCGGTGCGGCCGGACGCCCATCGCCAGGATCACGGTGTCGGCCCCGACGAACACGAACTCACCGCTTTCCATGCATTCGAGCTCTACTCCCTCAGCAGTGACCTTCAGCACCCGGTGCCCCGGGAGCAAGACCGGCTCGTAGCACGCCATGCGCTCCTTGATATCGAGGATCACGATGACGTTCGCGCCTGCGCCGATCTCCGGGAGCATGTCCACGAGGCTCGTCTTGGACCCGGCCCGCATGACCACCTCCGCCGTTTCGAGACCCGTCATGCCCGAGCCGATGATCACGCAGTCGCCTTTGACCTCCGCACGCCCGACGAGCACGTCTTCCGCGATGACGACGTTTTTCCCGTCGATCCCTGGGACCGGCGGTATGAACGGCCGCGCTCCGCACGCGATGAACACGCCGCAGGGGGAGAGGGCCGCAACTTTCTCCACCGTGGCCTCCTCCCCGAGACGCAGCTCGACACCGCTTTCTTCCGCCTGAGCGATCATGGAATCGACGAACCGAGTGATTTTCTCCCTGGCGAAGCCCGTGTCGGCCACGTTCAGCGTGCCGCCGAGCCTCTGGGACGGTTCGAACAGCACGACGCGGAAGCCGCGTCTCTGCAGCAACATGGCGGCCGTGACCCCAGCGGGGCCGCCGCCCACCACAGCCACCGTGCGCCCCGCGCCGTCGCCGGCGGGGTCGGTGAATTCGCGTTCGCGGCCCGTGGTCGGGTTCACCGAGCACTTAACGTGCCGGCATTGCTCGATCTCGTCCCAGCACACGAGGCAGCCGATGCATTTGCTTATTGTCTCCGGCTTGCCGGCTTTAGCCTTTTTGCACCACTCCGGGTCGGCCAGATGCCCGCGCGCGACGCCCACCAGGTCGCAACATCCCTCCGCCAGCATCGCCTCCGCGACCGCCGGCTCCTTAACGTTCGCTACCGCGATGATCGGTATCTTCACGTGCTTCTTAATCTCAGCCGCCATGTATTTTTTCCATCCCTGCTCCATCGTGCCCGGCTCGATGCATGCGGTGAACTTGGGGCTGTCCGGGATGGTGGAGCTGATGTCGAGGAAGTCGGTGCCGGCCTTCTCCAGTTCGACTGCTATCCTGCAGCTCGCGGCGAGGTCGTTCCCCCGGCCTCCCAGGAATTCCTCGGCGGAGAGTCGGACGCCGAGCAGGAAGCCCTTGCCGCAGGCCGCGCGGATGCCCGCGAGGATCTCCATCAGGAACCGCAGGCGGTTCTCGAAGTTGCCGCCATAATCGTCGTCACGGCGGTTAAGATACGGGGACAGGAAGCTGTTGATCAAGTAGCCATGTGCGCCGTGCAGCTCGACGCCGTCGACGCCCGCCATCCGGGCCATGCACGCCCCTTTCACGAACGCCTCCCGGATTTTCCCGATCTCGTCGACCGTGAGCGCGCGCGGCTCCTCTCCCGTAAGGGGGTTTACCACCGCTGAGGCGGAGATGGGCTGCTCGCCTCCCATCATGACGCTGCCATTGCGGCCGGGATGCTGCAACTGGATGAACATCCTGGTGCCGTACTTGTGCACGGTGTCCATGAGCCGCCCGAGCCCAGGCACGTCCGCAAGGTTTCTAGAGGCAAGCTGGCAGGGTTCAGATGCACCCGCGCCGTCCATGACTCGGCATACCCCAGTGACGATAAGCCCGACTCCGCCCCTTGCTCTCGCCTCGTAGAAAGCGATGATGTCGTCGTTTACGCCGCCCCCCGCCGCTGCGAGGTTCACTCCCATGGCCGTCATCGCGACGCGATTCTTGATCTCCAACCCACCGATCCGTACGGGGCTGAACAGTTTGGGAAACATCTTCGTCACCTCTTCGATTTCCAGTGAAGACAAAAGGGGACCGGATATGGCCGCGTCAAACAACCTGCCGCTCACCGCCTTCTTGCATTTTTGCTGCCTTCTGTACGAGGTAGGCCAATACGAAAAGGAGGCAGCCATTTATAACGAGGACGCTCGCAACAACGCGAAGAGGCACGAGACCCGGCAAGAACATGGAAATGCCGAAGGCTATGGTCACCGAATTCAACGCCACCTGAGTCCACTCCAGTCTTCCAACAATGGGGGGAAGAACAACAGGGGCGTCCGCTGGGGTATCTGTTCCACGACTTTTCTCGATAAATCGTTTGATGAAGAATACCCCTCCTCCCATGACATTCAGAAGCCCTAGGAGCATCTGAATCATTCCGGTCAGCATACCCGGAACGATACATGAAACGGCTCCCAATCCAGCAAATACAATGCCTATGATTATCATGAACCATGAGCGCGTATACCGGCCGAGCGGGGTGTCTCCCAAGCCCATCATCTGAATGGCCATAATGGTCAGAAGCAGACCGAGTTGACCATCCGGGGAGAAAGGAAGCATGCCCCGGCTGACCGGAAAGAGCAGTAACCCAAAAAATGTCATAAGAATTGCCAACAGGATCAGGATTGCCTGCGAGAGAGGAACAGAGGCCTCCCCGAATAAGCTAAAACGTCCTTGTGAATCAGCCCGATCTGAACTCCGTATAGTCGTTGCCGAGTCATCCGGCTTCTCGAGACCATATGTCCCGGCAACCCTCCAGATACACCACGCCAGATAGAAGAAACTCATGCCATAGAGCATGACAACAATGGCCGTCCGTGGGTCCGCTCTGAGGCCGGGAAAGAGTGTTATCAGGCCTGAAATGATTGTTAAGGCATAGACAAGGGCGCACGCTATGGTTAGTTGCCGTAATATTCCCGCGATCTTTACCCACAGCCTCGCCTTTCTTTCAGAAATACAGAGCTGCATGAAAAGAGCAATTCCGCCTGCAAAAAGGACTATTCCTACCAGTGTGCCGACAAATTTTGTAAAGTATCCGGGAATGAAGCAAGCGGCTATTCCAAGAATAGCCGTGCCCATTCCAATAACGACGAGCCCCCATGACCGTCGAAGGTCGCCAAAGGGGGTCTTACCCATGGTGATCATCTGAAAGGAAACAATGACCAGAAAGAGGCCGTAGGTACTGTCTAAGTTATATGGCAGATCTCCGGTGTAAATCTTGAACAGCAGCAGGCCAAAGAGGAGCCAGAATACTCCGAAGATGAGTAAGACCAAAACTTCCAGGGAGAGATCAGATTCTTCCCTCATTTTTGCATGGCTTTCTTTGCCGGCGATCTGATGGCATTGGAGCATTTCACCTACATTTGAACCGGAACTATGCCGCGGTCTCGCCAATTTTGGGGTGTTTCCCCCGGAATCGGGTCTCGGCAGTGTCCACCTTAGACAGAGGAATCCTCAGAAGAGGCCTCCACGCTACCTAACGAAGGCAGGACCGGCGTCATGTTGATGAAAAGGCCCTTTTTATCCAGTGCCTGATAGTATTTTACTTTTGTCACTCCGTCAACAGCTTTTCCACGGTGAATTTGTTCTAGGTCACGGAGCGGCTGCCGAAGAGTTTTCCAAAAGGCTGGGGTCAGGTCTTGCTTCTTGAATCGGAACATCCAAAGCGTCACTGTGCGGTGCCCTAACCCTATTCAAGAAGCAAGACCTGACCCCATCTCGGTGCGTGTCTCGGACCATGCCGCTTTTCCAACCTGGAAATCCTCCACCTGACCACATGAAATCGCCTCGTCCGTAAATGGGTGATTGAGGCATGTAAATCTTGGATTCTCTGAAGATATCCTTACCGTCCTTCGTCTTGGCAGTCACATCCAGGACCAGCCGATGGGTGGTCGGTCAACCATCTGGGATTCGGTGACCGGCGTTGCTGGTCAATTTCACAGTAACCACGGCGGTAGGAATCCAATTAAATGCTTTCGGATGGAAGTAATAGCCCAATGTCTCGACTTCGACACGGACGGCATTCTTGGCTCTCTCCGGGTCCCTGTATGAAGACATGAGGTGTCCTTTGTCCATGTGGCAATCCTGACATGTCTTGGAGCCCGGCAGGCACGTATGCATGCATGTAGCTGCCGTACAGTGTCGCACACTGAGCAGGGTTGGGGTGGTGAAAACCAGGGCCGAGTCCGTGACATTGACCACAGAAGATGGTCTCTTTCATAATCGGACTCTTCTTCAAGGTCTTATAAACCGGCGCATCAGTGTGCTTGCCCTCTATGTTGCCGTACACGACATCCTTTTCGGGAGGACCGTCAACCCATTGATGGAGAATCGCTTTCTTGTTGTGACATACGAGACAGTTGATGTTCACTTTACCCAGCGTCGCCATATCGCGGTTCATTGCCGCCTGGGCAATCTCCCTTGCGACAGCGTCAGTTGCATCCTTGATCTGAGGAACATGGCATTCGAGGCACTGAATCACATGTTCAGTTTTCAGATCCTCGATTTTATTCACGCCAGCATATTTCCATCGGCCTCCGAGCAAGTAATCCTTCACCATGTGACCGAAAGAGTCCGAAGTCCGAGGCGTACCGATGATTGAACGGGCGTGTAACGATTTTTCCCATTCTTCATAGATTTGTTTGTGGCATGGCTTACACGAAGACACGTCATACATCTGTGCCAGTTCATTTACCGTCTGTGCTTTCCGATCCTCGCCGGTGGCAATTAGGGGCATCGGGAGGAGTACGCACGCGTAGGCAACTAAACGTAAGCCTCCGGCGTTCATAAGACCTCCTTGATCGTTTTGACTCAATTATGCGGCTTGGTGATTCTGACTACCACAAAGTGCCTAGAAAGGTATTGAACGCAAGGATGTCTGTTATTGGCGACGCACCCGGCCTAGGATGCAACGCAGATTGGGGTTCGATTCCACAACATCCATTGGTGGTGTTTGTTCCGGGGCAGCACCCTGTCCCTGGGGCTGGGGCTGGGGCTGGACGCTGTGGGTTTCCGATCTGAGTCACCGTCGCCGACCAGGGCATAGGGTTGATTTGCGGCACAGGCTTTTTCACGGTTCCAACCCTCGTCTGAGAGGGACCGCCTGAGGATGGGCGTAGCTGTTGCTGGCCTGCCGAGATGTTAGGCGCATCGCAACATCCTGCTCCAGGACAGCAGCCTGCCCCGGCATGACTGAAAGAGACGAGTGCTGCTGAAAAAAGAATCGCCATTAGAATGCTCAAATGACCTGTTTTCATAATTCCTCCGTCCTGCCGTCATTCAATCTCAAATATCTTTTGGTCTTATGAGTCTCTGAGGATCGTGAGTCTCCATTGATATGGACCGCAGCAGATCACGCGCAACAGATAGAGCCTCCAGTTTGTTTCTTGTTATCGAAATACCGTTGCAGGTTTTCCGGCAGTTCGTCCAGGGGGGCCGGAACAACCGGCGGCAGTTCATCAATGTTCAGCATAGCCCCCATAATGGCCTCCACCAGCAGGGGTATTGGGGCTGCAAAGTAAACCTTCCCACGGTAGTGCCACTCACGGCAGTCAACGCTGGTATTATTTTCGGTAAGGTCTCCGCAGGACTCACATTCCGATTCACGTATGTCGTGGGCAATATCTCGGCCATTCAACCGTATCGTCGGTGACGTGACCAGGGCATTCTCTTTCGCCTCTGCTGGCGTCTGTACTACGATCTCATGATACCTCAGGTCAATTCCCAATGCCTCGGCTACCGGGGCAAGAAGATTCACAGCACTTCTCAACTGGTCTCCGGTTGGGACGCAACGCTTGCAGACGTTCAGGTCAATCACCAACAGCTCGACATTCAAAACTTTGCTCGACATCTGCTCCGTCTTTGTTTCGCTGGAAAGGGATTCCTTCACAGCGTCTTCCGCCGAATCCTGCCCCGGCGATGACGACATGGCCTGGGATTCACTCGATGGCCCACAGCAGTTTGCCGATGGGGCGCATCCGCATCCCGCATTGCCAGGTTTGGCAATTTGCCCATATATGTCCTTCACGGATTTAACTATCTCTGTAATTTGAAGCTTCTTCATTCCGGTTTTCCTTTCCCTGCGACCAGCGAGTATCACATCCCCAGGAGATAGAAGCCGAGGACAATGAGCAGAACCCCGGCGACTTTTTGGATTACGGGGCTAATCCTCTGAACGACTGAGGTCAACCTTCTGAATCCCAGTCCCATTCCTACGAGAACTCCGACCATAGGCAAGCTATATCCGATCGAGAAAACTGTAAGGATGGCTGCACCCCAAAGCGTCTGCCCTTGCAAAGTCGTAACCGCAAGGGCTACGGGAAGCACTGGATTGCAGCACACGGAACAGGCGGCAGCCCCTCCGCCCACGGCAAGACCGTAAATGGTTGCCCCGGATGATTTCATCTGCAAGGATTTCCCGGTAGATCCTAGCCTGGCTAAATCGAACGGGAGAAGACCCAAAGCAGCCAGTCCAAACAAGACCGAGATGAATCCTGCAAACAGCTTCCAATACAATCCCAACGTAGCTCCCGCAACTTGACCAACAAATCCGCTGACTGCACCGAGAGCGGCGAAGGCACCGACAGTTCCGAGCATGAAAAAAAGCGCAGCCACGAGCAGGGAGCGACGATCAGTGTCATGTCCGACAGTACCCGAATATCCGGCAATGGCTCCAAGAACCGGCAAATTGCAGCAGGAGGTGACTGATCCTACTATTCCGAGCATGAGAGCAGCGGGGAACACCGCCACGGAATAATTAGATGACCGCAAAATCGCGGCAGACCATTCGAGCATCATTGAACTCCATCACTTCGGGCAGCAGGACGCACTCCCTTGAGTGGGACAGCAAGAGGCGGCTGTTGATGCCAAGACAAACGCATTATATAAACCGGCTTCAGTGACGTCCCCTGCCACAGCCGAAGCAGAGCCTTGGCGACCGAGAATCACCACAGAAGGAAAAGTCTTGACTGAAAATTGACTGACTAATCGGTTGTGGTCTGGTGTATTGCTCTTGAGCGTGAACACTGCGACCCTTCTTCCCGATTTCCACAGATTGTTCGCTACAGTCCCTAACTGCTTGGGGACTGCGATAGAGGAAATCTGTGCCTCACCGGGAAGCACCAGGAACACAACATCTTTGTCCGCTGCGACGGTGTCGAGAGATTGCAGAGAATCTAGGACTTGGTTGAGCGGAATTTCTTCCTGTTTGGTTTGCGGCTTACCTTGGTTGCCATTCTCCGCTGTCACAGCCGGAATTTCCGTAAGTCCGGCGGAAAAGGACTTTGCAGGAACTGTAGTGTAGGACTGAGCAGAGTTTCCATTGAAGAACGAATTGGCTCCCACTCCAATTGCCGCCAATATGATGATCGCTGAGACGAGCATCTTTCCCTTTTTCCAAGACACCTCTCCGGGAGAGCAGCACGAAGAAGGGTTTCCGGCGGCTGGTTGGCAACAGGTGGCGGCAGCGTCCTCAGATGCACAACAGCTTTTCCCTTTTTCGTCAGAAGTCAAATCATTCATTTGCATTCACCTACACTGAGACATTCGTCTTCTTTGACACGGTCAGGCAGCGAGCGTCCGGTCAGCAAGTTTGCCGTGGCGATCACCGTTTCCGGGTCCACCCAACACAACATGTTTTTTCCACGTCTCTCCATACGTATGAGACCTGACTGTCGGAGTTCCCTGATGTGATGAGAAACGGTTGAGGAATCTATCTCAAGGCCCTTGCCGAGTTCGCCGACGCACTGCCGTAAGCCTATGCCGGATTCGCATTTAGTCCCCGGAGGACAGCATGAAACTAACCGCAAGAAAATCTCTAAGCGGTTGGGATTCGACAACGCCCTGAAGATTTCGGCAAACCGGGAAATATTGTAGTGATAGTTTGACATATGTCCAGATATCCCACGCCGGAGATTTTGTGTCAAGCAAAAAGAATTACGACCATACTTTCGAGTTTTGAACGGCGACGAGGCGGTAGCAGGTGGATCACTGCAACCGTTGCAGACACCGCCGGTGTCCCCCATGCCTCACCCACCCCCGGCTGGGACGCCGTAAGGCGCATCGCTTCCCGCGGTATTTTCGACAATTCTCGGAAAAGAAAGGTGACTCCCGCGGGCCTGAGCCTCGAAAGAGTCGCGAGAACAACGCCTCCGATCCTATCGGCGGGGGTTGTCGAGGGATACCAACCCACCTGTGCCTTCTCGCGCCACCATCAATCGAAGCCACATCATTCACCAAAAGCGGGACACGATTCTGGTGCAAACCTACTCGAAATCACGAGAGTGCCGTATGATCTTGAATCGCTGTAGGTGAACTAAGTTAGCCCCATGCTCTTTGGCAAATGGCTCTGGAGAGGGAAGATTTCTACTGCGGTCATATGACTGTGGTAGGAAGTGGATATAGCCTCGCTATGTGGGATGAGATGGGACAGATTTAGTGTGCGGACATAAGTCCGTTCACGGGCTGACCCAATGAATCCTACCTGTCCTTCGCAGGGACACCTAGCCCCAGTTTCCTAGTTATGAAAAGAGCGAACTGATTCGTTAGTATAGTTAGTGGTTTATAGCATAAGTCTTCTTACCCTAAAAGGGTTTTTTCGTCTTTTCTAAGCCCAAGGACCTTCATGAGCCGATTCTGAAGATCCGAAGTTTCTGTCAGTACGGTTTGGATTTCTGGGGATTTCTGGGGACATACGCCTGTTTTTTCTAAGATGGACGCTTACGACGTCTTCCGGGTATTCCTGTGAGGGCTGGGGTCAGGTCTTTCTTCTAGAATCGGAACATCCAAAGCGTCACTGTTCGGTACCCTAACCCTATTCAAGAAGCAAGACCTGACCCCATCGGCTCGTGTCCCCAGATATTTCCCCAGATTTCCAATTCCCAAAAGCTTTGCGTGAAGGACCGGTTGGGGATACTGTACTATCAAGCATCTCGGCGAGGTGGATAGGATGATTACAAGAGAGCAGCTAAGATCTGAGTTAGATGAGGTCGAGGACAAGGACCTGGAAGTATTGCATCGAATCATTACAGCTCTGGCAAGTTCTCCTTGTTCGTCTAAGCCGGTGACCGAAGCCTTTCATGAGACCCCCGAGTGGCACCGGTTCATTGAATACACCTATGGTTGTCTCGCCAATGATCCGATTGAGAGGGGCGACCAAGGACGCTTTGAAATGCGCGAGGCCGTTGAATGAGGTTCTTGCTCGACACGAACGTCTGTATCAGTTATTTGAACGGGAGGTCTGAGGCGATCAAGCGGGAACTCCTGGTGAGACGACGTGAAGACATCGTCATGTGCTCGGTCGTTAAAGCAGAGTTGTGTTACGGGGCCTTCAAGAGCAAGAACCCGCAAAGGAACTTGGAGACATTATGGAGCTTCGTGGAGGGGTTTGCTTCATTGCCGCTGGACGACAATGCAGCTGGAGTCTATGGACGGATTCGGGCGGATTTGGAGAGAATTGGGAGGCCCATCGGTCCGAATGATTTCCTGATTGCGGCAATTGCCATAGCCAATGACGTGACATTGGTCACCCACAATATCCGTGAGTTCGGACGGATCAACGGCTTAACGGTAGAGGATTGGGAGACTGAAGATCCTTGTCCGCTGTAGGATTTCAGATTCTATTACGGAGTCATGCCGATATCCGCCGCCCATCCCGTCGGTGCGGTTGCTCATTAGGCACAGGGCTGCGATGCGAACATCGAATCCCTTGACGCCTTCCTCCAACGGATCGGAGAAACGAACCCGGTCCGACTCGTCAAGGAGAATATCCCGCCCACGGTTCCCGCGTAGCATCACACGATAGACAGCGCCCGGATAGTGAATGCGTTCTCTCCGTGCCGGCAGGCTACCACGCATTCAAATACCAATATATCAAGCCTGACCTCGCCACACGTGCCCAAGATTGACGGGGGTGATGGGCCGTCCGGAAGGAGCAATACGGCCAACGAGGCAAGAAGCACAGCGATCCATCTATGCCGGCGTATGACGTCCCTCTTTGGAAACAAGCGGACAGGGTGGAGAGCAAACAGAGAAAGGCTCAAAACCAGATTTGACCCCAAGATCCAGGGATTCACCGGACAGGCGCCGACAAAGGTAGATGGCCACGTTTCTGGCCTCGTTGGTCGTCGCCCTTCTGCTCGTTAACAAATCACTTCCGTATGTCTTGTAGGCCGCGCAAACCGCCATCTTGATCGAATCGATCCCGGGTGACAGTATCTTTGTTTCGGGAATCTCAGGATGATCTCTCAGGTTGCGAACCTTTGCCTTCATCCGGTCGATGAACTCTTTCGAGCCCAGGAGCGAGGGAATCCGCTTTCGTGCGAATAGCGAACTGAGCTCCTCGGAGTCCGGTTCGGCCATGAACTGCCGGTAGGCTCGGCCGTGACTCCCACCCTCTTCACCCAACATCGAAAGAACAAAGGATCTGCCCAGCCAACCCCCTTGCCGGGAACCGGAACCATAGGCACGGTCGCTACTCCAGCGGTATCTGTCCGCTCTTTCCACGAGTCCGGCCCTCACCGGATTGCGATGGATGTATCGGACCAGCTCGAGCAAGTACGTGTCCGCGTCCACGACAATGGCTTTATAACGTCCGCGGAACAAAGATCCATCCTGCTTGTGCACACGATTAAAGCGCTGGGTGTATATCCCGTCCACGTGCCTCATAAATCGAGAAGGATTCCCGTCAGGAGTATGCACCAGAAGATGATAGTGGTTCGGCCTAAGGCAGAATGCCGCGATGCCGACGTTCCACACAACCGACCCTTCCTCCAACACTTGCATGAAACCGAGATAATCTTCGCCACCAAGGAAGATGGATTCGCGT
>JAZDHD010000411.1:0-5025 GCA_043806215.1 Pseudomonadota bacterium | reverse complement strand
AATCCATCTGCACATGCGCCTGATCCGGTCAAGATCGTCGTTGAAAGTGGGAATGACGAGATTGGTTACTTCGAGCCACACCCCATGCTCTCTCATGGTCACCATGCCGTCGAGCACGGGTTTGAGAGTCGCTTGGCACATATCCCGGTAGAACCCGTCGCTGAAGGCCTTCAAGTCGGTATTGGAGGCATCGGTAACCTTGCACAGCATCTCGAGCGGCTCGCGGTTAATGTAACCCGCGGTGACCGTCACATTGAGCAGACCTTTTGTGCGCGCCAAAGCAGCCGTGTCAAGCGCATATTCGAAAAATACCACGGGATCGGTATACGTGTACGCTATGGCACGGCAACCCTGTTCCAGAGCCGCTTTCACCACCTTTTCCGGGGAAAGGTCCAGGCTTCGTACCTCTTCCGGTCCCACCTGGGAAATCGTCCAGTTCTGACAAAACTTGCAGTGCAGATTGCAGCCTGCCGAAGCGATAGACAGGATCCGCGCTCCCGGCATTACGTGAAAGAGCGGCTTCTTCTCAATGGGATCGATGTGTACGGCACACGGCTTGCCGTACGTCACGGCGCGCAATTCCCCGTCGATGGCTATGCGTGCCCTGCAATCACCACTCTGCCCATCCCCGATGCGGCACATCTTCGGGCAGAGCTCGCATAGAAACACGTCTGATCTTGCCATAACTCACGGCCCTGCGGCTTTTTGGGTAACCGGGGTACGCGGCACGCCCCGTCGTAAATGCGGTGTGCCTTTGCCTATCATGGCGGCCGTCATCATTTCGCGGGAGCGGCACGGCACCGTCATTACTATAGGGTGCGGAGGGAGGAGAATCAAGGAGATGGCACCATTTGTCGGGATAAGCCGCCCGGGTAGGCACGGGGGCCTACCCCTACGAGAACGAGAAGGAAGATGACTTTCAGGTAGATACGGTGTCGTATCCAAGGCAGCAAAACCGGCTTTGGTAGCGCCGGCCTCCGTGCCGGTATTCTTTAGTCGAAACAACGTACTATCTCTTGCCCGGCAGGTATGCCGGGACGCTACCGCGTGTTTACAGAATGCGTGACCGTATTTACGCCACAGAACACTTAGTGTTCTATGGCGCAAATTCGGTCGCACATTTTCGTCTCGCTTCCGGCTAGGGTGCCGGCAAGAACAAGATCCGGGCACGGAGGCCCGGGCTACGAAGGACTGTCATGAAGCCTTAGACCTGTTTCGTGGGACGGGCGTCCCTGCCCGACGTGACCCTTGATGCCGGTGACTTAAGGGGATAGGACCGGACTCTTGAGTCACAAGCATTGAACGTACCCTCACCCGCCAAAAATGCTATCCTGTATCACTGATCCGCATCTTCTTGTCGTACCGCGGAGATTTCTTCGGAAATTGTCTCCTGAATTGCGGTGTCATTGCACCAGACGACCGGGCCCCGGGAGCAACGTCGGGGTCCCCTGCTTGGTACGATGGTTCTTGCGAAACTCGAGGTCGTGCGTGTGACGCCGCTGCTTGCAATCGCCGTTAGGTTGCGGTTCCAACCGCCCTGCAACCTCCTCACCGTGAAGTGCGGGAAGACGTACCCATGCCCTGGATGTTCCTCTTATTCGGCCTGACTTCGTTGACCGGCCAGATAGTGTTGCTTCGGGAAGTGCTCGTGATCTTCCACGGCACGGAGATCTGTCTCGGCATCTTCTTCGCGACATGGCTCGCGGGAATCGGTATGGGAGCCTCCGTGGGAGCCCGGATCTCGAGATCCGGCCGGTGGGACGGTCTCCGGGTGTTCATCAACAGCCTGTGGGCACTGGGTCTCTCCCTGCCGCTTCAGATCATCCTGATCCGCTGCGCACCGCTCATCTTTGGGGCTTCCCCTGCGGAATTGGCTCCCCTCCACGGCATCCTGACCGTGGTACCCGTCGCGACGTTTTCCACATCGTTTTTGACAGGGTTTCTGTTCCCGATGGGATGCCGGGCCGGCGCCCTCACGGGGGGGCGCAGCATAGGGCGGATGTACGCGATGGAGGCATTGGGAGGACTCATTGGAGGACTCCTGTTCACCTTCGGCGCAGCCCGTTGGCTGACGCCTCTGCACACCGCGGCGGTTCTCTCCCTGCTCCTATCCATGGCGATAGCGATATTCGGCCGCCAAAGGAACCTCCGGGGAACCTTTCTCTGCGCAGGCTCTCTCGCGGTGGCCGGCGCGGTTCTGTTTTCCCCTCTCGGCGGACTCCTGACCGACGGCACGATAGGCGTCAGATGGAGGGCTCTCCATCCGGGGCTGACCCTCCTAGAATCACGGCCGACTCCATATCAGCAGGTTGAGATTGCGCAGCTTGGAAATCAGCGTTCTCTCTTTGGGAACGGCAAGATTGTAGTCTCTTTTCCCGACCCTCACACGGCCGATCGGACCGCGGCACTCGTCCTCGCCCAACATCCGGAGGCCAAGAAGCTGCTCCTCATCGGCGGTGGAATCGGCAGTCTCGTGAAAGCTTTTCTCCAGTACCCCATTGAGCGGTTGGACGTAGTGGAGCCCGACCAGTGGGCCTTAGGGATCGCGAAGGACCATTTAACGCGCGATGAATTACAGGCTCTCGAGAACCGCCGCGTACGGGTCATCATAGGCGACGGCCGCTTCTACGTTAACCGTCTCCGGGCAAACCGTTACGACGCCGTGGTGTGCCTGGTGCCGGACCCGGTGTCGTCCTTCTGGAACCGATACTACACCGAGGAGTTCTTCCGGGCCGTATCGAAGGCACTGACTCCACGAGGCGTCTTTGTCATTGGGGTAACCTCCTCGGAGAATTTCTGGGGGTCGGAGGTCGCATCGTACGCGGGCTCGGTCTACCACACCCTCAAACAAGTCTTCCCCGGGGTCTTGGGTAGTCCCGGGGATGAGACGCTGTTCTTTGCTTCGAACGCCCCTGATGCCCTGAGCCTAAACCCCCGGGTACTCAAAGCCAGGTACGAGATCATCGGGACCGCCGTGTTCGACCCCGTGGCTTTCAGAACCTTGTTGCCCCCGGAGCGGACCCGTTTTGTTCAAAGAGAGTTGGAACGCTCACCGGCATTGACGAATACGGACTTTGCCCCGTTGTCCACGTCACTGGCCATTATTCTCTGGGGCCGGTTCTCCGGGTCCGCGTACGTCGAGATGCTCAATACGGTGAGAAGGGCCGGGCTCAAGCTCTATCTCATACCCTTTGCGGTCTTCTTCCTCGCCAGGGTTTGCATTCGCGTCAGGTGGGGACCCAGATCCGGCTCTGAATCGAGATTTCAGGCCCTGCTCGCGATTGCCGCCGTGGGCGGTGCCGCCATGGGCATGCAAATCGTCCTGATCTATTCGTACCAAAGTCTTTTCGGCTATGTTTTTGAGCGGATAGGCTTGATAGCGGCCACGTTTATGGCAGGCCTCACGGTCGGTGCATTGTGCGCGGGAGAGATCCTGTTGCGTACACACCGCAAGCAGACCGCCTTTGTTGGGACACTTGCAGCGTTCGCCCTGTTCTGCCTCGCGTGTCCGTTGCTGCTCCGGGAGTCGGCAGGCATGCAGCCGTGGCTCATCGAAACCGCGGTGTTCGTGCTGGTTCTCGTGTCCGGCATCCTCACGGGTGCGGCGTTCCCGCCGGCCGTGTCTCAGCACCTGGAGTCCGGGGGCAGCTCCGGAGAATCGTCGGGATGGACCGACGCGTTGGATCATTTCGGAGCTTCAGTGGGCGCCCTGATCACCGGGACGCTCCTCGTTCCCTTGCTGGGAATAGACAAGGCCGTATTGGTCCTCGCCCTGGCCTTGAGCATTCCCGCGGCTCTGATGCTCATCGAGAAGCCCATCTCGAGAATCGACCATGCGCTTGAACGATTCCGTCCCCGTGAAGGAATCTCGTTTCCTTACACCAGACTGTCGTGGCTGCTTGCGGCCGCGGTGGTTTCGGCCTTCACCTGGCATCTGTGGATTGGTCCTCCCGGCAGTCCGCCGGTCGTGCGCTTCCCGGACCGGACGCTTACAGCGGTTTCGGGTTCGGAGCGCTTCGAGTTCAAGCCAAGCCCATTTCCGCACTACAAAGGAATCGCCCAGGGGGAAGAAGGTTACACGGTAAGTCTCAGCACGATTCCCCCGGCCGGAGAAATCCGGGGGTACGGCGGACCGGTTAACCTGCTCCTCTCCGTATCGAATCAAGGACTTATCCGGGGCGTTGCCGTGGTCGAATCCCGTGAGACGCCCTCTTACATCGTGGGCATCGAGAAGTGGTTGGAACGGTTCAAGGGATTGTCGATTCTGGATCCGCTCGAGCAGCACGTCGACGCGATGACCGGAGCCACGATTACCTCCAAGGCCGTAACCCGGATAATCACCGAAACAGGACGGAAGATCGGGGGGCCGTTGATCGGTTTGCACGTTCCCGGGCCGCTTCCGGAAACACGGCAACCCCGTTGGAAAAGCATCGTCGATCCGAGGCTCTGGGCCGTAATGCTTCTCATGTTCTTCTTCGTGTTTGCCTTCTATTCCAGATCACGGCGGCTCAGGCTGATCTGCCTCATTCTTTCGACGCTCGTTCTCGGTTTTGGCCTGAATGCGCCGTTCACTTCGTTGGACGCGGCGACTCTCCTGACCGGTGAAATCCCTGCCCAGGGCACGCTTTGGAGAAACGTTCTGCTGGGTGCAATTCTCCTCATTTCGTTGCTCTGGGGGCAGGCATTCTGCGGCTTCCTTTGTCCTTTCGGAGCCTTACAGGAATTCCTGTCGGTCGGGGGGTGGAGGCTGAGGGCCTCACCGGGTTTGGACCGGGCCGCCCGGTACGTCAAGTACGTCGTCCTGGCCGTGCTCCTGTGCTTGTTCCTGGTCACCAACGACACCGTTTGGTTCAGTTTCAGTCCATTGCAGCACTTCTTCGGAAGTTACACGATGAACTTCTTTTGGGGACGGTTGGACGCGTGGATTTCGGCACTCTGCATTGTTGTGCTTGCCGCATCCGTCTTCTATTTCCGGTTTTGGTGCAGGTACCTGTGCCCGGCCGGCGCGTTCCTCGCTCTCGCCAA
>JAZDHD010000410.1:0-5166 GCA_043806215.1 Pseudomonadota bacterium | reverse complement strand
CGTAACGGAAACCCTGTACAATCGTCTGGATTTCACCGCCATAGAGTTCAAGGTGGGCGGCTCCAGTTGGGTTCCGCTCTGGGGCATGGGCCAGGTGGGAACATCCTTCGGCTTGTTGTGGACGCCGATTCCCTATACCGTCGTGACCCGCAGCCTCGTCGTTGCCGACGAGACGAGCGCGGACGCGGGAGTTACGGCCGGGGACATCATCATCGACGCGGCCAAGAAACAGGAAGACATCTGGTTGTGGCCGAACATAGGGCTGTTCGTGGGAGGCGATCTGCAACTGGGTTGGGGACGGTATTTCGCCAAGTCGAGCGTGGAGTATGACGTCTACTTCGGAAACAGCAACAGATGGGGCGACATCGTGGAAAACGTAGTAAACCTGACCGGCGTTAACGCCACATTCACCGCAGGGGCTTTCTTCTAGCACACGTCGTATAACACGACCGAGAGCCGGTGCTTGTTCATGGATCCGGGCCTTTGTTCCACAGAGGGGCCGGATCCTGCCGCGAAGGGAAGCCGATTCGGAGGCGGGATTATGTCTCCCCGGAAGCCCCCGCCAGGCGGAGTCTGATCATGAAAAGTCATTCACTCTCAGTACCGCTCGTCTTTCTGACCGTTATCTCATGCATCCCGCAATGGGTTCACGCGACCGGCGTCTCTGCTTCCGGGCAACCTCCCCTCATGGCACCGATGCGCGTCAACACATACACGCAGGGCTTCTACGCCGATGTTGCCGCGAGATGGGTAACGCTCATGCAGGTCGATCTCAACGTGGTCGCAGGGGATGGGGGCTTCTCCGCCGAGGGCAGACCTCTTGACAATCAATCATGGGGCCCTGCCGTAGAAGTGGGGTACATGGCGTCGCACTTCTTTGATGTTTTCTCTGCCTTTTCATGGTATGAACTGACCAGTTGCGGCCAGACCTACGGCGAGACCGACGCGGAGACTCTGACCTTTCAACTGGACTTGGCCGATTATCAGTTTCGCGTCGGGGCTCGAAGTTGGATCCCGTTATACGGAATGGGACGATTCGGAGTGAACTGCGGCGGTGTGATCAGCGTGATCCCGTTTGACCTGGATGTCGGCCGGGCCGCCGGGGGATTGATCATGGGCGCGTCCCACGCAGACACCTGGACCGCTTTCGGAGGTTTTGCGGGGATCGACACGGAATTGAACTACGGGAGAACCTTCGCGAAGGCGCGGATCGAGGGAACCCTCGTTACGGGAAACCAGTACGAACAGCTTCTCGGCATGGCTGCGAACGTCAACACCTCGGGCTTTTCCTTCTCGGTCGGCGGCGGTGTAAGGTTCTAGGCTTGTCGCCGGCACCGGCAAGACAGAGCCGGTGTAGGGCTATTCGTCTTCGCATTTACGCCAAGGGGCACCAGGTTGGGCCGGGCCGCTTTCTTAGTGTTCTATGGCATGAATACCGTCACGCATTCTGTAAACACGCGGTAGCGTCCCGGCGTCCCTGCCGGGCGAGCGATAGTACGTTGTTTCCACTAAAGAATACCGGCACGGAGGCCGGCGCTACCAAAGCAGGTTTTGCTGCCCTGGATACGACACCGTATTTGGGAAACCGAGTAATTAGCGACAAGGCCGACTCCGGGACCAAACGTGCAAAAGGTATCTGGTTTGATCTCTGCGCTGTCAGGTTGTACGACGCGTGCCGCCTTAACGGTCCCGTTTGGAAAAGACCGGAAGCCTCGATGCGGGCCTTCCGGTTTGCCGGCTGGTCCCGGTGCATCCCGCCCCGAGCCCTGCGCGGACGGCCGACGCGGTCCAAGCCGTTCCCCGACGAGCCTCCTGATCTTGCTTCCGACGATTGCGGCGGTTTTCCTCTGCCTTGCCTCCCCCGTGCATCCGCAACCCGCGTCGCCCGACAAACCCTCGCGAGGCAACGGCATCCCTCAAGAGACCGGCGTATTCCCAACCGACATCCCCATCGAGGTGAATGCCGACCGCCTCTCGTTCAACAACAAGACCAACACCTACACCGTACGCGGCAATGTGACGCTCCGCCAAGGCAATACCAAATTGCGGGCGGACACGGTGGGGTACAATGCGGACACGGGCGAGTTGACTGCAAAGGGCGGCGTGATCGTGCGCATTGGAGGGGATGTGGTCGAAGCGGAGGAATTCACGCTCCGGTTGAAAGACTCCACCGGAGTCCTTTTCAACGGTAAGCTGCTGCTGACACGGAACAATATCTACCTCGAGGGAGAAAAGCTCGAAAAGGTGGGCGATTCCACTTACCGGATACACAAAGGGAGCTTCACCACATGTGACGGGGCCACGCCCGATTGGCGCATTACCGGGAGGGATCTGGACGTTACGCTGGAGGGGTACGGCACGTTGAAACACGGCCTGTTCTATATCAAGGACATACCGGTATTCTACATCCCGTGGCTCATGTACCCCGCCAAAAGTCAGCGTCAGAGCGGCTTTCTCATGCCTACCATCGCAAACAGCAGCCTCCGGGGGTTCGATGTCCGGTTTCCCTTCTTCCTGAACATCAATCCCTCCATGGATGCCACGCTGGTGCCGCGGATCTGCTCCAAGAGGGCTGCTCAGGCCTCGTTGGAATTCAGGTATACGCCGTATGAGTACCTCAGAGGACAATTCTACGGCGAGTACACGTACGACTGGAAATATGGCCCGGAGACAGACCCGGAGAGTCACCGGTTCTATGTCACCCTGCGACACGACCAGGAGATTGCACGGTGGCTGAGGTTAAAGGTCAATGGGAACTGGGTGTCGGACCGCGACTATTTCGAGTTCTGGGGTGGCCGATTCGACAAGCGGCTGAGGGTCCGGTATCTCGAATCCAATGCCGTCCTGTACAGGCAGACCAACAACCTCCTCTTTCAGGCCGAGGCAAGGCATTTCGACAATCTGGACCTCCCCGACAACGCACTGACCGTACAGAATCTCCCGATTATCACGGGAACGCTGTTCAGCAGTCAGATTCCCTTCACCCCATTGTACGTGAGTTCCAACGTGGTCTACGACCACTTCTATTCACCTGTTATGGATGAAAGATGGCTTGGAAGCAGACTTCAAGCCGATACGCGGCTGAGCTTTCCCATTTCACTCGGCCGATATCTCAAGCTGGAACCTTCGATGACGTATTTTGCCAAGGCGTATTTGGCGGACTACTACGTCAAGGACAAGAGTGCGAGCTCGGTGAGCACCGTCCGCACCGACCTGTACCAGGTCAACGCGGACCTGTTCACCGACCTGAACACCGTCTATTGGGGCTCGTTCCTCGGTTTTCAAAAGATCAAGCACACCTTGCGCCCGCGGTTTGCCTGGACGTATCGCCCGTTTTCCAAAGCCCAAACGTATCCCTATTTCGACGAGCACGACCGAATGGACAGGACCAGTCTTCTCACCGCGGAAATGCGCCAAACCCTCACCGGACGTTTGGGCCCCGGAGAATACCTGGACTTCATGACCTTCATCGTTTCCCAGGGATACGATTTCTCGAAGCCTACGGACGATGCGGAGCCTTTGAGGCCGGAGGAATTCAGCGTCTCCAGGTTGACCACCACTCAAGCCGAACTGACCGTCAAACCTCACACGCTGTTGGATCTTACGGCCCAGGCGGAGTACGACCCCGTCATAAACCGTGCGTTGACGTACAGCGTTCAACTGGGGGTCATGGACCACCGGGGCGACACGATGCGGGTCCTGCACCAATTCAACGAGGACGGGAAGAAGACGAATCTCAACAGACAGACGAACGTCAATCTCCAGATGAAGCTCACCTCGGATCTTGACTGCTTCGCCGAGACCCAGTACACGCACCAATTTGACTTCTCTTACTTCACGAGCTTTGGCTTGAATTATCATCCGCGCTGTTGGAGCATCTTGTTGCAGTACTCCGAGGTTCGGGAACAGGATCCCGTCACCCAAAAGATCAAGGACCCCGACCAGACGGTCTTTGCGACACTTTCTCTCTACGGATTGGGACAGGTTTACCGGTTCACCCGGGATTGGGGGGAACTTCTGGGCGACATAGGCGAGAGACGGCCTTCCGTCTCCCGCTGATTCAGAAGCGTGTCCACCGGCGGCACGATCCGTGCCTACTCCAGCGCGGCCAACTCCACTGAACCGTGATTGACCCACGCGACGGCAGCGTCCATGGAATCTACGATTTCCACCTCGAATTCCTCCTCCGACTCCCTCATGGCCCTTCGCAGACGATCGAGGCTCTCCATCCTTTCATCACCCGACATGCGCCACCAGCGGGACCCCACGTGAAAAACGGTCAGTTCCCGGTTGGCGTCCGCAAAGACGTCCGTTTCTATCAGGTCGGCCACCAACCGGTCCAGCGCTTTGCGGGGATCCGACGGAGCCCGGGGTTCCTTGAGCCCCGCCTTTTTCAAACCTGCGGGTCGAGCCGCTTGAGCCGCCCGTGTCTTATTCTCTATGGAGTTTTCCGTCATCGGAAGAATGATGTCCTTGAAGACAAAAAACAGCATGACCGCGATGGGCAACGCAACCACCGTGCCCAGGACTTTGGGAGGAATCCGGTCCATAAGCCGCGGCTTCGGCTCGACATTGGCCCACCTTTCCTCTCCCGGTAAGACGTGGCCGCACTCCGGGCAAATCAGCATCTTCCCGGTCACCTCGGCGCCGCACTGCGGGCAGCGTGACGAATCCGCCGGATCGGGACTCTTCCTCTCGGGCGGCGCTTCCACCGGTTTGCGGACCGTTGCGGCCATGGGTTCACGTCTGGGTTCGTACACGGCTTTGGGCCAATTTCTTTCCGTAGGTTCGCCAAATCCCGGGACATCCAGCAATTCCGTCGAAGGAAAGCCGCCTCCGGACCTCAATTCGGACGGATGAAGCAATTTCTTGTCCACCAGCATTTTCAACAACTTGCTCAGACCGTCGCTGCTCAGGTTATACGAATCCATCAGCTTCGAATCGCTTGCACCTGCACGGAAGTCGCGTACAAAGCTCTTTGCGTTAACCTTGAGTTTGGTTCTTGCCATCAGCGCTCACCGGAAGCTTAGTGTTCTATGGCGTAAATACGGTCGCACAAGCTGAACCGTCTTCCCGGCGTAGGCCGGGAACCAGTCTCTTCTTTCTGGACCCCGGCCTTCGCCGGGGAGACGGCGGGCGGACGCCCGCCCTTGAAGATGACGGGCA
>JAZDHD010000409.1:0-47321 GCA_043806215.1 Pseudomonadota bacterium | reverse complement strand
CCTTTCGGACATCTGGGTCATTCATACGTGGCGGACCACTTCCTCTATCTTCCCATGGTAGGGCTCGCCCTCATGGTTGCCCGGGGTCTGGAACTCCTCTTTGAAACGATCCGGGACAGACCCCGGGCAAAAACCGGGGTTCTCACCGCTTGTTACGCTCTCGTGTGCATACTGGGGATCCTGTCCGTTAGACAGACGCGCCTTTGGAGTGACCCGGCGGTCCAATGGGAGGCCGTTCTCAAGGTGAACAAGACATCGCCGGCAGTGTATAACAATTACGGCTGGGTCTTGATGGAACGCGGCCAATTGGACCGGGCTCTCGCTCTTTTTGAAAAGGCTGCGGAACTGGCCCCGGGCATGGAGGCGCCTTACCAGAATATGGGCCGGATCTACTACCTGATGGGAGACAAATCCTCGGCTGCCGCGATGTTTGGGAAGGCTCGGAAGATCGGATCAAAAAGCGCGTATCCTCGCATTATGATAGGCTATATCTTGCGTGAAGAGGGAAAGCACGACGAAGCTGTCGAGTACTTTCTCAAGGAAGTGAAGGCCGACCCTTCTTCGGCGCTGCTCAGGGCCGAACTGGCTCTCTCCCATCACGCTGCCGGACGCGTGGAAGAGGCGCTTGCGGAACTGGACCGCGCTATTGGGGTCGATCCACTCGAGCCTTCGTCATATGTGCATAAGGCCATGATCCTCAATGAAAAGGGCGACATCAAGGGAGCGGAACCGCTTCTCAGAAGATCGCTGGATCTCGAGCCTGGAGCGGAGGCCTACAATCTGCTCGGTACGGTGTATGCCCGACAAGGAAGAATGATGGACGCGTATCGAGACTTCCGCAAAGCCTATTCGCTCAAACCCGAGCTCGTCGGCATCCGTGACAACGTGGCCAGATCGCTGGTGGAAATGAATCGGATCCCCCAAGCTCAAGAGTTCTGTGAGAGTGAGGCACGGGCGGGTAGACCATGCTCGGGAAACATTCTCAAGCGCCTCCCCATAAAATGACCGAGGAGGTTGATAACTTGAAAATCCCCGGCCTACTCCGTCCCACTCGTGTTCTCCTGGTGATCTGCCTTGTAATTTCCTGCTTGATTGCTTGGGGAATGCCGTTTCCCAACGAAGATCTCTTTCTGGGGTTCTGTTCCGGCAAAGCCGTCTTGAACGGACAGATCGGGGCTCCCGACCAATGGGCCTTCACGCTTGAGGGAAGAACATGGGTGGACCAATCGTGGCTGTCCCATCTCATTTACTATATTTCGTTTGTCCATTTGGCGTATCTGGGACCGGTACTCATCAAGGGGCTGCTCACGGCCGCGTGCACGCTGATGCTCTACCTCACGTGCCGGGCTCTGGAGGCGAGCCCCGAGGTTTCCATCCTGTCCGTGACCCTGGGAGTCCTAAGCTTTGCGCCGTTCTTGAAGATCCGTGGAGAAAACTTCGGAATGCTCCTGTTCGTGGTCATGTCGGCCATACTTTCATTCCGGGGGGCATCGTCCACATGGCGTCAAGCAGGCTCTTTGGCGGTTCTTGCCGTCTGGTCGAATTGTCACGGTTCGTTCATGCTCGGGTTCTTTCTCATGGGACTCAGGTTCGGTGCCGATGTGATCTACGCGATGCTTCAGACGGCGCACTCAACTGCGGAAACCAAGGGAAAGGGCATACGGCCTGTACGGGACGAGACCGGAAACGGCGGGACCGGATCCTCACGCAGCCCTGCGCATCCTATACCGCCCTCCAAGACGGGCCCCGACGTACTGGGTTGGGGAGTGACGCTCGTGCTTGCCGTGGGAGTCATGGCCTTTGCGAACCCTTACGGCCCGGAGAACCTCATAATCCCCTTTAATCAGATCGGTGAGAAGACGGTCACCGCGGAATGGGTCGATTGGCGGCCTCTCATTCACCCGGATACCATTTTCAGCCGAGGAGTCTTCAAGCCGTTATCCGTTATCCCTTTTCTGTTTCTCTTGGGCATTACGGCAGGGCTCTCCGCGTTCCTTGCGGCGACCGCCGGAGGCATCCGCAAGGGTGCGTCGTCGGCCACGGGCAGGACGACAAGACTCGACCCACTCATGGTCGTACTCATTCCAGCTCTCTTGTTTCCTCTTGTGTTCCGTTTCCAGAGGATGATCATATTTGCCGCACCCGCCATGGTACCGTTGCTCGCCCTGCTGATTCAGGCTTGTATCGGAGCATGGGAGAAGCATCGCGGAGGGTCTGCCCATCCGCCCGGGGTCGTTCGAGGAATACCGATCCCGGCGATCCTTGCATGCCTGTTCCTTGCGACGATCTGCTTCATTTTCTACAGGTCCGTGGTGATTCTTCATCTGCCGGGCAATCCGCTCACATATCAGGAACACGATCCTCCGCTCTTCAGTCGTCTGATGAGCCGAAACTTCATGCGGGACGATGCGGTGCGGTTTCTCAACGAGAACCATATAGGAGGCCGCGTGTTTACCAATGTCGTCCTGTCGGGGTATCTCGTGTTTCATGTTCCGAATATCCGTACGTTCTTTGACCTTAGGGCCCAGTCCGTGTTTCCCGAACGGATAATTAAGGACTACCTCACAATTGTTACCCCCGGCCCGGGAGACATCGACGCAACGATCGATCTGCTCGGCCGAAACCGTATGGATCTGGTGATTCTCGATACGAGCAAGAGCATGGGAACACGCCTGGCCGACCAGCTCATGCAGACCGCACAATGGGGATGCATCTACGCCGACGAATGGGTGATCATACTTGCAGCGGCTTCCTCACCCCGCTTCGGCCCCATGATCCGTTCCTGCAACCTTGACGGCCTCACCTACAACCGTCCTGAAACAAAGACGCAGGCCCTCGGTTTGCTCACCCTTTTCATGCGGGGAACGGTGTCTCCGGATCTCCTGGACCGGATCATCGCTCTGGTCAAAGAACATCCCCGTCCCCAGGTTTACTCCCTCGTCATAAGAGCCATGAACGGTTCATCTCCGTGCCTGAATTCAGGAACCAAGGCATTTCTGGAATCCGAGGCAGCCCGGCTCGCCGGGTCAGACTATTTGGTCTCCGGCGGGGCGTTCGGCACCTTGAGAAGTCTGCTGGAAATCCTCGTCATCTTGGAGAAGAACGAGATCGGATGCCTCCCGGGCGGCAACCCCCGGCGGTTCACCGAGCAACGGCGGGCGTTCATGGCGGCCTTTGACGATTTGAGGAGGCAATACGGAGGCTTCTGAATTCCCGCGGGGACGCCGGTGCTGTTGAAGACCTACCGGAAACCGATAGCTGCCAAAGCCCCGGGGCGCCCTCTTCAGTGGGACCGGTATCCTGCCGGTCGGCTTCTATCAGTCATTTATGCCATAGAACACTTGGCAACAAAGTCTAAGTGGACGCCGCCGGGTTGGCTCGGTTATTATATCCTCATGAAGGGAGGTGATACCAGGTTAGTCCAGTTTGTGTCCTTTCGTAAGCGATTCTGAGAGGGGAAGCAATGGGGGTTTTCAAGAAAAGTGATGCATGGAGGATCGATTCCTACCACCAAAGCAAGAGAGTGCGACGGAAGTAGGGCCCTGCAAGAAATTGGCTGAGAGGGCTTTGACGGACATCGTGATAAAGAAGGCGAAGCAGGAGTTCCCGGGCGTGTGTGTCACCGACAAAGCATAGTTGCACTCAATGCCTGGTGAAAGGCCGAGATTGCCACGCCCTCCCAGAGCCTCGGGCTCGCAATGACAAACGTGAAGGCGTCCGCAGTACTCAAGGAGCGACACTATAGAAGATCATTCCCCCGGCCTCATCCTGACCGAGGTGGTCACGGCCGGGCCGGGATTCTGCTGCAAACCTTTCCAGAATCGAAAGACCGTCGTATTGCGTTGGAATTGCGCGGCAACATCCGTAGAGGAGATTCAGGCATGAATAGCAGGCGAATAGTGATCGGTCTCATTTGCGTGTTGTTATCTCCCTGTTGGCTTACATGTGCACAGGGTTCGACGTGGGCGGACATGGATGCGCTTGCGGGAAAGTTGATTGTCGAAAAAAAATACAAGGAAGCTGAAGCAACGGCATTCCTGGCAGTGCAACTGGCTACGTCCGAATTTGGACGTAAGAGTACCAACACTGCCAAGTCCCTGACAAATCTTGGCATGGCATATCAGCACCAGGGGAAATATGTCGAGGCACAGAAAGCCCACAAGGAAGCACTTGAAATAAGCAAGAAGTTGGGCCTTCATGATGTTGAACTAATCGCTTCGACCTGTCTCGGCACCATATACAGAGCGACCGGGAAGTTCTCGCAGGCCGAAACAATGTATCAGAGGTCTCTAGCAATCTGCGACAGAACTGTACGACCGGATCGCATACAACTAGTTCTACCACTGAGCAACCTGGCCGATTTGTATACTCAACAAGGAAAGATGGCCAAAGCTGAGCCTCTGTTACGCAGAATACTCGCTCTGCGAGAGAAAAATCTTCAGCCCCGCGATCCGCTTATAGGGGAGTCTTGCGCGTTGCTGGGTTTTGTTCTGGCGCAACAGAATAAGCTGTCTGAAGCGGCGTCTTCATTGAAGAGAGGGACAAAGATTTTAGAAGAGGCGAACTCTCCCAACTTGTGTAACGCTTTGTTGTTTTCTGCAACGCTTTACAGTCAACAGGGCAAATTGTCGGAAGCCGAGGAATCACTGAAAAGGGCCGTTGTCTTAGCAGAGAAGTTCTGGGGACCAAATGACCCGAGGATTTGCAACTTCCTGGGGGGACTGGCTCGCATATACGGAAGACAGGGCAAGAAAGCCGAAGCCAAGAAACTTGAAGCCCGTGTAAACAAGATTAGGAACCTGTCGGCCAAGTAAATAAATATACCAACAAGCGGTTGTTTTTCAGCCACTTACCCGTGCCGTTACGGGGCCTTACCGCTGAACCCCTATGATTCGGGGATCACAACTGACCATGAAAGCCCCCGGGACTCCGAGCCGAAGACCGGGCAGAGCCCGGCGGATAGGCATTCCCAGGCAGGAGCCTGGGAACGAGAAGTAAGAGGACTTTCAGACAAATCCCAAGAAAAGATCCGCCGGACTCCGGTGCTGTTGAAGACCTACCGGCGGGACTCCGTTACCGCTGAAGACCTGCCTTATCTCCGCGGGTAAGCATCATCCGAATTCAAGAGATCAGGGAAGCGCCTCTCCAGCGATTGGAGGTTCCGTCCGGCTTCCTCGTATGCAGGATCCAGGCTTATGGCCTTCCTGAACAGCTTCATGGCCTCCCCGTGTTTTCCCTGTTCGGCATAGGCCACACCCAAGAGATTGAACAGGTGCGGATTCCGATTCTCATATTTGAGCGCCGTGTTCAGACTCCCGATCGCCTCCAAGCTCCTCCCGGATCTGAGCAGTGCAGCGCCCATATTGGCATGAGCCTCAACGTGAGCCGGACTCAACGAGACGGTCTTTCGGTAGTAGTCTATCGCGTCGTCCACCCGGTCAAGCTGCAACAGGGTATTGGCCAGATTGTAGTTGATCTCCGGAACGGAAGGCGCCAAACGTAAGGCCTCCGCATAGGCCTTCAGGGCCTCCTCCGGGCTCCCGGAAGCTTGCAGGGCCCGGCCCAGGTTGTTGAAAGTCTGCGCCGAACGTGGATTCAGTGCCGCGGCTTCTCTATAGTACTGCAGAGCCGCCGTATTATTTCCGGTTTTCCCCAGGGCCAATGCGAGATTGAAGCGTGCCAACCAGGAACCGGGGTCGATCCGCACGGCCTCGCGTTGTATGAATACCGCATCGGAATACCTGCCCAGTCCGAGGACGGCTATTCCGAGGTTAACAAGGGCGACGGCCGTTCTACGGTGATCAACCCGGAAAGTCTCGGTCAACGCTTCTGCAATTTCCCGATCCGTCATGTCCTTCCCGGGACGAGAGCGTGAAGTGGAGGAGGATTCCGTCGTATTCTCACGGTCTGAGAAAGGTTTCTTGAGAACTTGTATTGCCCGGGCGTATTTGCCTTCCGCGGCAAGCACTCCACTCAGGTTGGCGATGACGTCAACATACGGTATCTTCTGGACTTTGTCCGAAAACTCCGGAAGCGAACGGAACGCAGTCCACCAGAAATTGAGCGGATTCCACCGCAGGGCCTGGGAATAGCTCATTGTGCCCAGCAGGACAACCGCGGCCAGACAAGCGGCAACCGCCGTGGATTTGATTGCCCGGTAAGGCAACGGCATCTTTGCCCAAACAAAGAGATGGAGCAGTGCTCCTGCCGTGATGAGGAGCACTCCGGCCATGGGGAGAACGGGCCGGTATCCGAAGAACATGTAGTGAGGAATAAGGAACGATTCGGGCAGGAGGGTGATAAGGACAAAGAAAATGCCGAACGCATACGGGGCCTTCCTTCGAACAAGAGCGGCTCCCACGACCACCAAAGCCGCCGCCCCTCCCACGGCCAAGAGAGTGGAGGGTGGATCTGCCAACGAAGCGGACACGGTCACGGCCGTCATAAAAGGCGTACCGGAAAAAGGAGGCAGCAGAACCGTGGACAGGTAGATGAAGAGCACTCTGCATTGGGTCATCACCACATGAATGGGGGATATTCCTGCCAGTGTGTAATATCCGAGAAGGCGGCCGGCTATGCCCTGTGCATGCTCGCTGTTGGGTCCGTAAAGACTGCTGCTGATCAGAAAATAGGCCGCGAACGGCGGGAGGGTTATTGCGAGGATGACCGGAAGTCGTCCAACCGTCTGCCTAAAGCTACGGCCGAAGAGCGTTGGTTCGGCCAGGGCCAAGACCAAGGGAAAGGTCACCAGAACCTCTTTGCTCAGCATCCCCGCTAAGAACAGAGTTCCGGTGAGAACGTAACCGAGATTTGTCCTTTGAAGTCTTCCGGACCGCACTCCCACGTAAGCCGCCAAGCCCCCGAAATAAAAGGCGCATGCCAGGATGGCCTCCCGTTGCCAGATATAGAGAACCGTGAAGCTCTGAAGCGGATGCAGCACAAACAACAGGCCCGCCAATATGCTTACACTCTGCTGCTGTTGCAGTGGTGTTCCCGTGGTCCTTGCTCCCGGAATCTGCAAGACAAAACCGGTGAGCAGCGTAAGCGCGACCCCGGCCACGGCGAGGATCATGACGTTGAAGACGCGGAACCAGTACGGATCCATTCCGTGCCACAGATAACTCAGATAAAGCGTGACCATGAACAGAGGCCTGGCGGGAACGATGCTCATTACCTCAAACGGCCCGCCGCCTGCAAATATGTGAGCCTTCCCCTCAATCCACGTCTGAGAATCGTACACCATAGGGGCGGAGAACCCCGGACTGTAAACCGCAAACGCAACACAGAAGAACGCCGAGAGAATGAGAAGGACCTGAAGAAGGGAAAAGAGACGCATCTGCCCGGTCTCACTTCCGGAGCCCTGCGCAGTTTGTTGGGGCATCATTGTGGGGCCTTTGGAAAGCAATGCGTAAGGACCTCCGCCTTAAAGGCAACAGAGCCGGACAGGGGGGCGTCCGGATGACCCACTCCTGTCTAGAGGGTCCCCACCTTCTTCAGCCCGGCGGCTCTTTGCCGGCACGGCAGCTGAAGTGTTTGTAAATACTCCAGAGCGAGATGGGGATCATCTCGTGGAAGACCCGGTACTCGTTGATGTCTGCAAACAGCATGTTGCCCGCAACGAAGAGAACTCCGACGGTCTTCCACATGCGGTCTTCGTCGTCTCTCATGGGAAGAAGCAGAAAGACCAATAGTCTTCCACCGTTGATAAAAACAGGATGGTTCAGGTAGACATGTCCGAGGGCTCGAAGGTTGTACCAGATCCCGCGTTCGGTCACCCCGGCCATCACGAGCGGTCCTTCACTATCCGTCTGCATGGTGAACAGAATGGACTGATTGTACGTGAAAATGTCGATTCCGGCCTTCAAGAGCAGGCATAGGAGCAGAGTCGTTGCGGCCCACGCAACACGCGTCTTCATGGGCCATTCGGTCCGGAAGAGGAACACCGCACTTCCCAACATCACGGTTTCCTTGAACCCGGTTCCAACGAGGCACGCGGCGAGGATGAGCAACGGCATCTTCCGGTGAGCCGAAAACGCCAGGAGACAGTAGAAGAACAAGGCGGGCATATCCCATGGGTAGATGTGCCGGTCGGCCATGATGGTAAACGAATAATACAGGCAGGCAAACGTGCCGAAGATGAGAAACGCAGCCTTGCGGGGGTCCCACAGGAGATAGATTGCGAAACAGAGCCCCAACCATGCGGCGTTCCAGGCGGCAACTCCCTCGGCAAAGCCGTGTCTGGTGCCCGTCGGCTTCACCACAAAGCTTGCCAGAAAGTTCGAGAATATTCTGGGACGCCATTCCTTCCGCATGCTGCTGCAATACTCTTCCAGTCCGCGGGAGAATGACCTGAAGGTGTACACGCTGTCGCGGTCCACCGGCCCCCACGTTGAAAACATGTAGCAGTTATAGTAGTACGTTACACACAGGCTCACAGCGACAAAGCCATACACGAGCAGATGGAAACGGGCGTTGGGCATGCGTCTTTTCTCCGACGTACAGTCCACGGACTAGTCCTGCATAGCTCGGCCGGATTAGTATATGTCTCCGTAGTACATACGCGACATGGTTGCGTAGTCTTGTTCGTACAGCCTCCCCATGTGCCGGAAACGCTCGCCGGCTGCACGGTCCGTGCATCGGTCCGCGTTCACGGCCAATATCTCCATGACGGCTATGATGCTCTGGGTCACTTCGTTGGCTCCGTGCCTGTAGAACGGGCTGATCTTGGCCAGGCGTTGAGCTTCCGATACGAGATATTTGACCTGCCCTTCCTTGAGGCACTTCGAGGGAAACCCGAATCCCGTGCCGATGATGCGATAGAAGTTGGGCCGCGGTTTCCTCTGCACCAAGGCTTGGACACGCCCCAGAAGATCCCGGTCAATGCTCCGGAGCGCGGCGTTGGAGTGGAATGCCTCACTGCGAAGCCTTTCATCGTCATCGGCGTAGTGTAACGCGGAAAACCGGCCTTGCTTCAACGCATCCGAGAACCGGGGATCATCGCTTCGGACCAGAACCATCGAATAGTCGTCCTTGAACACACACCCCCATTTCCCGGACTGGAGCAGCCCCATTCCCAAATTGAAATCATAGGGGTATGTGGTGAGGACAAGAGCGGACACCTTGTAGTCATCGAGGAGATTCAACCGCTCTTGTTCCGATGCCTGATGAATTCCCAGGATCTTGAAGAAATCCGAGATCACCCGGGGCGGATAGAACGACTGATCACGCGGATCCATGAAAAGCCGGATGCCCGGAATCTCGTGAAGCAAGTAAGACGAGATCTCCCATCCGGCAAATATGCGGCCCCCAATGGCATTCCGTTGGAGGAAGGCGGCGACTTCAGGTGAAAACGTGTCAAAGCTCATGAGTTCCCGGATCATGGAACGCGGCGGCGTCATGGGGTTATTGGGAAGGTAGCGGATCAATGTGGTACTGAAGAGAATCCAACCGGTTGCGAGACACAGTACTGCCGAGGCAACGGTTGCCGCCAAGCGGCCTATTCTACGCCGTGATGCCGGGTCCTTCCCAGGCCCTAACCGGTCGGCAAGCCTACGGCCCAAGGCTGTGAGAACCACTGCCATAACAGGAACCAAGGCAAACGCGCTGAACCCGATGAGCCGTTTGAATCTGAACGCCAATACCATCGTTATGACTACGACGGCGGTTTCCATTATCCAATCGAACCCCGCACCGCCTGCAACCCTTGCGGGGAACGTGTCTCTTGCGGCGCCGACGCTCCTCTCCCGGGCCTCCAGTTTCATCATGATGAGGAGCATCAAAACGGAGATGACGAAAACAGCCAAATACGCAACATAGAAGATAACACTCGACGAATCGGCAGGCATGCCCGAGAACAGACAGGTCGTCAAGGGCAACCAGTCCGCCGAGGAGGCGGTGACTTGTCCGGCTCCCACCTGAACGAACGGCATCAGCAGGTTGTCCATACCGAATGGACTGAGGACTGCGGCCAAAACGCAACTACAAACCAATAACGCAAACCACTCCAGGGAGCACCGCCAACTGCCGTCTCCTGAACAGACCCCGGCAAATCCCGAGAGCTTCCTCCCCGCCGCGAAAGCGGTCTTCAGGGCGAGCAGCGCCGTCCCCAGCATGAACGACCCATGGCAATTGGACCACAGGACCGTAACGATGAGAAGACCGCCGTAACGAACCGCCTTGGAGAGATGTGAACCCTGAATCAACCAGACAAACAAGACAAAATAGAATATCCCGAAATTCTCGGCCCGGATAACCGCAAGCGGCGCGACCGCCAGTAAGGCAAGGGAAAGCGAAACGCCGGCGGCCCATGATCGAGCCCCCACATCGCGGCACCGAAGTGCCGTGATTGCCGCACATCCCGAGAGCAACACAAGCTTCACCAGCACCGGTCCGTACTCATGCAACCCTGCATAAGAGAGGTAGTAGGCAAGATGACTCAGCCAGCTCTGATCGATCCACATGCCCCCTGCATGGGTAAACGACCATTGATCCGGAGCGGCCGGGCCGCGGGCCAACACATCCCTCCCCGCGGCCAAGCCCAGGAAAAGATCCGTGTTGCTTCTGCTGTTGAGAAAGGCCATGAGAAAGGCCTCTGCCGCCACAATGAAGAGGACGGCATCGGCAAGCGTGATTCTTCTCATAATTGTATCGAGAACCGGCGAGGTATCTCAGGAACTATTGGGACTGCCCTTTGGCGTCCGTTTTGACTTCCTTTTCAGGAAGCGGCTCGCTTATCTTTTGGGGAAGTGCGTTGAGCGGTTGTTCGGGATGACTTTTCCCGTCGGTTGCGGGCTGAGAATCCTTCAGGGATCCTGAATCATCACCCGGGGAGACCGACCGGGTGTCGCTTCCGACCACGTCGGGTTCTTCCTCTTGGTTTGCCTTCCCGGACGCTGCTTTTGCCGGTCTGTCCTCCGCGCTCATGACGCGATCTAGAACCTCATAGGCTCTGTCTCCCGTCTTAGGATTCGAAAACTCGAAATAGTAGACGCGGCCCATCTCGGGCGGCCCATAGAGCAGCACGTCATGCCCCTTGACCTTAAGCCGCCATGGGTCGTCCCATGAAATTCCGTACTTGTCGAAAAGCGTCTTTTTCATGGCGCGCAAGTCGCTTCGAGATATCTTCTTAAGATCAAAACGAATCAGGTACAGCCGATCCTTCTCGGTGAACTTGAACGACAATTCCTTGTAATAGGGGTTGTTGGGAAGCAACCACTTCACCAGCGGTCTCTGGATCTCGGTACCCGGCTGAGCTTCGTAAGTTCCGGCGCCTTTGATCATTCCGATGACCGACGACGTGGAATCGCCCATCTTGATCTTGTCGATCTTGGCGGGAAACGGATCCAGCGGCCATGAGGACACGGGAATCAGGACAAGGAGAACTGCCGCGAACAAGGCGGCGACGACCGCCCTGCACGTGCCAAATACAACGGTTCCGGGATGGCGGGGTATCATAGGTTGTCTCCGTGAAAAATCACCATTTGAGATCTATGTCTTTATCTTCCGGGTGTTTCAATGCAATAAGCCCTTCAAGGGCCTCGACCAAAAACTCACCTTGGAACATCTCCGGAATTCTCTTTCCTAGAAAGAATATTTGCGGGGTTGATGTCAGGCTCAGTTCAATACCCAGTGCGGTATCTTGCTTCACCTTCTTGCCGGCGGCGGAGTCGGGCTTCATAAGGTCCCGGAACCTCTGCACATCAATGTTAAGCTTCTCGGCAAAAGTTTCCAATTGAGCGGGATTCAGGTTTTTCCGGTTATCGAACAGCATTTCGCCATAGGCACTGAAGGCCTTTGGACCTCCCAGAAGAAACGCCGCGTAAGCCGCTCGGGCGAGCGCGCAGGCCATGGGATGCAAATCATGGAGTACCGCGGAATTGCACTCCTTGGAAAGCGGGTAGTTGATAAACACCAACCGCAACTTATCCGGATTCTTGTCCACGAGATCCTTGAGAAACTTGTGCCGTCGGGCGCAAACGGGGCACTTGAAATCACTGAAAAGGATTATCGGATAGGGCGCCTTCGGTGATCCATACACCGGATCGCCCGGCTGAATCGGAATGTTGGAATCCGGGGACCCCTCCACTACCGCCCGGATGACCACCGGATCGTTGGCCAAGTCCTCGAATTGGTGTTTGACTTCCTTGAAACTGAGCCTGCTTTCCAGAAGCGTTGCTCCGGTGAATACCAGGACCGTGACCACAAGTCCTCCGGCGACGAAGTAGACCCGTTCGGCAAGGGTCGAAATCTCCGGGAGGAGGAACTTCTTCCTATTCTTGACCGCTGCCGTAAGCACGATGACAAGCGACAGGAGATTCACTACATGCACTACGATGCACCAAGTGCATATGAAATCCACCTCGAATGCCATGATATAGGCGTAGTACCAGCTGAAGCCGATGGCCGCGAAGAAGTAGAGGACGAGAAGAGTCCACGATATCTTTCGTGCCCGTTCGTTTACCAGACCGTTCACGGCGAACCACAGCACAAAGACGAATCCCATCAGACCGAGCGTTGACGATGGGAAATAGCCGAAGAGAACCGAGTATTCCGTGCGGAGAATCGCGTCGCAATTGACGCTGCCTTCGGTCCGGCATAGGAACGACTGTTCCACCGCCCCGGCGGTACTCGAGAGCAGTATGTGCCGATACGTCAGAAATGCCGTGGCAAAAGTCCCCACAAGAGCCAACACCAGCACGAGCACGAAGGGAAGCCTACCTGAGAAGTACGGGCCTTCCAGTGAGGCTAGTTCGATCCTCTGCGCGGCAATGCTCGCTTGCCTGGCGCTCAACCATCGTTTCAGGAAGTTGCCGGATCTCTTCCGGCCGTTGTCCGTCATCTTTACAGCCCCGGAATTCTATGTAGCGGTGACCCAAGAAAACCAATGTTAGTCCATAGAGCAGTGCCGGTCAAGATAGTTGAAGCCCCGCGGGACCATGGGAAGACGTGTCGCCATATGTGCGAACTTCGGCGCCGGATGCCCGCAGTCTCTCCGCCGGACTCCGGAAGGCTATTTCCGCCCGCTGCAGCGGCAGCCGTAGCCCTTGATATCAAGACTCTTGGATTTGTGATTATGAAGCACCTCCAAAGACCTCAGCTTTCCGTCTTTTCCGATGCATTGATAGCAGACCATCTTTCCCCGAGGGACATCGCACGATATCAGGACAGCGGTTCCGACGGCCTTGGCAATTCCGGATATGTCTTTGACATCGGTCTCGGGGGTCTTGGCGAGTTCCGTGAGTTTCTTTTCAGCGTCGTCGCACTTCAGCGCGATCTCCAAGGTCTGGGCAAACGTCGGTCCGGCTAGACCTACGGACACTGCCAGGATAAGCGCAAAGGCTTTCATTGTTCCTCCTCCATTGGCGGGGATGGTATCAACCACGGTGAGCATCTTACCGTCTCTCCGGTTTTCGTCAAGGCTTGTCCGTCTCTTTGAGAATCTCCCGCACTGTCACCAGTCTTTAGATCTGCTTGGTCCTTTAGAAGATCCGGGTAAGTTTGGCGTCACGGGTGCTACAGCGCACTCTTGGTGTGCCATTCGGAAGCTTCTCCCGCGCGTTTTTCCAGAGCTTCCATATTTTTCTTCTCTCCCATGAGAATCAGTGTGTCATTGCCGTGCATCACCGTTTCCGGGCCGGGATTAAACTCCATCCGGCCGTCCCCCTTCTTCACCGCAACGATAACCACGTTGAAGTCCTTACGGATTCCCGACTCAACCAGTGTTTTTCCGCAGTAATCGGACGACTCGGACAAAAGTACCTCTTCCAGGTCGATATTGAGTTCCTTATGGTCCATGGCCACTTCCAGGAAGCTCATAACCGTGGGTTTGAGAATGCCCATGACGATTCTGAATCCGCCGAACTGGTACGGGCTGATTACCCGGTTGGCACCTGCGCGCAGCAGTTTCTTCTTGGCGGACTCTTCCCCGGCCCTGGCAACGATATCGAGACCCGGCTTTAATTCCCGCGCGGAGAGCACGGTGTACACGTTCGCTGCATCGGAATCCAGCACACTGACCAGACCTCTGGCGGTTGCGATGTTGGCCGCAATCAACACGTCCTCTTCCGTTGCATCCCCCGGAGAGAGAAAGTAGCCGGCCTGCATAATCCTCTCTTGCATTTCCGGTTCCCTGTCTATGACCACGAAAGGGATCCCGCGGGCATGAAGTTCCCGGCAGACAAAGGACCCCATACGGCCGAAGCCGCACACGATGTAGTGGTTTCTGATCTTCTCAATCTGCTTCATGGACTGGCGCCTCGATAGAATCTTTTCAACCTCGCCCTCGATCAACAACCGGCTCACGGTAACTGCGGAGTATGCCACCACCCCAAAACCCACAATTATGACCAATATCGTGAAAGCACGCCCGGCTTGGCTCAATTCATGAACTTCTCCGAACCCGATGGAGGTTATCGTGATAATTGTCATGTACAATGCATCGAACCAGGACCAGCCTTCCAATGTGCCGTAACCCAACGTGCCGCCGATCACCACAAAGGCCAATCCAAACCCAAGCCTGTAAAAGATTTTCGATGTCTGCAAGCCCTTGGTCCCGTTCCCTTCCATCCGCGCTCGTCCACGTTGCCGGCCCTGCACGTAGTTCGGTCACCGGAGGCGGTCAGGCAGGCCCCTGCCCGCCGCGACGCGCCGGCCGGCCTGCCCGATCCTCATTCGCCCTGCCTTACGGAGTCAACCGATTCCACCAGAATGCCGAAAAAACTCTTCGGGCCGGCCCCCTTTCTCACGGCATCATAGTACCAGCCCAAATGCTTCTTGCAGGCACTGCACACCACGAATCGCCAACCATAGCCGGGGAACCACGAATGCCTCAGGTAGAGATCTTTGTCTACAAGCACGTTGTGGCAGTAGGCAAAAGTCGTGAAGTTGCACAGCACCCCCGCCGGATTCACGAACGAGTGATCCCGTGCTCCCTGGATATGGATTATGGCCCCGGAATCACAGATAAAAGCCCCACATCGTGAGCAGTGATACGATTCCCCGGCCTTTTCGTTGCTGTTCTTCCGGAATCGTACGTATCCGATCATCGACCCGGATTATAGGACCATGCAACCTCTTCCCGCAAGCTACTGCCTCCTCCTCGTTTGCATGACCGCAATTCGGGCGGCAAATCCGCGTGCACGATCCGGTCCGCTGGTGTTGGCGGCCGGGCCCCCGGTTCCCACAAACCGCCCCCATGCAAAACGGTTCCCTTTGTGTTCACACAACCCCAACGTTGAGTTGTGCGTGGAATCATTGTAGTATGAAACAGGGCGGGTTGTGCCGACAACCCCGTACTCAATTGAACGCTCGTGCTCTGCCGGCCTTATCGAAAAGCTCGTTGTTCCGGAATACTTCCTCGGCACCACGGACACCGGCCGTTCACGCCCGGTGCATTCAAAATTGGAGATCGTGCCTCATGAACATTGCCTTTGACGTTGACGGAGTCGTCTTGAAGTCCATCGAGATCATTCTCCGGCATATTAACCGGACCAAGGGCCGCAATCTGACTCCGGAAGACCTTCTGACCTGGGAACTGGAACCCTTGAATCTTGATCGCGACACGTTGCTCGACGCCGCGAAGCATATGTACGCGCAACCAATCATCGAACCGTACGAAGGCGCATCCAAGGTCCTCTCCCGCATTCACCACATATCCGGGAAGCCTCTCCTTTTCATTACGGGACGCGCGGATCCGGACTCCGCCCTGAAACAGCTTCGCGCGCTTCCGTGGAATCCGACAATCCCCGAAATGGTCGTGACCGGAGGGGATCGGAACAAATCCGATTATCTCCTTGAGACTTCGGCCGATTTCATCATCGAGGACGATCCGGAACACCTGCGCACCTATCTGGAAATGGGCATAGGCGTTGGATTGATGGTGCAGCCGTGGAACCGGAACACCGACATCCCGGTTACGCAACGCTTTAGCGGTTGGGGCGATGTGGAGCAGTGGTACCTGGGGGTTCATGGCCGGAATTCTCTTGCGCGAAGCACTTAGTGCGCCGCGGCGTAAATATGGTCACGGATTCCGTAAACGCGCGGCAGCATCCCCGCGTCAGCTGCCGAGCGCGTTCGAGGAAGAATACCGGCAGGAGGCCGGTGCCACTGAAGAGGTTGGGCTTCGGTAGCGACCCGGCGTCCCTGCCGGGCGATGGTTGTGTCCCGAAGAATACCGGCACAGAGGCCGGCGCTACCAAAGAGGTGGGCTTCGGTAGCGACCCGGCGTCTCTGCCGGGCGATGGTTGTGTCCCAAAGAATACCGGCACAGAGGCCGGCGCTACTGAAGACACGGGCGACGTACGGGAATGTGCGACCGTAATTGGGAAACGGGGCACTTAGTGCCCAGTGGCGTAAATTCGGTCGCACAAGCTGCCCCGGAAGATGACGGGCTGGGACGCCCGTCCCACGAAGATGGACGAGCCTTTCCGTAATCCTTCGTAGCCCGGGCCTCCGTGCCCGCGGCTTGCATCCTCAACTTGACATGGGGAGTGCATCATATAAAATGACCGTGATCTCTGCAACGGCTCGCAACTTCATGTAGCGTGGGTTTCTGAAGGAGGAAAAGATGGGGTTCTTTGGAAAAATGTGGGCAATGATCCGGGGCGTCTTCATAAGAGCCGGAGACGACATGGTCTCCTCGAGCCCCGAGGCGATTCGTGCTACGTACGCCACCGCCATTGATGAAGCGAAGAAACGCTACAAGGAGATGGAGAGAGCTGTGGCGCTTCTTGCCAGAGAGCGGGAGCGCACGGAAATGAGCCTCAAGGACCTTGAAAAGGAAGAAGCCGAACTCCAAAAGAAACTGGAAGGAGCGCTCGCCGCGTCCGAGTCGGACCCGACCAACCCGGCACACAGAGAAGCTGGGACGAGGTATTTATCAAGGATGCAAGAGATCGAGGAGCGGCAGGCGGTCCTCGCCGGAGATCTCGAGGCCCAAAGCGCGAAAGTTGAAGAATACAAGATCAAACTCCGCTCGTTTACCGACGAAATCGACAAGCTCAAACGCGAACAGGGTGAACTTGTAGCCGAATTCGTCTCCCACCAGCAGGTCATCCGGCTCGAGGACAGACTCAAAGGACTGGGAGAGACCGCTGTGGATGAATCCATAGTGGCCATACGCGAAAAGGTGGCCGGCTTGCGTGCCCAGGCGACGATCGCGACGGAGATGGGAGGTTCAACGCTGCAGAGCCAGGACTCGGCCTATGAGAGGATCGGCGCGGAGCGGGAGGCACAGTCACGCTTTGACGACCTGCTCAAGGCGCGCTCATCGCAAAAGGCGGGAGTAACCGACAAGGAGAGGAACCTGGGGTGATGCCGCCGTGCAACAAGGCCCGGATCTCCGGCTCGTCGTAAACCAAGCGTGAATACCGGCCATGAGCGAAGAATTGACCAAACGACATGTAATTGATAACGAAATCGTTGAGCCGGACCCAAGGACCGGCTCGCCGCATCCTGATTTTGCCGGCAAAATCATCGAGAAGTACGTCTCGTCTCAATCCAATGTCTTCGTCGTCTACGGCAACACTCGGGATGTCTTTCCGGTGGAAGCGGACCGCTATGTGCCGTTGGTGGATTTCTTTGTCGAAGCCCTTATAAAGCCGAACCGGAAGGACCGCCCCAGGCTGGTCATTGTGTACGATCCGTCCGTGGGCATTACCTTTCTTAATCCTCTCGACAGGGAACTCCTGGCCGACAAGCTGGGAGAAAACCGGTTGACGGCTCTTCTGTCCGCGGTCAAGAAGGACGTGGTCACCGCCTGTGCCGTACTGCGCGAACTGGTGCGGACCAACATCATGGTGCCGGCCGATGGAGAGTCAGGCAAAAAGATCCGTAAGGATTTCGCCATCATTATCCGCTACGGTGAGGTGATCGCGCCCGCCTCCCGGGGCGACCTCATGTTGGACGCCGACCGGCTCAAGGTAATCACCCTCGAGAACTGGTTTTCCGACGGCACCTTTGTCGCGTCATCGGACATTGTCTTCATCATTACGGAAACATTAAGCGGGCTCAGCGAACGTATTGTGGATCTTCCCTATACCGCGGCCATCAAGATCGACAGGCCCTCCCTGGAGGAGCGTACCCGGTACGTCAACCACCTTATGCAGACGGAACGGGTCGAGACGTCCATGTCGGCAGAACACGTTGCGTTCAGCAGTGCGGGCCTGACCTTGCTTTCCCTGCACCAGATATTCCGCAGAGCGACGTACAAGAACGATCCGATCACACCGGAACTGATCTTCGAAAAAACCAAGGAAATCATAGAAAAGGAACTCGAAGGTCATATCGAGTTTCCCACCCTCAAGTACGGATTCGAGAAGATCATCGGTGCGTCGCGTCTCCTCAAGAAACTCAAGGAACTCAAGACCTGTCTTCGTGGAAACGACCCGGATTTGATGCCCGTCGGCATACTCGTCCCGGGAGCCAACGGCGTAGGCAAAACCTTCATTTATAAGGCATTTGCCAAGGAATGCGGATGGGTGGCCGTCGTACTCAAGAACATCCGCGGACCGTACGTTGGGCAGACGGAAAAGAACTGGGAACGGATCAAGTCGGTTCTCGAGGCCATGGGGAGCGTCATGGTCCTCTACGACGAGGCGGATACGGAGATCGGCGGAAGGAGCGCCCAGACCCACGACGTGGACAGGAGGCTTTTCGGGAACATTCTCAAGATGATGTCCGACCCCGCCAACCGTGGAAAGATCGTGTGGGTCATCATTACTGCCCGACCGGACCGGCTTGAACCGGACATCAAGAGGTCCGGCCGTGCAGGCGAGCATCTCCCGGTTTTTGACAATGAGGGCGACGAGAAGCAGGCGTTTCTCAAGCACGTTCTCGATCAGGCCCAGATCGACCTGAATACGTTCACCCCGGAACAACGCGTCAGGTTCCTGGAACTGACCGCGAACTACTACCCCGCAGACTTCGATCAAATCATCACTGAGATCAAACGCCGAAGGCACCTGGAAGGTTGTCTCACTCCGTCCATGGTCCTCGAGGAGGTTGCCGACTTCATTCCCTCGGACATCGCGCGCCAGAGAGAGTACCAGGAACTCCTCGCCGTCTTGGAATGCACTTCCCGGGAGATCCTTCCTCAGCGGTACGCTGACGTCCCCCGGGAGGTCCTCCAGCAGAAGGTACAGGAAATCCGCGCATCAATGGGCATGCTATAATGCTTGTCTTGGGGATCGAAACATCCTGTGACGAAACCGCTGCCGCAGTGGTGCGGGACGGCAGGGAAAAGCTCTCCGATGTGGTCGTTTCCCAGATCGACGTGCATAAGGAATTCGGCGGCGTTGTGCCGGAGCTTGCCTCCAGAAAACATATCGAGGCGATCTCTCCGGTCATTGAAAAGGCCTTGGAGGATGCCGGCATCGAGGTCTCGGCAATTCAGGGCATTGGCGTCACCAGAGGACCGGGCCTGATCGGATCGCTTCTCGTCGGCATAGGAGCGGCCAAGGGCATGGCGCTGGCTCTTGATATGCCGCTCTGCGGAGTGAATCACCTGCACGGCCATTTGTTCGCCGTCTTTCTCGAGAGAAACGACGTCAGTTTCCCTTTTGTGGGACTGGTGGTATCCGGTGGGCACACCAGCCTCTATCACGTGAGGGAACCGCTCGATATCCGACTAATCGGAAAAACCCGTGACGATGCCGCCGGCGAGGCCTTTGACAAGGTGGCCAAACTGCTCGGCCTGGGCTACCCCGGAGGCGCGGTCATCGAGGAACATGCACGAGGCGTGGATCCCGGTAATCTCCGTTTTCCGCGCGCCCTGTTGGACAACGATCAATTCGATTTCTCATTCTCCGGGCTCAAGACCGCGGTACTCAGGGCAACCGGGCAGATGCTCGGGGTGGAACGAAGGACCGATATTCCCGGGAGTTTCCATTCCGTCGTCCAAGCGGATGAATCCCGGAGTGTTTCCAACGAGGTAAGGATTATTGCCGCGGCATTCCAGGAAGCGGTGATTGACGTTCTCGTCGCCAAAGGACTGTCGGCTGCACGGCGATACGGATCGCATAAACTCGTGGTCTGTGGCGGCGTTGCCGCAAACGGGGCCTTGAGGGAAAGAATGATTCAGGAGGGGCAACGCCTGGGGATCGAACCGGTCTTTCCTTCCCTTACGCTGTGTACGGACAACGCGGCCATGATCGCAGCCCGGGCGGAGACTCTTTTCGCCGCAGGACTTGTGGACGGCCACGACTTCGGGGCAAAGAGCCGCTGGTGATGGAACGCTCCCTCATCGGAAGCCGCAGATGAATACCTCCGATCCGCAGATATCACATTCATTAGGAGGAACGCGCAATGATGAACGCCAAGAGAAGAATACTATTTCATACCGACGATATCGCTTCACGGGTCTGCGAGTTGGGAAAGCAGATCTCACTGGATTTCCCGGAGGGTAACATTCTCATGGTGGGAATACTCAAGGGGTCCTTCGTCTTCCTCGCCGATCTGGTACGGAACCTGGAACACCCTTGTCAGATCGACTTCGCCCGTATTTCCTCCTACGGAAGCGGAACCGTTTCCAGCGGCCGACTGAAGATCACCATGGATATCGGCATCCCGGTGGAAGGTCGGGATGTGATCCTCGTGGACGATATTGTGGACACCGGGTTGACATTGCATCAGTACAGGCAAGAGTTGGCAAGCAGGGGACCGAAGACCCTGAAGGTCGCGGCCATGATCGACAAGACTGCCCGGCGTGAGAAGCATGTGGAACTCGATTATTGCGGATTCCGGATTGAGGACGGCTTTCTCGTGGGCTATGGGTTGGATTGCGACGAGTGCTTCCGCAACCTCGGTTCCATTTACATCCTGGAGTGATTGGTCCGACAGAACGGCAATCTTCCGCCGGATAAGCGGGATCAGGTTAACGCATCAAAGGAATAGAACTTGATGAGCCGCCGAAGTTCCTTAGCGTCGGCAGGAGAAATGCGTGTTATTTTGAATCCTGCCCTGACTCCGTCCGTCCAACGGCAGTTCGCCACAAAGGAAACCGACTGAACGTCCTCGAAGTCCGGAGGCTTTATCAGAAACTCCCGGGCTTCGTTCTTGCGGACTTTGATTGGAGCCACCATAAGTCCGAGTTCGGAAATATCCTTGATCTCGACACCGTAGGAAGAGTGCCGTGCAGTCATGTCACAAATTTCAATGCTTCCGAAGAGTCTTGCCCTGGAAGTCTCCCTCGCATCGGGATGAGTGCGGTCTTCCGGCATCTCCGGTTCAGGAGCGAAGCTCTCTTCCTTCCAACGGACTTTCCATCCTTCAGGAAGTCTGTGCCTTATGTCGTCCTTTTCCACCGCCCCCATCAAGATGAGTCTGTTGAAAAGTCTGTAGAGATCGGCAGCCGACGAGATCTTGTATTTCGTCATCAATTCCAGATCGGTATGTCCATCGAGAATATCACTCGCGACGGCTTTGACGGAAATCCGCATTTTTCTATTCATCATGTCCCGCCTCACCGTGGCCCCTCTGCTCGTTACGAGCAGCCGGCCGGGAACATCCCGGCCGAGATTGTGCTTCTGTGCAGCCGGCCGGTTTCCCTTGCTCCCGGAAAGCTTCCTTTGTTTCCTCCCTCACGATCCCACGGCGTCAAGCCCGTCTTCACCTGTCCGAAAAGACGACACTTTCCCCGTTGTGGAGTATATCTCACCAAAAGGTCCTCGGTCAACCAAAATGTCGCTTAGAGACTGTAGCATAATAAATCTTTCATCTTTCCGGCTTACTACTCCGGCCTTGAAAGACCGGTCTACTCTCATACTGTCCCTCCGGGACGTTCACGATCTCTTGCCCCGACAGGGGCTGTTGAGAGTAGCCCGGTACTTCAGTGCCGGGTCAAGAGCCCAACGAGCCGTCTCACGATCGTTCGGTGACCGACATATTTGTAACAGTTGTTTTGGGACAGTCGCTTACGTCAATGCGCCTTCTCCATCTCGGCGAGTTTGCGCTCCAGCTCCTTCGGAGAAGCTTGAGATCTCGACAGATAATAATAGCCGATCGGGACGACAAACATCGTGAGAATGCACGCGGTGGTCGCTCCGAAGAAGATCACCGATCCGACCGCAATGCGGCTGATCGCCCCCGCACCCGTAGCCATGAGAAGCGGAACCGCACCGATAGCCGTTGAAAGCCCGGTCATGGCGATGGGTCTCAGTCTCTGACGTGAAGCCTGGTACACGGCCGAGTCAAAATCCATGCCCGCATCCCGCAATTGGTTGGCGAACTCCACAATGAGAATCCCGTTCTTCGCTGCCAGGCCGATGAGCATGATAAGACCAATCTCGCTGTAGATATTGAGTGTTGCCCCCATGATGAGTAGACCCGCCATTGCACCGAACAATCCCATTGGGACCGTCAACATGATGACCAGGGGACTGACGAAACTCTCGAACTGGGCTGCAAGCACGAGGTAGGCGATCACCATGGCGAGCAGGAAGACAAAGATCACCGAACTGCCGGACTCCTTGAAATCCAGCGACATGCCCTTGAAATTGACCGTCGCGGTGGAGGGCAAATCCTTGCGGACCGTCTCTTCCAGGAACGACAGACTGTCGCCGAGGGCAAAGCCTTTTGCAGGCGTCCCGGAAATGGTGATGGAACGAATCCGGTTGTACCGGTTGAGCGAGCCGGCGTCGGCCCGTTCTTCCAGCGTGACGAGATTCGACAAGGGGATCAGGTCGCCGCCCCATATCGACTTCACGTATATGTTTTGGAGATCGGTGGGTGTCCGGCGTTCCTCCATCAATCCCTGGAGAATTACGTCATACTCCTCGCCATTGTCGATATAGGTAGTTACCTCCCTGGAACCGAGAAACGTCTCCAGTGTACGGCCGATAGTCTTGGATGAAACCCCCAGCTGAGCTGCACGGTTGTGGTCCACCGAGATCCTCAATTGCGGCGTGGTCTCCTTGTAGTCCGCATCCACACCGATGAGCCCCGGATAATCCCGCGCCTTGGCCACAATGATATCCCGCCACGTGACCAGTTCCTCGTACGTCGAGCCGCCGATCACGAACTGCACGGGCTGGCCGAAAAGGGATGCCAGACCTGACGGTTGAATGACGAACGCCCGGATGCCCGGTATTGTCCCAACTTTTTCGAACAGGTCGCGGGCAATCAGCGCTGCCGAGCGTTTGCGGGAATCCCAGAAATCCAGTTCTAGGATGGCAATGCCGCTGTTGACGGTTCCCAGCTTGTTTCGGCTTCCTCCGGGCACCATGCTCAGGATATGACGCGCCTCGCCGTTTTCGAGCAAAGGATTCAGCACCTTTTCAATGTCCTTCATGTATGCGCTTGCAGCATCGAACCCCGTTCCTTCGGGAGCGGTCATTCGGAGCATCAAAACGGCGCGGTCTTCAAGAGGCTCGAATTCTGCCTGGATACGGCCCATGAGTATCCACGTGGTACCGCAGAAGAGCGCCAAGATCGCCAACGAGAGAAACGGATGCTTCATCAACCGTTTCAGAGAGGACTCATACATCGCTTCCAGCCGCTTGAAGATTGCCTCATCCATCCTTGCGAGAAACCCGTCGGGATTTCTCGGCTTAAGAATCCGTGAGCAGATCATGGGCGAAAGAGTGAGGGCAACAAGACTGGAAAACGTGACCGCTCCGCCGATGGCGAATGCGAACTCGGTGAAAAGCTTACCCGTATCGCCTTCGAGAAGGGTAATGGGTACGAAGACGGCCAACAGGACCAGCGTCGTAGCGATGACCGCGAAACTCACCTCCCGCGTGCCGAGATACGCTGCGAGCAGCGCGGGTTCGCCCTCCTCAATGCGGCGGTAAATGTTCTCCACCACGACGATGGAGTCGTCCACCACCAGCCCGATTGCCAGGACCAATGCCAGCAAGGTCAGCAGGTTGACGGAGAAGTGCAAGAGGTAGAGGACGATGAACGCCGAAACCAATGAGATGGGGACGGTTACGGCCGGAACCAAGGCGGCTCTGAAGCTGCCCAGAAAGACGAAGACTATTGCAACCACCAGACACGCCGCGATGATCAGTGAGACGAATACTTCCTTGATCGAGGCATCGATGAAAATGGAACTGTCCTTCAGTACCACCAACTGCATGCCTTGGGGAAGCGAGGGCCGGATCTTCTCCATTTCAGCCTTCACCCCCTTGATCATGGCCAACGTGTTGGCGGTGGACTGCCGACTGATGCCGATTCCCACGGCACTGTTGCCGTCGGCCGAGAAACTGTCTCTCAAAGTCTCCGGCTCTACCTTTACTTGCGCAACGTCTCCGAGACGGATTGGGTGGCCGTCTTCACCCCGGGTGATTATCAGATCCCGGAATTCCGCGGGAGTACGGTAACCTCTTTTCACCCGGAGTGTGAACTCTCTCTGAGTCGATTCAAGCCGTCCTGCCGGCAGCTCGACGTTCTCCTCCTTAAGCGCATTCTCCACCTCATTGACCGTGATTCCTCGCGCAGCCAGTTCCTTGCGCTTCAACCAGATACGCATCGAAAAGCGCTTCTCTCCGAATATTTGTGCGTCCGCCACGCCATCGATGACGGAGAGGCGGTCAACGAGATAGCGATCCGCATAATCGGTCAGTTCCATCTGCGACATGCTCGGGTGGAAGAGACCGAGAATGAGGTCGGCTACTCCGCTGCTGCTCTTCTTCTCGATCGAAGACGGATCGGCCTCCTCCGGAAGGTCGTCCGCCACGCCGCTGATCCTGTCGCGCACGTCATTGGCGGCCTCGTCGATATCCCGGTTGATGTCGAACTCCAAGGTTACGGTGGACAGCCCGTCTTCGCTCGTCGACTCGATGGTTTTCAGGCCCTCGATCCCGGATACGCTTCCCTCGATGATTTGGGTGATTTTCGTCTCAACGACGTTTCCTGCGGCTCCGATATAATTCGTCTTCACGGTCACGATCGGGGTGTCGATATCCGGGTATTCGCGCAGCGGCAGCCGCTGGTAGGCGAGAAATCCGAACACCAGCAGCAGCAGGCTCACCACGGCGGCAAAAACCGGACGCTTAACGGAGAGATCGGAAATCAGCATAGGGCGCTCCTATCCCTTTGTCGAACCGGATTTGAGGCTGTTCTTGAGATCTTTTTCATTTCCGACTATCCGTACCTTCGCTCCGTCGTGCACATTCATGACGCCTTCGGTCACCACGGATTCGCCTTGCCGCAGGCCGGTCAACACCTCTACATGTCCCACTTCGCGACGCCCGATACGAACCTCCCGCTTTTCCACGGTGCCGCCTTCCCGCGTCACATAGACGAACTGTTTCTCTCCGTACGCCACCAGACACGCCTCCGGCACGCTTAACGACTTCCGCCGGTTGGCGATCAAGTCGACGGTGAGAAGCATTCCGGGGCGCAGAAGCCTTTCGGAATTCGGGATAACCGCTTGAACCCGCGCGGCACGCGTCGTCTGGTTGATCCGCGGATCGATGATCGAGACGGTGCCGGAGAATAATCTATCAGGCAGAGCCGCAGCCCGTGCTTCAATCCGCTGCCCCGTCTGCAAAGCCGCAAAGCAGACTTCCGCCACCGTGAACTCGAGCTTGATTCGGTCAATGTCGTCCAGCGTACAAATGACCGCCCCCGTCTGAACGAAAGCACCGGGGCTGATCTGTCGGATGCCGACAACACCGGAAAACGGTGCGACGATGATGCGGTCCCGCAAACGCGCCTCAGCCCCCTTTCGGCGCGCCTGTGCAGCCCTGAACTTGGTCTGTTGCTTATCGAACTCTTGCCTGCTCTGGACCGTCTTTTCCACGAGAACACGCACTCTTTCCAGCTCCCGCTTCTGCTCGTCCAGGTCGACGATCGCCTCCTCCAGTGACGCCCGTTCTTCGGCCGCTTCCAACTGCACGAGAACATCTCCCGCTTGTACGTCGGCGCCTTCCTCGAAAAAGATCTTCTCGATCCGCTCCGGCACGGTTGCAGTGACGGTCACGGACTCATTGGCCTTGGCCGTGCCGACCGCCTCGATCCGGTCTGCGAAGTTTAGTTCCTCTACGGAGCCAACCTTCACGACGGCCTCCCGTTCACCACGGGGCGGCATCGCGGGCTTGGCCGTTCCAATCACCCGCTGCACCGCGACGACGGCTACAGCGCAGAGCGCGACGACCACAAAGGCCTTCACCGCGTTCATCATGGTTACCCTCTCTCTCCTCTCCCGGACGAGGCTGCAACATGCCGGATACCCGCAAGGCTGAACTCGAACACGTGATCTGCAAAGACTTCTGGATCGATTTCAGCCGCCATGTGCTCGCATCGGCCGGCCCCGTTTATCAAACGGTGCCGCGTGCGCTTCGGCATCAGATAGCCGATACATTGGCTTATAATGCTGATATGGCACAGATCCACTTGTTGATCGGAAGCATCCTGCCCCATGAGTTCGCGGACCAACCGCGTGGTTGCCTCGCGCAACGGTTGGAGGCTTTGACGCATGATATCCGTAAGGAGGCCGGTGGGGCCGGCCATGTCCTGATGGACGATGTCGAAATCGAGACTGTCCGGATCGGCGCAGCGTGCCACCACGGCCCGGATGTGGCCGCGGAGCCGCTCCTCGGCCGGGGCGTCCGCGGGGACGCCGCCATCCAGCGGGTACTTCTCGAGCGACAAATCCAACGCCCTTTGCCAGGCTTTCACGTACAGTTCTTCCTTGCCGGCAAAGTAGTAGCTCACCGAAGAGACATTGGCGCCGGCCGCCTCGCAGATTTGGCTGACGGTCGAAGCATGGAACCCCTTCTCCGCAAACACTCGTGCCGCGGCATCGAGCAGATTTGCACGTGTTTCTTGACCATCCTTTCGTTTGACGCGCATCATGGTGCCTCCTATATTTCAAATCATTATCTCAAATAGTTGTTTGAGTTTGTCAAGCAAAAAAGCGTCCCGCGCTGTGTGGCCCCTAATCGCGGGTCAAAGGAAATGGAAAACCTCGTTACCCTCTGAGGTGTCAGGGGGCTGGAATCATATTTGCCTTCTTTCCCGCGCTGAGATTCCTTCGCTTCGCTCGCAAAGACATCCCGTGCAAAGATGCCGTCCCTGTGTAAGTGAATGCTTACACGAGACCGTGGATTCTGGTTGACAGCTGTGCTCGTCCGGTCTAAGAAGGCCTGATAGGTTCAGTGTCGACATCGCATGCCCGGAAAACCCGATCGCGGGTGTGCCCCGTCCGGCTTACGTTTATGGTGACGCTCTTTGAATTTAGCGGTAATCCTAATCCAGTTCCTCAAGGATTTCGCCGGTCGTTCCTGTCATTGCGAGGAGCGCAGTCCCGCTCAGAACGCGGGAAAGCAATCTCAATGCTTCATGAAAGGCCGGCATTGCCGTGCCCTCACTTCCGTCGGGCTCGCAATTACGAACGTGAAGGCGTCCGCAGTATTCAATGCGCGCCACTATATCATGCCGGCAGAAACTCCGCCCCCCCCGGGAAAGCGAATGCTTACGCGTGGGCCTTGCACCGGGCTTTTCAATTTTCCGAAGGTGGTATACTCTATGGGATACTATGGTGAGGAGACAATCCCGTGCTCTGGGACGGGACGACTCACAAGCTCGAAGAAAGGGGCATGGGAATGGAAGATTCTCAACTGCACGATCTGATCATGGAGAAGCAGTCCGACGGCCGCATGTCGTGCAAGTCCGCGTGCGACATAGCCGACCGGGCGGGTGTTCCGCGTGGAAAGATGGGCAAGCTTCTCGATGAGATGAAGATAAAGATCCACTCCTGTCAACTCGGTTGCTTCGACTAAACCTCCATGATAGGGCGGTCACAACCGGCCATGAAAATCTCTCGGAGTTCCGGGCCGAAGACCGGGCAGAGCACGGCGGATAGGCATTCCCAGGCTGTAGGGGCGGCCCCCCGTGGCCGCCCGGGTAGGCACGGGGGCCTAGCCCTACGAGAACGAGAAGGAGGGGGATTTTCAGACAAATGCGGAATTGCCGGCGGGGATCGGCTCTAAAACTCCTGAGCTTCCCGAGCTTCCAGGAATAACGGCATCACCACATCCTGTTTGGATTTTGCGATGTGGAGCACGATGCCCTTATTGGTAACCTGGGTCACGGTGGCGCCGCCGATCTGCATTCCCGGTGTTATGAAGTATCCTCTCCCGTCGGGATCCTCCACCATGCCCTTGAATTGGCCGTTCTCGACTTGAATGACGCCGACGACTTTCAACTGGGAACGGTCGAACCGGCAGAGCGGCATGGAAGGGGGGCACTCGCTGGGAAGAACCTCCGTGGGAGCTTTGAACGGATCCCGGCCGACGGTGAAATCCGTGGGAGGCTTTTCCGCCTTGGCGGCGGCAGGCGCTTCCTTCTCTTTCGGGCGAGGCGCCATTGTCTCAGGACCCGGAGACCGCTTCTTACCCTTGGACAGCACCACTGGGGTTTCCTTCATCCGCGCTTCAGGCGGCGCCGGCCGGCCGGTCTTGTCCTGTGTCGCGGTTTCATCCCTGCCGGCGGCCCCGGCAGATCCTTTCTCTCCGCTTTTGCGTTCCTCCGTCTCACCGACCGTGGGCGCGGGAGTCGGCGGCAATTCGCCTGCGGGCCGCTTCCTCACCGGTACTACCGATATGGGCGATATGGGCAGTGATTTTTGCGCCTCCGAGAGAACCGGAGAGCGTTTTCCAAGGAGACTGTCTATGGCCGTGTTCACCTCTTGGCACCCCGTTAGTGATGTGAGCATTCCCATCACTGCACAGACGCAAGAGGCCTTTATCCGGAATGTCATGTCGTTTTGGCGTTGCATGCTGAAACCTCGGTGATGGAGTAATGTCACTTCCGAGCGCGCCCGCCGCCGCGGCCGCCTTTCCCGGCCTTTCCAGGCTGGGCAATGCTCTTGATCTCTTCGGGGGTGAGCCGCCGATAGGTCTCACCGCTCATGTCCGCCACCAGGGGAATAACATCCCGCTTCTTGGCCACTTCACCTTCTCTACCGGCGAAGCCTGCTTCCCTGAGAGTTATTATCGGCACGTTGACTATACGGGGGAGACCGTTGAGAGCGGCAAGAAACGAACCTTGTTTGTAATAGTCTCCACGGACATTGAGCTTTATCGGAATCTTGGCATAGTAAAGTTCGTGGACGACGGCCTCCTTGCCCGGCATGAATCTGGTGGCCACAAGATTCGTTTCCGCCAGGAGGTCGGTAATCTTCTTGAGCAACACTTCAATATCCTGTTTTTCGGGAAGAGAAGCCACCATGGTCTGAAGACTCCGCTTGAGCAGCTCGATTCGTGCCTTCAGCGTTGGGCCTTCCTTCACGATCCTTTCCTGGTTGCCGACCTCAATCTTTAACTTGTCAATTTGGCTCTCAATACCGGCTATCTTCTCCCGCATGTCCGCGATCAGCAGAAAGTAGACCGCCACCATAATGAGGACGCCTATACCGGCAACGATCAGGGCTCGCTGGAGCCCTGTAAGCTTATAAAAAATGTCTTCTGGATTCATGGCGCCAATCTCACCTCAAATGACCCGTAATCTGGAATGTTACCGAATCCAAGCCGCCCTTCTGCGCCGTGCTTGTCACTATGGAGACCAGCTTGACTTCCTCAAAGAAACTCTTCTCTTTCGTGTTCTTCGGGTCCAGCCAGGGCTGTTGGGGACTGAAATCCTGTCTCAGCTTCTGCAGTCTCTCCACAAAGTTGACTACAACGGTATTGTCCACCCCGGTGCCGGCAAGCGTGAAGTTCTTATGCGTCTTGCTTATGGTCTTCACCCAGACGGCGTCCGGTATTGCCAAGGAAACCGCAGCCATGAATGGTGCCGGGGTGTCTCGGATCTTGGTGAGCTTCTGAATTGTGTCAACCTGCTTCTGAAGCCGGGTGATCTCGTTCTTCAGGTCCGTGATCTCTTTGTTCTTGTCTTTGAGCTTGTTCAGCGTCTGCTGCTGGGACTTTCTTTCCGCCTCCAAATTCGCCTCTTGTATGCTGAAGAAGACATAGGTAAGCGTACAGATGGCTGCGACCCCGAAGGCGGCAATCCCCGCCATAATGAAGAACTGCTTGAGCTCACGCTTGCGGAGGATGTCTCTGATAGGGAGAAGATTGACTCTGACCATTTAAACCTGCTTATCCCTTTCGTCCCTTAGCGCCAGCCCCACTGCGATGGCCATGGTGGCGCCGACGCTGTTGAGGTAATCCATGTCAAATACCTTTTCATCGATTCTCAGGCTCCTAAACGGATCGATGATTTCTACGGGTATATTGAGCTCCGCTTCCATCGTTGAAGACAGCCCATAGGTCGCAGCTGCTCCGCCGGATAAGAATATCTTCTGGATCGGGTCATAAGAGACGTTGGTGGAAAAGAAGTCGAGTATCTTTTGAAGCTCGGACACGAAGTAGTCTACGGAACGTTGAAATATCTTCCGGAGATTTCTCGGATTTACATTCTCAAGTTGTGATCCGCGCTTGATATTCTCCGCACGGTCGTAGTCCACGTCAAAGAATCTCATGATCTCCCTGGTTATGGAATCCCCGCCCAGCGGAAGATCGCGGGTATACTGAGATGCTCCCGACTTGAGGATATTGACGTTTATCGTGCTGGCTCCAACGTTGACCAAGGCCACAATCTCTTCCTGCACGTTGGGGTAACAGAACTCGTACATCACTTCCAAGGCGAACGGATCGACGTCTATCACCACCGGCACGAGATTCAACGACCCGACGAGATCGATATACTCGGCCATATAGTCTTTCTTGGCCGCAACCAACACTACCTCCATCGCTCCTTCTTTTTCCGGGCGGTCTCCCATGATGAAGAAGTCGAGATGAACGTCCTTGATGTCGAAAGGAATATAGGGCTCAGCCTCCATTTGAATCTGTTTTTCCAGTTGCGAGTCGCTCATGGAAGTCATGGTGACCTGCTTGATGATGACCGCCTTGCCCGCCAAAGAAGTGCCGACTTGTTTGGTACGGCTCTTCGAGTTCTTGTGGAGGGCACTGATGGCTTGGCCGACCAGATCAGGCTTCTTGATTGACTTGTCTACGATGGCTCCGTCCGGTAACGGGGCCAACCCTGCGTACTCAAGGCTGAAACCCTTCTTGGAGCGGTCAATTTCCACCAGCTTTACCATGCTGGATCCGATGTCAAGACCAATGATCTTGGAAAGTGCCATTTCGCGTCCTCAGCGGATTAAGATCCTGAGAAGTTTTGAGCCGCAGCATGAGAATACTGAAAAAGCCGCGCCATGTCAACCAGAAAAATACTAAATTAAGGGATGTTATGTCGCTTTGTTAAACCAACCCCTGCGTGGGAGCCGTTCTTTCGCGTGATGTGAGATGGTTCGAAAAGATATACGGTCTCGTCGGGCCGGGCCATCCCCAGTTTGCGCTTCGCCGCCTTTTCTATGGTCTTAGGGTCCGACCCCAACAATGTGACCTCACGTTCGAGGGACTTGATTTCCGCCGCTAATTGCTCATTCTCCGACATCAGGAGCAGCCTGTTCCGTTCGAGATCGCGCTTCCGGCTCAAGCCCTTCTCACCCATGAGTATGCCCGCCGATGCAACCGCGCTCACAAGGAGCAGTATCTTAATGTATTTGACAGCCCGTCCCAAGATAGGTTTCAATGTGCTCTCGGCCTTCCTTGCCGTGACATGGCGCTTCCTTCGATAAGGACAGTACCCCTCGGGCTTGTCATATACCTCGGACGAGACCAAATCTCAAGTCTTTTCGTGCCTAATGTTTTAGTTGGTTAATATGATTGAGCAATATCCCTACCGGTCCCGCCGCGTCAACGCCGTCTTCCGGTATGAGCCCTTTTTGATGCAGGGCTGCGTTCAATGCCGGCAGGCCCCCGTTCATGGAAGACCAGCGTATCCCCGGAAGCCCCGACAGAAACTCCGAGGCAGATCCGTCAAACCCGATGTTCCCACGAGACAGGAAAACAACTCTGTCTGCCGAGTACAAATCATCGACGCCGGAGGCCATTTCCATGATGGTCAGGCCCGGATCCCGGCGCAGAGAAGCCAAGAGCGACCGGATCGATCTTCGTACGGGTCTGTCGAGCATTCCCAGTGCCTCGTCTATAATCAGGACTTTGACTCTCATGGCGAGCACACCGGCAAGCGCCAGTTTCTGCTGCTCCCCGCCGGAGAGCGTATGGACCAGACGTTTCCCCATATTCGCCAGGCCGGTCCGCATAAGGGCATCCTTAAGCCGGTCCCGGATTTCCCTTCTCGGCAGCCCCATGTTTTCCATGCCGAAGACCACGTCCTCTTCCACGGTCATTCCTACGGCAAGATCGGCAGGATCCCCCCCGAGGTAGCCCACCGAGTCCACGTCGCGGGCACACGTGTCGGTGATGCTTATTGAACCCGCATCGGGAATGAGGAGACCCTTGACGAGTTTCCCCAGCGTGGTTTTCCCGGATCCATCCGGGCCTATAACCGCCGCCCAAGTCAGTGGTTCTATATGAAGATTGAGATGTTCGAAGACGATATGCCGCTCTGGAGCATATGCGAATGAAAGGTTGTGCACACGGATCATGGGAAACTTGAGGGATCCGGGTCCCCGGACGCGGCGACGATCCCCCAAGTCCCGGTGGGAAGAATTCCATTTGGTCGTGCCCGCGCGGTGCGGATGACGATACCCAACCTCCGGCCCCGAGAAAACCGTCTATTTGGACTTGAGGCTGCCGATGATCTTATCCTTGAGACCTTTGGCCTTCGCCGCAGCTCCTTTGGTTTCAGATTCTTTGGCCGCCCTCTCCACGAGTTCCACCAGGGAAATTGCGGCCCTGTCGCCCGGCCGGTATCCGAGTTTGACGACCCGCACATACCCGCCGTTGCGATTCGAGAACCGCGGTCCGATTTCCTCAAACAACCGTTTTGCAACCCGTTTTGAGCGGATCACCTGCAAGGCCTGACGCCGCGCGTGCAGGTCTCCTCTTTTCGCCAAAGTTATCATCTTATCGGCCAAACTCCGGAGCGCCTTCGCCCGGGCGTCGGTTGTCTTAATGCTCTCATGCTCCAGCAGTGACGTAACCATGTTCCGGAGCATGGCTTGCCTGTGCGAGCTGTTCATACCAAGTCTGTATCGTGCTTTCCTGTGACGCATGTCTCTCTCCCAATTTCATTCGGCGATGTAGTTCTCGCGATCCTGTCGCATTTGCTCCAGTTCTTCCCGGGACGGGAAATTGGGGATTACCATGCCCAAATGAAGGTCCATATCGGAAAGAATTTCCTTGATTTCGTTCAGGGATTTACGCCCGAAATTCTTGGTCTTGAGCATCTCCGATTCCGTTCGCTGAACCAGTTCCCCAATGAATCGAATGTCCGCGTTTTTGAGGCAGTTGGCCGACCGCACGCTGAGTTCGAGTTCGCCTACGCTCCTAAAGAGGTTTTCATTGATCTCGGGTTCCCGATGGGGTCTGTCTTCGAGAATAAACTTCTCCTCCTCCTCGAAATTCAGAAACACGAGGAACTGCTCCCTCAGGATCTTGGCCGCCTGAGCCAACGCATCTTCCGGATGAACGGTGCCGTCGGTCCAAATCTCCACCGTCAGCTTATCGAAATCGGTCCTTCGCCCCACTCGGGCGTTGGTAATTTTGTAGCTTACCTTGCGGATCGGAGAAAACACTGCGTCCAGAGCCAGCGTACCTATGACCTCGTCTTCTTTCTTGTTCAGTTCGGCGGGGACGTAGCCCTTTCCCCACTCCGCAAGCATGGTCATGGACAGTTGGCCTTCTTTTGACAAGGTCGCCAGCAATTGCTCGGGGTTGACTATCTCAACCGTCGCGTCGCTAACGATGTCGCCGGCGCGCACTTCTCCTTCGCCGGCTGCTTCCAAACTCAGACTCTTCGGCTCTTCGGTGTGGAGCTTCACCTTCACCTGTTTCAGGTTGAGGATCAGGTCGGTAACGTCCTCTTTTACTCCGGGCATGGTTGAAAACTCGTGAAGCACCCCGTCGATCTTCACTTGTGTAATCGCCGCACCTTGAAGCGAAGACAGAAGCACCCGTCGCAGCGCGTTGCCCAACGTTATACCAAAACCTCTTTCAAGGGGTTCACACACGAATTTCCCGTAGAACGGAGTATGCGTAACCTCATCGACCTCCATACGCCGGGGCCGGATGAGTTCTGTCCAATTTCGTCTCATTAGGGTGTGCCCTGTATGGCTCATGGCTTCCCTCATCATGTTTAGCGAATTCTCCTCCGGGGGAATTCGGCGGGTGTTGTCGAGACCGTCTTTACAATGTGTCCGTCGGGAAACAATTCGAGTCTCCCTCTGTCGCAAAGGGCAGGCGGCCGGGCCGCCTTTGCCGCCGGAAGAACTGCTCCGACCTATTTCGAGTAGAATTCCACGATCAACTGTTCCCTGATAGTCGTAGGTAGATCTTCCCGAGTGGGCATGGCCTTAATTGTACCGCTGTAGTCCGCCGTGCTCACATCCATCCAGTCGGGAATACCCCGGCGTGTCACCGTCTTCACGGACTCCTCAATGGACTTGACGGCCCGGCTCGTTTCCCTAACCGATATGACATCCCCGGGCTTAGTACGGTAGGACGCAATGTCCACTTTCCTTCCGTTGACGAGAAAGTGCCCGTGATTGACCAGTTGCCTGGCTTGCGTCCTGGAAGAAGCGAACCCCATCTTAAAGACTATGTTGTCCAAGCGCGATTCCAGAAGGAGAAGCAGGTTTTCACCCGTCACTCCTCTTTTTCTTTCGGCCAGGTGCACATAGTTGCGGAACTGCTTTTCCAGAATCCCATATATTCGGCGGACCTTCTGCTTTTCACGGAGCTGGATGCCGTAGTCGGTATGCTTCACCCTGCTCTGACCATGCTGCCCCGGAGGATAATTCCTTCTCTCAACGGAGCATTTGTCGGAGTAGCACCGATCTCCTTTCAAGAACAGCTTCGTTGTTTCACGACGGCAGAACCTGCAAACCGATTCTCGATAACGTGCCAAGCCTCTCTCCTTCGATGCTTCGCAGCCTTCGGATACGTGAGAACCTAAACTCTCCGTCTCTTGGGCGGCCTACATCCGTTGTGTGGAATGGGAGTAACATCCTTTATCAATGTAATCTGAAACCCCGCTGCCTGAAGGGACCTGAGCGCTGCTTCCCTGCCGGCCCCGGGGCCCTTTATCAACACCTCGACCAAGCGCATTCCGTGCTCCATAGCCTTGCGGGCCGCATCTTCGGCGGCAAGCTGAGCAGCAAACGGAGTAGATTTTCTGGATCCCTTGAATCCCTGGGTGCCTGCCGAAGACCAGGCCACCACATTGCCGTCCAGGTCGGTTATGGTCACGATGGTGTTGTTAAAGGTGGACTGAATGTGGGCCACTCCACGCGGTATGTTCCGTCTTTCCTTCTTCTTCCGAGCAATACGCCGCCTTGGCATTAACCTCTCCGTGTAAGGGGCCCCCGTGAGGGGGTAATTTCGTTATTGCGCCATGCTCCGGCATGGATCTCGTGCGGGGGCCGGCTGCGTCCCGAGGCTCTCCCTGCCCATACATCCGCGTCTCACGGATGGGGCGCCCACCTTCGTCGAAGTACTCCCATCAACCTACTTGCGCCGGCCTACCTGCATTTTTCTCGGACCTTTGCGGGTGCGGGCGTTGGTGTGGGTCCTCTGGCCCCGGACCGGAAGCCCGCGGCGATGCCGCAGGCCGCGGTAGCATCCGAGGTCCATCAGCCTCTTGATGTTCATGGTGACATCGCGACGAAGATCACCTTCAACCTTGTACGAGCGATCGAGAACCTCACGGATTTTGGCCACGTCGACCTCGGTCAACCGATCCGAACTCATGTCCGGATCGAGGCCCGCCTCTTCCAGAATCCGTTGGGCCGAAGTCCTGCCTATCCCATAAATGTACGTCAGCGCTATCCGCATGCGCTTGTTCTTGGGAAGGTCAATACCTGCAATTCGCGCCACGATAATCCTCCTGGCGATAAAGCGTCCTACGCCGGGCTATCCCTGGCGCTGTTTATGTTTGGGATTGTCGCAGATCACCCGCACAATCCCTCGGCGCTTGATGATCTTACATTTGTCGCAAATCCTCTTAACCGATGCCCTTACTTTCATGGGCTTCTCCTCTCCCCTCCGGGGACAGGTCCCTACGCTAAGACCTTTTCTATGGCGGCAAAGATCTCATCGATGGGCCCTACTCCCTTTACTCGACGGAGCAGACCTTTGTTCTCGTAGTAGTCGATCAAGGGAGCCGTTTGACTGTTGTACACGGTCAGCCTTTCCCTGATGGTTGCTTCCGAGTCATCGTCTCTCTGATAGAGTTCGCTGCCGCATTTATCGCAGATCCCCTCCTTCTTGGAGCGATTGAACATCACATGAAACATGGCCCCGCAGTCGGAGTTTCTGCATGTACGTCTTCCCGACAGTCTCGCCACCAGTTCCTCGTCGGGAACATCAACCAGAATGGCATGATCGATGGCCTTCTCTTGACCGTCGAGTATCTTGTCGAGCGCCTCTGCCTGCGGGAGGGTACGCGGAAAGCCGTCAAGCATGTAGCCCTTGTCCAGGTCGGGTTTCGTAAGCCGCTCCTCCACCACGCCGATCACCACGTCATCCGGAACGAGTTCTCCCTTATCCATATACGTTTTCGCCTTGAGGCCCATGGGAGTGCCCTCTTTGAGCGCGGCCCGAAAGATGTCGCCCGTGGAAATCTGCGGCACCCCGACTTTGTCAATCAGCTTCTTCGCTTGTGTCCCTTTGCCTGATCCAGGTCCTCCCAACAGTACGATGCGCATGATACCTTCCTCTGTAAGGGCAAGAACGACTCAGCGTCTCCCTTTGATCCGGCCCGTTCGGATAAACCCCTCATAATGCCTCTGGATCATGTGGGTCTCAATCTGAGTCAACGTATCCAGAGCCACTCCTACGACGATGAGTAATGAGGTTCCTCCAAAATAAAAGGGCGCGTTAAACCGTGCAATCAGGATCGACGGGAGAACACACACTAACGAGATGTAGATGGCTCCCCCTAATGTGATTCTGGTGAGTACCTTGTCGATGTACTGAGAGGTCTTCTTTCCCGGCCGAATTCCGGGAATATAGCCTCCATATTTCTTCATGTTTTCCGCGACGTCCACCGGATTAAACGTCACCGCCGTGTAGAAGTAGCAGAAGAAAATGATCAGTGCGATGTAGATGACTTCGTAAACGCCCGTGGCCGGGGTCAACCATGAGGTGACGTACGTCAACGCCGGCACGTTGAGAAATTGGGCGATGGTCGCGGGAAAGATAATCAGCGAAGATGCGAATATCGGGGGGATGACCCCCGCGGTGTTCACCTTCAAAGGCAAGTGGGTGCTCTGCCCTCCGTATACGCGCCTGCCCACCACCCGTTTCGCGTACTGAACCGGAATTCTCCGTTGGCCCCGCTCCACAAAGACTATGGTAGCGATAACGCCTATCATGATCGCCAAGAGGAGGAGCAGAATGAGGAAGCCCATGTCCCCGGTCTGCACCAGCTGGACGGTGCTTCCCAGCGCAGAAGGCATACGTGCCACAATACCGGCGAAAATGATGAGCGATATTCCGTTTCCTATGCCCCGCTCAGTTATTTGCTCGCCCAGCCACATAATAAACGCCGTGCCTGCGGTGAGCGTCACCATGGAGAGGATGACAAACGCCGGTTTGGAAATGTAGACCATGTTCTCGGTATTTGCCAATCCTATGCTGATGCCCATCCCCTGAATCAACGACAGGACTACGGTTCCATACCTGGTGTACTGAGTAATCTTTTTCCTGCCCGCTTCGCCCTCTTTCGAGAGACGCTCCAGGTGCGGAACGACTACCGTGAGCAGTTGCAGAATGATCGACGCACTAATGTACGGCATGATCCCCAGGGAGAAGACGGAGAAATTCTCCATTGCTCCGCCGGTGAACATGTCCACCACGCCGAACAGGGTCTGCTGGTACTTGCCGAAGAACTCTTTCAACGCCGCCGTGTTAATCCCGGGGGTAGGTATGTGCACCCCCAGACGATACACGAGCAGCATGAGGAGAGTGAAAATCACCCTGCGCTTGAGTTCCGGAATCTTAGCTATGTTGCCGAAGGAACCTATCACGACGGGACTCTCCTAACAAACGAACCAGGATTGATCATTACCTCGATCGGTGCCGGCATTGTCGGTCCGCAGTTCACGAGTCTACCACGGATCCCCCTGCCGCCTCTATCTTTGCGCGGGCGCCAGAGCTGACTCTGTCGAGTTTGATCGTATAGGCGCTGGTCACCTCTCCGTTGGAGAGCAGCTTTACCGGTCCGCGCCGTTTTACGATCCCTTTGTCCCGGAGCAGCCCGGAGGTTATCTCCGTCTCCGTCTCCACGCGGGAAAGGTCCCTCAGGTTGATGACGTTATACCGGATCCGGAAAGGGTTCTTGAAGCCTTTCTTCGGAAGACGTCTTTGAAGCGGCATCTGGCCGCCCTCGAACCCCGGCGCGACCTTGCCTCCGGAACGGGATTTCTGTCCCTTGTGTCCCTTTCCGCATGTCTTGCCGACACCCGACGACTCGCCGCGTCCTACCCGTCTGGATTTTCTCCTCGTCGGCGGTCCACTTAGATCAGATAGATTCATGAATATCTCCGCTCACCCGGTTGCTCACCCGGCCACCTCTTCCCATTCCACCAAGTGACCGACCTTATCTACCATTCCCCGCACCTCCGGGGTATCCTTGAGTATGCGGCTGGAGTTCAGCCGAGTCAGCCCGAGGCCTCGTACGGTTTCCTTCTGGGCCTTGGTGGACTTAATGGTGCTTTTCTTGAGAGTCACCTTAAGCATTGGTCTACGCCTCCTCCGGGGCCGGTGCTTGCTCGTCGGAAGGGATCGTCTTACCGAGCTTTCTTAGGATCTGCTTTTGCGTCCGGAGGCCCTTCAGTCCGTCGAAAGTCGCCTTGACCACATTGTGAGGATTATTCGTCCCAATGCACTTTGTCAAGATATCCCGGACTCCGACGGCCTCCATCACGGCGCGTACGGCGCCTCCGGCAATGACGCCCGTTCCCGAGCCTGCCGGCTTTAGGAACACCTTGGCGGCACCGTACCGCCCGGTTATCTCGTGGGGTACGCTGCCGTTGATTATCGGAACCTCAACCATGGAGGCCTTGGCTCTTTCAACGCCCTTCCTAATGGCCTCGGGAACTTCGTTGGCCTTTCCCAAGCCATAGCCCACACGCCCCCGTCCGTCGCCTACAACTACCACCGCGCTGAAGGAAAACCGTCTCCCGCCTTTGACGACTTTGGCGACACGACTCAAGTGGACCACCCGGTCCTTCAGTTCTCCTTCCGCGGCCACATCGGATCTACTCTGCAAAGAGCGCTCCTTCCTTCAAGAAGACTAGAAATCAAGTCCTCCCTCCCTTGCTCCGTCGGCCAAGGCCTTGACCTTACCGTGGTACAAGTAGGGGCCCCTGTCAAAGACAACTTGAACGATGTTCTTTTCCTTGGCGCGAGACGCCAGTCTCTTCCCAATCTCACGTGCGGTATCCTTGGTGAACGCTTCCCCGGATTTCCTGCGGAACTCCTTATCCATGGTAGAAGCCTGCACCACGGTAACGCCGCCGGCATCATCGACGATTTGCGCGTAAATGTTCCTGTTTGAACGGAAAACCGTCAATCTGTGCCGACTGCGGTTCTTTGCGATCTTCACGCGGACACGCCCTCTCTTCTTGTCCCTGGCGACGGTCTTCTTATTATCTCCGGCCATTTTTGGTTCCCTCTCCGCCAATCCATCACTAGGTTCCCGGCTGCCGGTCCTCAGCCTACTTGGATCCGGCCTTCCCGACCTTGCGCCGCACCTGTTCGCCCAAGTACCGTATCCCTTTACCCCGATACGGCTCGGGCTTGCGCACACGCCTTATACGTGCCGCCATCTCGCCCACTTGTTGCTTGTCGATACCCCGGACATGGATGATCGTGTTCTTTTCGACATCGACGGTCAATCCCTCAAGCAGGGGCAGCACCACGGGATTTGAATAACCCACGTTCAGGGTCACCGAATCAGTACCGGCCTCGGCCCGGTACCCGACGCCGACTATTTCCAGCGATTTGGTGAAGCCCTCGGTGACTCCCGTTACCATGTTCTGGATGAGACTGCGCATGAGGCCGTGCATGGCTCGGCATTTCCGGTGATCGTCGAGCGCAACGACCCTGATTGCGTTCTCTTCAACCTCCACGCCGACCCGATTGGAAACCGGCATGCTTAGGCTGCCCTTGGGGCCTTCCACGCTCAGCACGGGCGGTGAATACGTAACCTTCACCTTGTCCGGTATGGCCACTGGGGCCTTGCCTATTCTGGACATCAGTAATGCTCCTGCAATTTTCCGCTTACCAGATGCTGCACAGCACCTCGCCGCCTATCCGGCGGCGCCGAGCCTCTTTGTCGGTCATGATCCCCTGAGACGTTGTCAGAACGAGGATTCCTATGCCGCCGTGGCTCTTCAGATGATGGTCGTGACCTACGTAAACTCTCCGTCCGGGAGTGGAGACCCGAGCCAGACCCTCTATAATGCACTTTGCATCCTCGTCGTAACGCAGGGTGAGTTTCAATATGCCCTGCTTGTTCTTCGCAGACCGTATAACCTTATACTTCTTGAGATATCCTTCCTCTTTTAAAATCTGGGAAATTCCGATCTTGAGGTTGGATGCGGGCACCGTCAGCTGTTCCTTGCGGGCGTGCCTTGCGTTGCGTATGCGCGTTAACAGGTCCGCTATCGGGTCTGTCATGCTCATGTGAACTGTCTCCTACCAGCTGGATTTGACCATTCCGGGGACATTGCCCTTGAGAGCCTGTGTCCTCAGGCATATTCTACACAATTTGAACTTGCGGTAATAGGCTCGGGGGCGCCCGCAAATCCCGCAACGGTTGTACTGCCTTACAGCAAACTTCTGGGGCCTGGCGGCCTTGACGATCATCGATATTTTTGCCACGCTTCCTCCTCCGAGGCCAAGTCGCCTACTTCCTGAACGGCATCCCCAGGCCTTCCAATAGTTGCCGAGCTTCCTCATCGTTTGGGGCCGAAGTCACCAGAGTGATGTTCATCCCTCGAATCTTGTCGATCTTGTCGTAATCGATCTCCGGAAAGATGATCTGTTCCTTGACCCCCATGGAAAAGTTCCCTCGGCCATCGAAGCCGCGTGGGTTCACTCCGCGGAAATCACGGACGCGTGGAAGCGCTATGTTGATGAGCTTGTCGAGGAAGTGATACATCACATCCCTTCTCAGGGTGACCTTGCAGCCGATCGTCATCCCTTCCCTGAGCTTGAAGGACGCTATGGACTTCCGAGCCTTCCTCAGTACCGGCCACTGACCGGTTATAAGAGACATTTCCTGTTGCGCGCTCTCAAGCACCTTACCGTTTTGAATTGCCTCACCCAGCCCCATGTTGACTACGATCTTCCGGAGCTCCGGAACCTGCATGGGATTCTTGTACTTGAACCGCTCGGTAAGCATCGGACCAACTGATTTCTCGTAATACTCTTTCAACCGCGAGGCCATGACGCTCTTCCTTCTAACCGTCTATCTGCTCGTCACACTTCTTGCAATAACGGACTCTGTCGCCATCGTCGAGAACCCGCGTGCCGATTCTGGCCGGCTTTGAGCATTTCGGACAGACAAGCATGAGTTTGCACAGTTTGATGGGGGCTTCCTTCTCAACGATGCCCCCCGTCCGGCCGGCTTGCGTACCGGCCTTGGTGTGACGCTTCATGATGTTGAGCCTCTCCACCAGGGCTGCATCCTTGTCTCTCAGGACCTTCAGGACTTTTCCCTGCCGGCCCTTCTCTTTGCCCGAAATCACCTTAACCTTGTCGTTCTTTTTGATCTTTGGCATGCCTAGAGGACCTCCGGAGCCAAGGACACGATCTTCATGAACCTCCGGGCCCTCAGCTCCCGTGCCACCGGACCGAATATACGGGTTCCGATCGGCTCCATCTGATTGTTGATCAAAACGGCCGAATTATCGTCGAACCGTATCGCCGACCCGTCGGGACGCCGAACCGCTCTGCGCGTCCGTACCACCACGGCTTTGTGGACCTCTCCCTTTTTCACCTTGGAGTTGGGAATGGCCTCTTTCACCGAAACCACCACCACGTCGCCGACACTCGCATACTTGCGTCTCGTGCCGCCCAGCACCTTGATGCAGAAGAGCTCCTTGGCCCCGGAGTTGTCTGCGACGTCCATACGGGACTGTTGCTGAATCATGACGAACCTCCGGGAAGTGCCGCTTCCTTCACTATCTTTCGAACACGCCAATTCTTATGGCGGCTCAGCGGCTTTGTTTCCACGATCATCACTTCGTCGCCTATCCGGCACCGGTTACCCTCATCGTGGGCCATGAACCGTTTCCTCCGGCGGACGTACTTCTTATACACCGGATGCACCACCGTCCGGCTGACCTCCACCACAACGGTCTTATCCATTTTGTTGCTGATAACGACGCCCGTGCGGACCTTTCGTTGCTTCCGATTATCAGAGGAGCCCGTCATTCGGCCGCCCCCCTTTCTTTCATGATGGTCTTCACTCGCGCAATATCCCGGCGGAGCCTCTTGAGCCGATCCGTCTTTTCAAGTTGACCTGTGGCATGCTTGAAGCGAAGGTTAAATTCCTCTTCCCGGAACTCCCCTTCTTTCGCAACAAGCTCGTCCACAGAGAGATCCCTGAGCTCTTGGGCCTTCATAGCTACTCCTCACGAACAACAAAGCGTGTCTTGATGGGCATTTTCCGAGCAGCAAGGCGAAAAGCTTCGCGTGCGACTTCCACGGGGACGCCTTCCATCTCGTACATCACGATTCCGGGCTTGACCACCGCTACCCACTCTTCCGGAGCTCCCTTGCCTTTTCCCATTCGAGTCTCCGCGGGCTTCTTGGTGATAGGCTTGTCCGGAAACACTCGGATCCATATCTTCCCGCCCCTCTTGACATGACGGGTCATGGCCACACGACCAGCCTCGATCTGCCTTGCGGTGATCCAGCCCGGCGCCAACGCCATCAGTCCGAATTCACCGAAAGACACCTGGGTCCCTCTGAGCGGGCGGCCTCTCATTCGGCCCTTTTGCCTCTTCCTATATTTTACCTTCTTGGGCGCTAGCATCTCAACTCTCCCCAGGAGTGCTCCTGATCTTTTCTCCCTTGAAGATCCAAACCTTTATGCCGATCACACCGTACGTCGTCGCAGCCTGGGCAAAACCGTAGTCAATATCCGCCCGGAGGGTATGCAACGGTACGCGTCCCTCGCGATACCATTCGCGACGGGCCATTTCCGCTCCGCCCAGACGTCCCGCCGTGGCAATCCGGATCCCCTTGGCTCCCGATTTCAGCGCGGACGAAACCGACTTCTTCATGGCCCTCCGAAAGGCTATTCTCCGCTCGAGCTGCTGAGCCACATTCTCCGCCACGAGTTGTGCGTCGATTTCCGGCTTCCGTATCTCCTTGATATCGACAATGACATCCTTATCCGTGAGGCGGAGAATCTCACGCCGAAGCTTTTCTATTTCGCTGCCTTTGGGACCGATTACGACCCCGGGGCGGGCCGTGTGGATGATCAGCCTGATCTTCCCCGCAGCTCTCTCGATCTCTATGCGCGAAATACTTGCTTGGGATAGTCGCTTCTTGACGAAATCCCGGAGCTTCAGATCTTCCAGCAGGAAGTTTCCGAAATCCTTCTGCGAATACCAGCGAGAATCCCAGGTTCGGGTTATGCCCAGCCTAAACCCGAGGGGATGTACCTTTTGTCCCAAGATAGGCCTCCTGAGGGTGCGTCGGGGGGCCGGTACGGACTTCCCAATGTTCATGGAAATACCGCCGGAGCCTCCGATGGTAAGGAACTCTACTCTTCTTCCAGCGCTATATGGATGTGGCTGGTTCTCTTCCGAATCCTGGTGGCCCGCCCCATGGCCCGCGGCCTCCACCGTTTTGCGGTTGGCCCCTCGTCCACGGTAATCGTGCCGACGTACAGCTTGTCTTCGTCCACCCCCGCCGACCTGGATGCGTTCTCAAGCGCCGACTGAAGCACCTTCCTGATGATCCCCGCGGCTTTCTGCGGCGTAAATTGCAGCCGGGCCAGAGCCGCGTCGACCGCCATTCCCCGTATCAAATCAGCCACAAGCCGTGCCTTGCGCGGTGCGATATGGGCGTGTCTGAGAGTTGATACCCACTCCATTATCTTCTTCCCTTCTTGGCCTTGCGATCGCCCGCGTGGCCGTGAAAGGTGCGTGTCGGCGAAAATTCTCCCAGTTTGTGGCCGACCATGTTTTCCGTTACAAACACCGGGATGAACTTCTTACCGTTGTGCACGGCGAAAGTGAGGCCCACCATTTCCGGAATGACGGTCGATCGTCTGGACCAAGTCTGTATAACTTTGCGAGAAACGGTTTCCCGCGCTGTTTCCACCTTCTTGAGCAGATGACCGTCCACAAAAGGACCCTTATGAACCGAACGGGGCATGGAATTCACTTCCTCCGTTTCACGATGAATTTATCAGAGGTCTTGTTCTTCTTACGGGTCTTGTAACCCTTGGTGGGAACCCCCCAGGGAGTCACCGGATGCCTGCCTCCCGAGGTTCGGCCCTCGCCTCCGCCGTGGGGGTGGTCGACCGGGTTCATCACGACTCCCCGAACCTTCGGACGGCGCCCGAGCAACCTCGACCGGCCCGCCCGCCCCAGTGAGATTTTCTCGTGTTCCAGATTACCGAGCTGACCCACCGTGGCCCGGCAGCGGTCCAACACCATTCTGACTTCCCCCGACGGCAGCTTGATCTGCACGTAACCCTTTTCCTTGGCCATAAGCTGCCCGTAGGTACCGGCGGACCGACACATTTGTCCGCCTTTGCCTATCTTCATCTCAACATTATGAACCATGGTGCCGAGGGGGATGTTTTTCAAAGGTAGGCAATTACCGGGCCTAATGTCGATCTTCTCTCCGGCCAGAATGGAATCCCCGATACTCAACCCGTTGGGCCACAGAATATAGCTCTTCTCGCCGTCCGCATAGCTTATCAGCGCCAGGCGTGCACTCCGGTTGGGGTCGTACTCGATACTCTCAACCTTTCCGGGAACGTCGGCCTTGTTTCTCTTGAAATCGACAGCCCGGAGAAGCCTTTTGTGGCCGCCCCCGCGATGTCGCACCGTGATTCTCCCGGCATTATTCCGCCCGCCATTCTTCCGGATTCCCTTGGTGAGGGCCTTTGCCGGTTCCGCCGCAGTCAACTCCTGGAAAGTAAACCCCGTTTTGAACCTTATTCCCGGCGATGTCGGCTTGTACTTCTTTATACCCATAAGTCCAATCCTCGATGGAATGTCCGCTTCACATTAGTGTCGATCGAATTCTCGGCAGGGACCTGCCAACGGTCTAGACCCCTTCGAAGAAATCGACGCGGTCGCCTTCTTTCAGCGTCACAATGGCCTTCTTCCAATCCTTGCGACGCCCGGCGAACCGCCCGAGCCTCTTGCGTTTACCGACACGATTCTGCGTGCGGACCGCCGTGACGGTGACCTTGAAGATCTTCTCCACTGCCTTCTTGATTTCGGGCTTATTGGCTTTTACATCCACCTCGAAGACGAGCTGGTTGTTCTCGTCCTTGAGGTCCGAACCCTTTTCGGTTATAACCGGCCTTCGGATAATCTTATATTGGTCCTGCATCAGATCAACCTCTTGTGAATTCCGGCAACCGCGTCCCTTAAGAGCACGACTCGCTCGAAGCGGAGCAGATCGTAAACGTTCAACCCTTCCGTAGGCAGGACGAGTACCCGGTAGAGGTTGCGTGAAGACCTTTGCAGCGACTCATCCTTGCCCGCGGTAATGAATATCGTCTTATCGTTTTCCAGTCCCAATGCCTTCACCGTCTTCACGAACAGACGAGTCTTAGGCTCCTCGAGGTCGATCTTGTCCACCACCGTAAGATGGTTCGACTTCAGCTTCGAACTCAGTACCGATTTCAGCGCCGCTTTTCTGACCTTCTTGGGCAGGGAAAAGCCATATGACCTCGGGTGCGGCCCAAAGACGGTTCCGCCGCCGGTCCAAATGGGCGAACGATTCGTACCCGCTCTCGCCCTTCCGGTACCCTTTTGCCGCCACGGCTTCTTACCGCCGCCTCTGCAGTCGCCCCGCGTCTTCGTACTCGCCGTGCCGCGACGCCGCTTGGCCAACTGCCACACCACGACTCTCTGAACCAGGGTCTCCCGAATATCGGCATTGAATACCGCGTCCTCCAGTTCGATGGAGTCGACCTTGTCTCCGTTCTGATTGATCACGTCTACCGAAGCCATTATTTCTTCCTTATCAAGACAATCGAACCTCGGGATCCGGGAATCGGGCCTTTCAGAAATATAAGGTTCTCGTCGGCCCGGACTTCCATTACCTGCACGCTCGGTGCCGTCACTTGGACGCCACCCAGCCTCCCGGGCATTTTCTTTCCCTTGAAGATCCGGGCGGGGTACGCACACTGACCCACCGAGCCGGGAATCCTGTGAGACCGGGATCCGTGTGTAGCCCGGCCGCCTCCGAAGTTCCACTTCTTGACTACGCCGGCGAAGCCTTTCCCTTTGCTGGTACCGACCACCTTCACCTTTTCTCCCACGGCGAAGATGTCCGCCCGGATCTCCTGGCCTATTTCCAATGCGCCCACGTCATCCGCACTGAATTCCCTGAGTACCTTATAGGGCTCCGTACCGGCCTTCTCAAACTGTCCTAGTGCCGGCTTTGTCACTCTGGTCTTTACGGTTTCTCCGTACCCAAGCTGGACCTTAGACCCGTTCTTCTTCCCGATCACCTTGCAGGGGCCTGCCTGAACGACTGTTACGCCCATCGCCTGTCCGGTTTCATCGAACAGCTGGATCATCCCCAACTTTTTACCGATCATTCCTCCAACCATTACAGGCTCCTCTGGTTCATCTCCGGCGAAGAGAATTCTCTACGCCTTTATCTCCACGTCCACGCCGGGGGACAGGTCCAATTTCATGAGAGCATCGAGCGTCTGCTGAGTCGGCTCCAGGATGTCCAGCAGCCGCTTGTGAACCCTTATCTCGAACTGCTCGCGTGACTTCTTGTCGATGTGCGGAGAGCGAAGAACACAGTACTTGTGTATTCGCGTCGGAAGAGGTATCGGTCCGGCAACCTTCGCTCCCGTACGCCATGCAGTATCCACTATCTCTGCGGCGGACTGGTCCAGGAGCCTGTGGTCGTAGGCCTTTAACCTGATCCTTATCTTCAGCGCTTTCATTTCCATTACTAGAACCCCTTGCCGAGCAGCCGTCTCTATTCGATAATGTCGGCGACAACGCCTGCACCGACTGTTCTTCCGCCTTCACGTATTGCGAAGCGAAGCTCTTTCTCCATCGCGATGGGGGTTATCAGGTGGCCCTCCAGAGACACGTTGTCTCCCGGCATCACCATCTC
>JAZDHD010000408.1:0-17018 GCA_043806215.1 Pseudomonadota bacterium | reverse complement strand
GAGATGGTGATGCCGGGAGACAACGTGTCTCTGGAGGGCCACCTGATAACCCCCATCGCGATGGAGAAAGAGCTTCGCTTCGCAATACGTGAAGGCGGAAGAACAGTCGGTGCAGGCGTTGTCGCCGACATTATCGAATAGCTGAACTCCGGTGCGGATGAGGCGACAATCATCCATACCGGAACCAGAGGCAATCCATGAGAGACATCATTACCCTGGCGTGCACGGAGTGCAAGCGCAGGAATTATACGACGACAAAGAACAAGAAGAGTACGCCGGACAAGCTTCAATTCAAGAAGTATTGCAGATTCTGCCGTACCCACACCCTGCATCGGGAGACCAAATGATGTAGGGAGATCGGCAAACTCCGCAGGCCAGTAGCTCAACGGCTAGAGCACCGGTCTCCAAAACCGGGGGTTGGGGGTTCGAAACCCTCCTGGCCTGCCAAATCCTTTCTGACTTGATACCCTCCGGATAGACCCGGGAGATGGTAAGAAACATACAATGGAAAAAGCAACAGCGTTCTTCAGAGACTCCATTCAGTTCTTCCGGGAAGTCAAGGTGGAACTCCAAAAAGTGACCTTTCCGACGCGGCAGGAGACCGTCGGTTCCACCATGGTAGTGCTGGTGCTAACCGTGATCATCGCGGCGTATCTGGGATTTAGTGACTGGGCCCTGTCCCGGATTGTCAAAATGCTCCTGCAAGTCGGTTAGTCGGTTCTTTTGTGGGAGAACATAAGGAGGGGCTCAATTGGCTCAACGATGGTATGTGGTCCACACGTACTCGGGGTACGAAAACAAAGTTAAGACCGCCCTCGAAGAAAAAGTCCGTGCAATGGCACTTTCCGAGAGGATAACGGAGGTTCTTATCCCATCGGAATCAGTTGTTGAACTGGTAAAGGGAGAACGAAGGACATCAAACCGGAAGTTTTTTCCCGGATATATTCTGGTTCACATGGAACTGGATGACGAGACGTGGCACGTGGTGAAGAACATTCCCAAGGTCACCGGATTTATCGGATCGAGAACGGAGCCGGCCGTCATTCCGGACGTGGACGTCGAACTGATCATGAACCAGATGGCCGAAGGCAAGGAAAAGCCTAAGCCGAAATACTCCTTCGAGAAAGGTGATTCAGTCCGGGTCGTGGATGGGCCTTTTATTAATTTCAGTGGTACTGTGGAAGAAGTCAGGCCCGACAAGGGAAAGCTGCGGGTTCTCGTGAGTATTTTCGGCAGACCGACCCCGGTGGAGCTGGACTTTATTCAGGTTACGAAGAATTAGGGTAATTGGTTGGAAACGAAATCCATGAACCGGATCGCACGGGCCGCAGGCCCTTGTGTGTTGCGGTTCATTCCTGGTGGGAGAAGGTGAATGGCGAAAAAAATAATGGCCGCTGTGAAGCTCCAGATCCGAGCAGGTGAGGCGAAGCCTTCTCCTCCGGTAGGCCCGGCTCTGGGCCAGCACGGTGTGAACATCATGGAGTTCTGCAAGGCATTCAACGCGCAGACGCAGAACCAACCGGGCGTAATTATTCCGGTGTTGATCACCATCTACGCAGACCGGTCTTTCAGTTTCGTTCTGAAGACACCGCCTGCATCATATCTGCTCAAGAAAGCCGCGGGACTCGAAAAGGGATCGCCCGAGCCGAACCGCAACAAGTTGGGCAGGCTTACGAGAGAGCAGATCGAAGAGATTGCCAAATTGAAAATGCCCGACCTCAATGCCAAAGACTTGGAAGGAGCCGTCCGGATCATAGCCGGCTCTGCGAGAAGCCTTGGGATAGAGGTGGACTAGAGGAACGACATGCCGGCTGCAAGGAAGAAAAACGAAGCTAGACAGAAGGTGGACCGTTCAAAGAAGTTCTCTGTGAACGAAGGCCTGGAAACCGCACTCTCAACAGTATATGCCAAGTTTGATGAATCGGTGGACGTTGCCGTTAGGCTGGGCGTGGATCCTCGGCACGCGGACCAAATGGTCCGCGGTACTTGCGTGTTGCCCCACGGCACCGGAAAGACGGTCCGAGTTCTCGTATTCGCCAGAGGCGATAAGGAGAAGGAAGCCAAAGACGCCGGTGCGGATCACGTCGGCGGCGAAGAGCTTGCGAAGAAGATTCAGGAAGGCTGGCTCGACTTCGACAAGGCGGTGGCCACCCCCGATATGATGGGAGTGGTCGGGAAGCTCGGGAAGATTCTCGGCCCGAGGGGAATGATGCCGAACCCGAAAGTGGGAACCGTGACCTTCGACCTCGCTAAGGCGGTGGACGAACTCAAAGGCGGCAAAGTGGAATTCCGGGTGGAAAAGGCCGGGATTGTTCACGTGCCCATCGGCAGGGTGTCCTTCGGCACCGAAAAGCTTGCCGAGAACCTGAAAACGGTCATGGAAAGCATCATTCGACTGAAACCTTCTGCGTCGAAGGGAGTCTACCTCAAAGGAGTATCGGTCTCCACGACGATGGGGCCCGGGGTGAAACTGGACCCTCAAGAACTGAGAACATTGGTGAAATAGACCCAACGGTTGGTTATTTCCGGGTGAGGTGCAGAACACATACGGTTGTCTACGGTTACTCAATAACGACTATTCTTATGGCCATGTCGGAGACAGCAGGCGTGCCGTACGGCGCTTAATCAAGTCCAGCCGAGACGGGCCGGAAAGAGGTGATACACGAGACTTCCACACTTATCCCCTCGATTCGACGCTTTTTCTCCGACCGAAAGGGGGCAATCCTAAGTTGACCAGAGAAGAAAAAGCGAAGCAAGTGGAGTGGTTCCGCGAGCAGTTCCAGGACGTGGGCGGACTTTTCCTTGCCGACTACAAAGGCCTGAGCGTTGAAGACCTGAATGCGTTGAGGCGGGAGCTAAGACCTCATGGGGCGTCCTTTAAGGTCCTGAAGAACACGCTGGTACGGCTGGCCTATACGGATACCGACGTGGCGGTTCTGAAGGACGACGTCGCGGGCACCCGTGCCGCGGCGTGGACGCATGATGAGAACACGGTGCCCACACTGGCGAAGGTGCTGGTAGGCTTTGCCAAGACTCATCCTAAGTTCGAGGTCGTCTGCGGTGTCCTTGGCGGCAAGAAAGTGGAACCTTCCGAGGTGGAGGCACTCTCCAAGCTTCCATCCAGAGAACAGCTTCTGGGCATATTTCTCGGGACCGCAATGGCTCCGGTCAGCGCCTTTGTCGGTACGCTGGCTGCCGTGCCGCGGTCATTTCTGACTGTGCTCAAGGCTATTGAGGAGCAGAAGGCGACCCCCGGCGAATCGGCTTCGGCCTGAGAGCAGGGCGGCGGCTTCCGGTGTACGGTAAGGAACAACGAATCTGAGGAGGATAAGATGGCTGAAGTCACGAAGGATGATGTCAAAGAATTCATCCGTAATATGTCGGTCTTAGAGTTGAGCAAGCTGGTAAAAGAGTTGGAAGAGGAGTTCGGGGTGTCTGCGGCGGCGCCCGTAGCCGTTGTTGCAGGTGGTGCGGCGGCTGGTGGAGAAGCAGCCCCGGTTGAGGAAAAAACCGAATTCGATGTGATCTTGAAGGATTTCGGTGACAAGAAAATCCAGGTCATCAAGGTAGTTCGATCATTGACGGACCTGGGTCTCAAGGAAGCCAAGGAATTGGTGGAAGGTGTTCCCAAGCCGGTGAAAGAAGCAGTCTCCAAGGAAGATGCCGAGAAGGCCAAGGCCGCTTTGGAAGAGGTCGGAGCCACAGTGGAGATCGCCTGAGCAGTTGCCCGAACCGCCATAATAGGACGGCAGCGCCTAAGGCCCGGAATGGGCCTAACGGCGCGCCGTCATACCGGAACACCTCCCGGCGCACCCCCCTTTTGAGATCACCGAGAAAACCAGAGGGAGAAAATGAGTCATTTTTCCGTGCACTCGCAGAGGCTCAGGAAGAATTTTGCCCGAATACCGCAAATTGCCGGTATCCCAAATTTAATTGAAATTCAGAAGCAGTCCTACGACCGGTTTCTCCAAGCGGACGTGCCGCCGGAAGAGCGTGAAGACTGCGGATTGCAGGGAGTCTTTCGTTCGGTATTTCCGATCAGGGACTTCTCCGATACCGCCTCGTTGGAGTTTATCCGATACACGCTCGGTGAAGAAAAGTACAACGTGGAAGAGTGCCTTCAGAAAGGCGTCACGTATGCCGTCCCACTCAAGATCACGGTTCAACTGATCGTGTGGGACGTGGATCCGGATACCGGGTCCCGCACCATTAGGGACGTCAAGGAGCAGGAAGTCTATTTCGGGGAGATTCCGGTCATGACGGAAAACGGTACCTTCATCATAAACGGTACCGAACGCGTTATTGTGTCCCAACTTCACCGCTCCCCGGGCATCTTCTTCGATCACGACAAGGGGAAGACCCATGCAAGCGGAAAACTCCTGTATTCCGCGCGGATCATCCCACTCCGGGGCTCTTGGATAGATTTCGAATTCGACCCCAAGGACCGCTTGTACGTCCGTATCGACCGCAGGCGGAAGCTCCATGTAACGGTTTTCCTGAAGGCTCTGGGCTTCTCCAGCGAACTGATACTGAATTACTTCTACGACCGTCAAACGGTGCTCATCACCGCCGACGGCCTGAGCCGCAAGGTCGACCTGAAGCTGCTCATCGGAACGGCGGCCCCCGCAGACGTACTAATCGAGGGGAGCCGGGACATACTGGTCCGCAGAAATAAGAAGATTACCCGGGCCGCACTCAAACGCCTCGGCGACAGAATGATCGCTCCGCTGAGCATGAGCAGAGAGGAACTCGCGGGCAAGGTCGTTGCCCACGACATAATTGATGAGAACACCGGCGAAGTGGTCGCACAGTGCAACCACCAAATCGAGCCCGGTAAAGAGGACGCCTTCATCGAGGACCTGACGAGCCGGGGCATCCTGAGTTTCGACTGTCTTTTCATCGAGGAACGGATCGTTTCATCGGCCCTCAGGGATACGCTGCTCGAGGACAAGATCGACGACCGGCCGAGCCGCGTCATAGAGGATTACCGCAAGCAGGTCACCGACGATCCGACGAGTAATGAAACCCTTAATGCTCAGATCGAGATCTACAGGAGACTCAGGCCGTCAAACCCGGCAACCGTTGAAATCAGCAAGACATTCTTCAACAACCTCTTCTTCAAGACGGAGTACTACGATCTTTCCCGCGTAGGCCGTCTCAAGCTCAACCGGAAACTGAACATCCGGGAGGAAGACGCGCCGCTCACCTTGCGGACACTGAGACCGGAAGACATCATGCTCTCGGTGAAATACTTGCTGGAGCTCAAGGAAGGAAGAGCCGGGAGGGACATAGACGACATCGACCACATGGGAAATCGCCGGGTGCGGTCCGTAGGGGAATTGCTGGAGAACCAATACAGGATCGGCCTTGTCCGTATGGAGCGTGCAATCAAGGAGAGGATGAGCCTGCAGGACGTGGAGACACTGATGCCTCACGACCTGATCAATGCCAAGCCGGTGACCGCGGTGGTTAAGGAGTTCTTCGGCTCTTCGCAGCTTTCGCAGTTCATGGACCAGACCAATCCCTTGAGCGAAATCACCCACAAGAGAAGACTTTCGGCTCTCGGACCGGGCGGTCTCACCAGGGAACGGGCCGGCTTCGAGGTGCGGGACGTGCACCCGACTCACTACGGACGGATCTGCCCCATTGAAACCCCGGAAGGGCCGAACATCGGTCTTATCGTTTCCTTGTCGACCTACGCCCGGGTCAACGAGTTCGGCTTCATCGAGACTCCCTATCGCCCGGTTTCCGATACGAGAGTAGGGGAAGAGATACGTTTTCTCACGGCCTTGGACGAGGAGGATCACGTGATCGTCCAGGCAAACGCCGCTATCGGAGATGACGGCTGCCTTTCGTCGGATCTGGTCTCCGTTCGTCACAGAGAAGGCGAATTCGCCATGGTGAGCAGGCACGATCCGGATCTCATGGACGTGTCGCCGAACCAGTTGGTGTCGGTTGCAGCGTCGTTGATACCGTTCCTGGAAAACGACGACGCGAACCGGGCCCTCATGGGATCGAACATGCAGCGCCAGGCGGTGCCGCTGCTTACCACCCAGGCCCCCCTGGTGGGAACGGGAATGGAGAAGGTCGTCGCGACGGACTCGGGGGTCACCGTAGTAGCCAAACGAGACGGAGTGGTCGACTCCGTCGATGCAACGAGGATGGTCGTAAGAGCCTCGGAACTCGGCGAGGGTGATCTCGACCCCGGCGTGGACATCTACAACCTCATCAAATACCAGCGGTCCAACCAGAATACCTGCATCAACCAACGCCCCATAGTCAGGCGGGGGCAGCGTGTGGCCAAGGGACAGGTGATCGCGGACGGACCCGCAACGGACAAGGGAGAGCTGGCCCTCGGCAGGAACGTGCTCGTGGCGTTCATGGCCTGGGGCGGCTACAACTACGAAGATTCCATACTCGTCAGCGAAAAAATTGTGAAGGAAGACATCTTTACCTCCATCCATATCGAGGAATTCGAGGTGATGGCCCGGGATACCAAGCTCGGAAAAGAGGAGATCACCCGAGACATCCCCAATGTGGGCGAAGAAGCCTTGCGCAACCTGGACGAGTCGGGCGTCATCCGCATCGGAGCGGAAGTGAAACCGGGCGATATCCTCGTGGGCAAGATCACCCCCAAAGGGGAGAATCAGCTGAGCCCGGAAGAGAAACTCCTCAGGGCGATCTTCGGAGAAAAGGCCGGCGATGTGAGGGATTCCTCGTTGAGAGTTCCGCCGGGCGTCGAAGGAACCGTTATCGGTGCGCGCATCTTCTCGAGGAAAGGAACCGATAAGGACAGCAGAACGATCTCCATTGAAAACGAAGAAATCGCGAAACTGACCAAAGACCGCGATGATGAGATGCGTATCGTGGAAGAGGGGGCCCGGGAGAGAATTCGAGGCATGCTGGTTCACAAGGTTGCGGCCTCGAACCTTTCGGATCCGATGACCGGTAAAGTCTATATCAAGAAAGGGGAAGCCGTTTCCAAGGACGTAATGGAATCGGTTCCGCTCGAGCTGCTCCGAGACCTTTCACTCAAAGGCGATCCCACCACGGAGGACGAAGTGGTGAGAATACTGGAACGCCTCGGCGATCAGAAGCATTTCTGGAAAATGCACTACGATGAGAGGATCAGCCGCCTTAAGAAGGGCGACGAACTTCCTCCGGGAGTCATCAAACTCGTCAAGACATACATTGCCATCAAGCGCAAGCTCTCCGTCGGGGACAAAATGGCGGGACGGCACGGGAACAAGGGCGTCTTGTCGAGGATTCTGCCCGAGGAGGATATGCCTTACTTTGAAGACGGAACTCCGGTCGAAATAGTTCTGAATCCTCTCGGTGTGCCTTCCAGAATGAATGTGGGGCAGGTTCTCGAGACTCACCTCGGTTGGGCCGCCCGCGGACTCGGGGAAGCCCTCGACCGGATGATCGCCGCGCATTTTTCCACGGATAAGCTGCGCGAACGGCTGTTCCAGATATTTGACTCCTACGAACCGGACAGGAAGAAACGGGTCCATGCATTGATCGAGGACATGGATGATGACCAGCTGAAGAGATTCGTGCGTGCGCTCTCTGCAGGCGTTCCCATAGCCACCCCCGTATTTGACGGCGCCCGGGAGAGCGAAATCAAGTCAATGCTTGAGACGGCCGGGCTTCCGGCCAAGGGTCAGACGCAATTGTACGACGGACGGACAGGCGAGCCTTTCGACGCGACCGTTACGGTGGGCGTCATTTACATGATGAAACTGCATCATTTGGTCGACGACAAGATACATGCCCGTGCCATTGGCCCCTATTCGCTGGTCACCCAACAGCCGCTGGGAGGAAAGGCCCAATTCGGCGGTCAGAGACTGGGAGAAATGGAAGTGTGGGCCATGGAGTCCTACGGTGCGGCATACTCTCTGCAAGAGTTCCTCACCGTAAAATCCGACGACGTGACCGGACGCACGAGAATGTACGAGAGCATCGTGAAAGGCACCAATGTGCTTGAGCCCGGTCTGCCGGAATCGTTCAACGTCCTGGTTAAGGAGATCAAGTCTCTCGGTCTGGACATGGAACTCCTGGAGGGAGAGCCCGTTGCCGCGCCTTAGTGCTTTATGGCATAAATAAGGTTGCGGAAGAAATGTGCGACCCTATTTAGGAAACGGAACACTTAGCAGTCCCCTGGGGCGACCGCCGCCGGCCCCGAGCTGAAACCATGGTATGAATAACGGACCCGGTCAGGTTTGCGCCCGGACCGGGTCAACCCTCGAAGCTCCAATCCTCATTTAAGGAGGGAAGCCTTGGAAGACATCTATTACAGCTTTTTCGAGAAGCCCAAAGATCCAGTCAATTTCAATGCCGTAAAAGTTTCTCTGGCATCACCGGAGAAAATTCGTTCCTGGTCTCACGGTGAGGTGAAGAAACCGGAGACCATCAATTATCGGACCTTCAAGCCGGAACGCGATGGATTGTTTTGCGCCAAAATATTCGGGCCGGTGAAAGACTACGAGTGCAATTGTGGAAAATATAAACGAATGAAACACCGCGGCACCATATGCGAGAAATGCGGTGTCGAAGTAATCCAGTCCAAGGTGCGGCGTGAACGCATGGGGCACATCGAACTCGCCACTCCCGTGGCTCACATATGGTTCCTGAAAAGTCTCCCCAGCCGAATCGGAACCTTGCTTGACCTCACGCTGAAAGAAGTGGAACGAGTGCTCTATTTCGAGTCGTTCCTTGTGGTCAATCCGGGTACGACGAAATTGGAAAAGGGGGCGCTCCTCAATGAGGAAGCGTACCGCAAGGCCCTGGAAGACTACGGCCAGGATTCCTTCCAGGCCTACATGGGAGGAGAGGCCGTACGCGACATGCTGGAGTCGCTGGATCTGGTGACGGAGAGTGTCGGACTCCGGGAAGAGATGAAGGTATCCGCATCGGAAGCAAAACGCAAGAAACTGGCCAAGCGCCTGAGAGTGCTGGAATCCCTCAAAGGCATTGACCCGGAAACACTGGTCGCGGAGGTGCAGGGGATTTACGAGAGCACCGATCCGGAAGGTGAAATGGGAATATTCCTTGCCGAGATACTGCAGTCCGCACGGGAGCTTCAAGTCAAATGGGATGAAACTCAGGACTGGGAAGTCAGAAAGCAACACGCCTTTGTCGAAATAAACAACCTTACCGACAGACTCTCCCGGTCACGGCTTATCCCACCTGCAAAGCTGGGAAAATTCAGACAGTGGCAGAATCCCGCCTGGATGATTCTCACCACCATCCCCGTGATCCCGCCGGATCTGAGACCTCTGGTGCCGCTCGACGGGGGCCGTTTTGCAACATCGGACCTGAACGACCTGTACCGGCGGGTGATCAATCGGAACAACCGCCTGAAGCGACTCAAGGAACTCAACGCGCCGGAAATCATCCTCCGCAATGAAAAGCGCATGCTCCAGGAGGCGGTCGACGTTCTCTTCGACAACGGACGGCGAGGCCGTGTGATTACCGGTCCCAATAAGAGACCTCTGAAATCCTTGTCCGACATGCTCAAGGGAAAGCAGGGACGATTCCGTCAGAACCTGCTCGGCAAGCGCGTCGACTATTCCGGGAGATCGGTGATCGTCGTGGGGCCCGATCTCAGGCTCCACCAGTGCGGACTTCCCAAGCGGATGGCTTTGGAACTCTTCAAACCATTCATTTACAACAAGTTGGAAGAGAGAGGCTACATAACCACCATCAAGAGTGCCAAGAAGCTCGTGGAAAAGGAAACGCCCGAAGTATGGGATATCCTGGAAGATGTCGTCAAGGAGTATCCGGTGCTGCTTAACCGGGCTCCGACTCTGCACAGGCTCGGAATACAAGCCTTTGAGCCGGTGCTCATAGAAGGCAAGGCCATTCAGCTGCATCCGTTGGTCTGCACCGCTTTTAACGCGGACTTCGACGGCGACCAGATGGCCGTTCACATACCCCTGTCGGTGGAGGCCCAGGTCGAAGCACGGGTGTTGATGATGAGCACCAACAACATCCTTTCGCCTGCACACGGAAAACCAATTATTGTTCCCACGCAGGACATAGTGCTGGGGCTGTACTACCTGACGCGGGAATCCGTGGATCCCGAACTGGACAAGGCGCCAAGGATCTTTTCCGATTCCTCGGAAGTCCGAGTGGCCTATGACGCAGGGGTTGCCGACCTGCACGAGAAGATCCTCTTACGGGACGCGAGCGATAAGATCCCGACCACGGTGGGCCGCGTTCTGCTGCGGGAGATCGTCCCGGAACAGATCTCGTTCAGCTTCATCAACAGGGTTATGAAGAAGAAGGAACTGGCCAATCTTATCGATGAGGCCTATCGAAGGTGCGGCGACAAAGAGACCGTCATCCTGGCGGACAGACTCAAGGACCTCGGGTACTCCTATGCCACCAAGGCAGGTCTGTCGATCTGTGTCGACGACATGAACGTCCCGGAATCAAAAAAGGAAATATTGGAAAAAGCCCGGGCGGAGGTCCTGGAAATTCAGAATCAGTACAAGGAAGGCCTCATAACCGACGGCGAACGCTACAACAAGGTGATCGACATTTGGGCGAGGGCCAATGAGGATATCTCGGAACGTATGATGAGCGGCCTGAGAACCATGACCGTCAGAGCGGCGGATGGGACCGAAAAAAAGACGGAGAGTTTTAACCCGATCTACATGATGGCCGACTCCGGTGCACGGGGAAGCACTCAGCAGATCCGGCAGTTGGCGGGTATGCGCGGCCTTATGGCCAAGCCCACCGGAGAAATCATAGAAACTCCGATAGAGGCCAATTTCCGGGAAGGCTTGACGGTGCTCCAATACTTCATCTCCACCCACGGCGCACGGAAAGGCCTCGCCGATACCGCGCTGAAAACCGCCAACTCGGGGTACCTGACCCGTCGACTGGTCGACGTGGCCCAGGACGCAATCATCCATGAAGTCGACTGCGGAACTCTTGACGGCATCGAGATGGCCTCGCTGGAAGAGGGTGGTGAAATCATCGAACATGTCGCGGATCGAATCCTCGGACGCGTCGCGTTGGAGGATATCGAGCATCCCTTTACCGGCGAGATCATAGTCAACGCAAACGAGGAGATCAAGGAAGAGCACAGGGAGCGCATTCAAGATGCCGGCATAGACAGGGTGAAGATCCGGTCGGTGCTCACCTGCCAGTCCAGACGGGGAGTTTGCAGTTTCTGCTACGGACGGGATCTCGCTCACGGCAGAATGGTGAACATCGGGGAGGCGGTGGGCATAATCGCCGCACAGTCCATCGGCGAGCCGGGAACTCAGCTGACCATGCGCACCTTCCATATCGGAGGAACCGCTTCGCTCAAACGGAACATCATCTCCGCGCGCAAGAAGGGGAAGGTCTCCTTCGAGAAAGATAAAGACAAGACAAAGGCGATCATCGTCGCTCAGGATTTCGAACTGGACGCATCCGAAGTGACGAAATGGCTGATCGGAGATGGGCAGACGCTGAGGGAGAACTCCTTTCTGTTCGAGGGTCCGGACCATCAACCCGATGAAGGAGAGAAGACCGGAGGTAAGATAGAGATATCCCTGGACAGGAAGTCCTACAGCCTGCAAGACGAAGAACTGAATAGAACCAAATTCAAGATTCCCGACGGGCACCGGTTCACGGTGAGACATGGGGACCGCGTGTCACCCTATTCCTTCATCTACGAAACCTCGAAAGGTTCCACACGCATGGCGGAGCCTGAAAGGCGGGGCGGGATTTTCCATGTCGGCAAGACAAAAGGGGGAAAGATCGCCTTTCGGCTCTTCGAGCGATACCCGGTGCTGGACTACATGAATGTTAAGGTCCAGGAAGGGGACGTGATCGAGTCGGAAGGACAAGTCCTCCTGGAATGGCTGGGATCGAGTTCCTCACAGCTGTTCTCACGGAATGAGGGCCGCATCAGCTTTTTCGAGCTCAAGACCGTTACGAACCGGGATGGCGAGCAGATTGTAATGAATCGAAACGGAGCGATAGCGGTTACGGACGAGAAAAGGCGGGAACGGGAACGAAACAAGCTCATCTACGGAGCCAAACTGCGCGTCGTCGAGGGCGAGGGCGTCAACCGGGACACGCTGTTGGCCGAATGGGATCCCTATACCATTCCAATCATTACCGAAGTCTCCGGCAGGGTCAAGTTCGGCGACGTCATTGAAGGCCTGACCATGAATGAACAGGTCGATGAAGTCACCGGTCTTTCCCGAAAGGTGATTGTCGAATACAGGGATAAGGATGTCGAACACCGACCCCGCGTCTCCATAAAAGACGCCAACGGCCGGACGATCAAGATCGGGGACTCGGAAGCCCGCTATCTGCTCCCCATGGGCTCGAACATCATGGCCAAGGAAGGCGAAGAAATCCACGCCGGCGACGTCATTGCCAAGATACCTCGTGAGACCACCAAGACCAAAGATATCACCGGGGGGCTTCCGAGAGTCGCCGAGCTGTTCGAAGCGCGTAAGCCCAAGGAATTCGCCATAATCTCGGAGATCGACGGTTCGGTGACCTTCGGCAAGGATACCAAGGGTAAACGGAAGGTCGTCGTAACTCCGGAAGTCGGTGATCCCAAAGATTACCTGATCCCAAAGGGCAAGCACATCACGGTGCACTCGGGAGACTGGGTTCAGGCCGGGGAGGCCCTGATGGAGGGATCGACCAATCCCCACGACCTTCTCGGCATCAAGGGCGAGAAAGACCTGGCCAAATACCTGGTCGACGAAGTGCAGGAAGTCTATCGTCTCCAGGGAGTGAAAATCAACGACAAGCACATCGAGGTGATCGTCAGGCAGATGCTGCGACGCGTGCGCGTCAAAGAAGTTGGCGACACGGACTTCCTCGTGGGTGAGCAGATCGAGCGGTCGATCTTCGAGGGAGTCAATAACCGCGTCATGCAGGCGGGCGGATCGCCTGCGGTCGGTGAACCCCTGCTTCTGGGTATCACGAAGGCCTCTCTTTCCACCGATTCGTTCATCAGTGCCGCAAGCTTCCAGGAAACCACCAAGGTGCTTACGGAAGCCTCGATCTCGGGCAAGATAGACTACCTGCGCGGATTGAAGGAAAACGTGATCATGGGGAGACTCATACCCGCAGGTACGGGGTTGAGCCGTTACAAGGATCTGAAGCTGAAGCACAGTGAACCGGCAGGGGAGGAAGAGCGGGAGGTCCGGAGGGGCCGGCGGGACTCGCAAGCCCGTACCGATAAAGTTTTGGCCGGCGCGTAGTGGGACCGACCGGAGACGCGACGCTTCCTCATTACGGTCGCACATACAAGGATGTGGTGAATCCCGCTTTCAGCGGGATGAACCGTCCCGCGGGACGCGGGATTCTCGGTCCTTTCTCGACAGATGCGGTTCCCCCGAACCAAGTGCGGGGTCACCACATCCTTGCCGATCTGTAGCGCTGAAATGGTTGGTCAGGCTCCCGGGACCCATGAGCGCGTGGGAGTGCCGGGGAGGTTCGATCATCGGCCCATTTGTCGACCGACATTTCCCGAGTGTGATGCAGGACCGCAAATCGGGTCCCACAGCGGTGTAAGAGAGAACAGAGAGATGATACGCGAAAGGACGGGCGTGTGGAAATGAAAAAAAGTGTTGACAGGATGATGCGTGTTTGCGCATACTGTTTGGATACATGTTTGGAGGTTTTGGCGTATGCCCACAATTAATCAGCTGGTCAGAAAAGGACGCACGAGGCCGCGGAAGAAAACCTCCGCACCCGCACTGACCAACTGCCCCCAGCGACGGGGCGTCTGCGTGAGAGTTTACACGACAACGCCCAAGAAACCGAACTCCGCGTTGAGAAAGGTCGCCAGGGTGCGTCTCACAAATGGATATGAAGTCACCTCCTACATCCCCGGTATCGGTCACAACCTTCAAGAGCACTCGGTAGTCCTGATCCGCGGCGGACGCGTAAAAGACTTGCCCGGCGTCAGGTACCATATAATCAGAGGTGCTCAGGATGCTTACGGAGTTCAGGACCGTAAGCAAGGCAGATCAAAATACGGGACAAAGAGACCGAAGTAATCCGTGACGGCTTTACTGGGGCGGCTCCGCTCATTTTACGGCATGCGGGGCACGCATAGATCCTCGGAAACTCCGAACGGAATGATCAGTGGGACCATTGTTAACGGGTCCGGGTAAACCGTCCAACGCGACGGGGTTGGTTCAGAAGGGAACAGACTGCAAAAGGTTCAGGCGACGGACGAGTCGGCCGGCCTTTTGGACCAAACCATCCTGGAAGCTGCCCGGCGCAGCCCGTTCTGATGCCGGACGAAAACTGCGGTTCAAGCAACACGGTGGAGTGGAATTCGATGCCTAGAAAAGGAAAGGTGCCCAAAAGGGAAGTCCTGCCGGACCCGAAATGTCACAGCAAGCTCGTGTCAAAGTTCATCCACGGAATTATGTGGGACGGTAAGAAGTCCATCGCGGAGAGTATTCTCTACGACGCGTTCGACATCATGGCCAGGAAGAGCAGCGAAGAGCCTGTGAAACTTTTCGAACGGGCGGTTGAAAACGTAAAACCGGTGTTGGAGGTTCGGTCCCGGCGTGTTGGAGGCAGCACGTACCAGGTCCCGGTGGAAATCCGGCCGGAACGACGGCAAGCACTCGCCATCCGTTGGCTGATTCAATATGCGCGGGGCCGGGGCGAGAAGAGCATGAAAGAGAAGCTCGCTGCAGAGTTTCTCGACGCGGCTTCCAACAAAGGGAGCACCGTGAAGAAGAAAGAGGACACCCACAAAATGGCGGAGGCCAACAAGGCCTTTGCGCATTACCGGTGGTAGTGATTCCGGAGAAACCGTGCTCATGAAAAGTGAAGCGCTGCTGCGCACACGAAATATCGGGATCATGGCCCACATCGACGCGGGCAAGACGACCACCACCGAAAGGATACTCTTCTATACGGGGGTTTCTCACAGGCTCGGGGAAGTCCATGACGGCAACGCGGTCATGGATTGGATGGAACAGGAGCAGGAACGGGGGATTACCATAACGTCGGCCGCCACCACCTGCTCATGGAAAGAGCACAGAATCAATCTTATCGACACCCCGGGCCACGTCGACTTCACCATTGAGGTGGAACGGTCGTTGAGGGTTCTGGACGGGGCCGTCGCGGTCTTCTGTGCCGTAGGGGGAGTGGAACCACAGTCGGAAACGGTGTGGAAACAGGCGGATCGCTATCGCATTCCCAGAATAGCCTTCATAAACAAGATGGACCGAGCGGGAGCGGATCACCTGAGAGTCGTCGATATGATGAAAACGAGACTACAGACCAACCCTGTCCTCCTGCAGATTCCCATAGGGACCGAGGAGGATTTTCGAGGGGTTGTTGATCTCATCACCATGAAATCCGTCATCTTCGACGAGGAGTCCATGGGGATGGCTTTCTCGGTCTCGGATTGCCCCCAGGACCTGGAGGAAGAAGCCCGCCGGGCAAGGGAACGTCTGGTGGAGACCGTCTGCGAACTGGATGACGCTCTAATGGAAAGCTATCTGGAAGGCGATTCGGACATACCGGCACAGCGGATCTACAGCACGATCCGGAAGGGCACGGTGGATTTGAAGATAACGCCCGTGCTCATTGGGGCCGCCTTCAAGAACAAGGGAATACAGCAACTGCTCGACGCCGTGGTGGAGTTCCTCCCGTCCCCCCTCGAAGTTCCTCCCATACAGGGGAAGGATCTCAACGGCCGCCAGGTTGAGCGGGAAGTGGACGGTCCCTTCACCGCCTTGGCATTCAAGGTGATGAACGATCCGTACACCGGAAATCTGACGTTTCTGAGAATTTACTCGGGCAAACTCGTCGCCGGGTCGTCGGCATACAACGCGAACAATGAAAAGAAAGAGCGGGTCGGTCGTCTGCTCAAGATGCATGCGGACCAGAGAGAAGAGATCAAGGAGGCGCGGGCGGGAGACATCGTGGCGGCGCTCGGGCTGAAACATACGAAGACCGGCGACACTCTGGCGGACGCGGATCATCCGGTTGTGCTGGAGTCAATGGAGTTTCCCGAACCGGTCATTTCCGTGGCTTTGGTGCCCAAATCCCGGGACGAGGTCGAAAAGCTGTCGCGGGGCCTGGGACGGTTGCTCAGGGAAGACCCTTCACTCAGGGTGCGCAACGATCCGGAAACGGGCGAAACGATACTGTCCGGGATGGGTGAATTGCACCTGGATATCGTGGTGGACCGCCTGGTGAGGGAGTTTGGGATCGAAGCGAGCATCGGAGTGCCTCAGGTGGCGTACCGGGAGGCTCTGACCAAGGCGTCGAGAATCCACTACCGGCACGTAAAACAAACCGGCGGCAAAGGGCAATTTGCCGAAGTAGTGATGGAAGTGGAGCCTACCGAAAGAGGAATCGGATTGGAGTTCGTGGACAAGATTACCGGCGGAGCGATTCCCAGGGAGTATATCAAACCGGTGGAACAGGGCATACGGGCGTGCATGGAATCGGGGGTCCTCGCGGGATGCCCGGTAGTGGACACCAAGGTGACGCTGGTCGACGGTAAGTACCACGAAGTGGATTCGTCGGAAATGGCATTCAGGACGGCAGGCTTCATGGCATTCAGGCAAGCGTGCGAAAAAGGAGCCGCCGCACTTCTGGAACCGATCATGGACGTCGAAGTGGTCGTTTCGGGCGAATTTCTTGGCGATGTCCTCGGAGATCTCACCGCGCGTCGCGGCAAGATCCTCGGTATGGAGAGCCGATCCGGAATTCAGACAGTGGGTGTCAGAGTACCGTTGGCGCGCATGTTCGGCTACGCAACCGACCTGAGAAGCCTCACGCAAGGACGCGCATCATTTACCATGAGATTTTCTCATTACGAACCGGCGCCGCAATCCGTTACGGAAAAGGTGGTCGAACAGTTTAAGAAATCTGGAGGAGCCCATGGGCAAGGCGAAGTTTGAGCGTACGAAGCCTCACGTGAACGTTGGAACCATAGGTCACATCGATCACGGCAAGACTACCCTGACGGCGGCGATAACCAGGACCCTGTCGAAGAAGGGTCAAGCCGAGTA
>JAZDHD010000407.1:0-4913 GCA_043806215.1 Pseudomonadota bacterium | reverse complement strand
AAAAAAACGTTCTTGTTGATTATTGAAAGGAGCAAGACCATGAGAGAAGATGTCCAGGCGGCCCTCGACACGGTACGCCCCCAGCTACAGGCCGACGGTGGAGACTGCGAGCTCGTTGATGTAACCGATGACGGGACGGTGAAGGTTCGTCTCACCGGAGCCTGCGGAGGATGCCCCATGAGCCAAATGACGCTCAAGATGGGCATCGAACGGGTGTTGAAGGAAAGGGTTCCGTCGGTGAAGACCGTTGAAGCCGTCTAGTCCCCTCGGTAGGTGATACCCGCAACGCCGCGGTGCAAATCGTACTTGATCCGATGAATGCATTGCCCTGCCTCGGGAGCACGATTCCTGCGTTGAACCGCTGAACCATTGATGCCGGAAGAGTGCACAGGGTATGTTCCCGAGGCAGGATTTCCTCGCTTTCCGCTCAGACTCACAAGTACTTTTGGCGCTCCACTCTCATACATGCCCGGCCGGAGCATCCGGCGGGAGGATTCGCAATGAAGGCAGCGTTTCGTGGTGAAATCAAGAGCTATTTCCTTTCTTCCAGGGAGAAGGAGGAAGCCGTCGAGGCCCTCAAGCGGCTCCTTGCGATACGGGAAGAAATACTCTTCGCCTATGTCCACGGATCCTTCCTCGATGAAGGACCGTTCAGAGACCTGGACATAGCGGTATACGTAACGGCCGGCGACCTTCCGACCCGCCGCTTCACCTACGAGGAAAGCCTGGCACGGGAAATCATGTATCAGACCGGTCTTCCGTTTCCCGTTGATATCCGACTGCTGAACGAAGCTCCCGTTGGGTTCCGATACCATGTCTTTCATGGGCGTCTCCTGCTTGATCGGGACCCGGACCTGAGGATCGAAATGATGGTGAAGGTCATAGCCCGCTATCTGGACATCGAACCTGTATTGCATCACCACGCGAGAGAGGCATTCGATAGTGAAGCTCAATCATGACCGTATTCGTTCGAAGCTGGATGATATCTCCCGGTCCCTCAGCCGCTTGCGAAAGTTTAGGTCCATGAGGCGCGCGGCCTTCCTCGGTGATGAGGACAGTCAAGACATCGCACGATCACGACTGATAACAGCCATGGAAGCGGCCCTCAACATATGCTTTCACGTGGCCGCCAAGAGGCTGCACCGTATCCCGGACGACTACGCACAGTGTTTTCTTTTCCTTGCCGAAGCGGGGCTGATACCTCCCGAGCTTGCGGAGCGGCTTTCCCTAATGGCGAGGTTTCGCAACCGCCTGGTCGATTTGTACTTGGATGTCGATTATAGTCAGGTGTACGACATGATCATAAATGATCTGGACGACCTGGAGAGGTTCTGCCATGCGATGGCCGTCCTCCTTTATGGCAGGTTCGAGACGGAATCGAGTTCCTGATTACAGATTCCGGCATAAAACAACCCCTTGACACCCGTGACCTGTCCCTGTAATCTAAGTGCCTCTATCCAGCCGATATTTCACCAATTCGAGATAGGATCTCATAACTCTAAAGGCGAAGGAGCGATGCAATGCCGTACAGAATCATGCAGGACGAGTGTAAGGGTTGCCAGACATGCTCGAGGGTTTGCCCCACCAGAGCATCCAGCGGCGAGAAGAAGCAACCGCACAGCATTGAAGTAACCAAATGTATCGAATGCGGAGTATGCGGTCGAGCGTGTCCGTACGGAGCAATCCGCGATCCGCAGGGAAATAAGCCCGAGCGGATTAAACGCAACCTCTGGCCCAAGCCTTATGTCTGGAAAGACGACTGTGTGGGCTGTGAGATCTGCGTTGCAGTCTGTCCGTTCCAGGCAATGGTGATGTACGAAGTGGACGGTGAAACCATCGCGGGACTTGGCGATCCCAAAGCATGTGTAGGCTGCGGGTTGTGTGAACAGGGGTGCCCGGTTCACGCTGTCCAGGTTCTTTGGCCGGAAGAGGCCCGCAAGTCCGCCTAATAGCTACGGACGCAGAGCGTCCGAGTTTCCGAGCTCATACACGGGGAAGATCTTCCGGCCCGATGCAGGGAGATTGTCCGTGAATTTCAAGGGCGGTCCAAGGGCCGCCCTATTCATGTACCGCCATGCATTACGAACCTGATCAAGTCCGAGTAGTCGGAGTGGACACCGGCGGCACGTTCACCGACTTTGTCGTCATTGACGCTTCCGGAGCTCTAAGGGTCGACAAGAGGCCTTCGGATCCCTCGGACCCGGCCAAACCGGTCCTGGAAGGCCTGGCCGGTCTGGGGGACGATGCATATCGGGTCGTTCACGGAACAACCGTCGCCGTCAACGCACTTCTGGAACACAAGGTCGCACCCACTGCTCTCATAACCACGGCCGGCTTTGAGGACGTGTTGGAGATAGGCCGCCAAAACCGGCCGGATCTGTATGCCGCGCACCCGGTGAAACCTCCGCCGCTCGTGCCCCGGCACCTGCGGTTCGGGGTCAATGAGAGGATTCTGCACGACGGAACCGTCAGGACCCCGGTGGATCCCATTGAAACCGAGCGCATACTGGCCGGTATCAAGGATCTGGGGGTGGGATCGTTGGCTGTGTGCCTCCTCCATTCCTATGCGAATCCGATTCATGAGGAGACGGTGGGAGAGATTGCGCGTGAGATGGGATTCGTGGTTTCACTGTCGTGCAGAGTGCTTCCGGAGTTCCGGGAATACGAGAGGACTGCCGTAACGGCGGTCAACGCGTGCCTCAGACCCATAATGGAAGGCTACATCGGCAGACTGGAAAAGAATCTCGGCACGGGCAGGCTCAGTGTCATGCAATCAGCCGGGGGCACTATTCCGGCGCGCCTCGCATCGAGAATCCCCGTTCACACGGTTCTTTCCGGCCCGGCAGGAGGAGTGACCGCTGCGGCCTACCAGGCAACACTGGTCGGCTTGGACCGGCTCATCACCTTCGACATGGGGGGAACCTCCACCGACGTGTCGTTGTATGACAGAGGGCCGTCACTCACCGGGGACAAGATCATTGCAGGGCACCCGATCCGAGTACCTGCTATTGATATTCATACGGTGGGCGCGGGAGGGGGGTCCATCGCGTACCGGGATGCCGGAGGAGGGCTGAAGGTAGGGCCGATCAGCGCAGCCGCAGATCCGGGCCCGGTATGCTACGGCAAAGGCGGGGACGTGACGGTGACCGACGCTAACCTCTACCTGGGGAGATTGGACCCATCATTCTTCCTGGGGGGCCGCATGCGCGTGTATCCTGACAGGGTTCACGGGCCCATGGAAGCGTTGGCCGCCTCGCTGGGGCTGAGTGCCGTAGCCATGGCAGAGGGAATCATTACCGTGGTCAATGCCGTGATGGAGCGCGCAGTGCGCGTGATCTCGATCCAGCGGGGGCACGATCCAAGGGATTTTACTCTCGTGAGTTTTGGCGGAGCCGGGGGGCTCCATGCGGTGGAACTGGCGCAATCCCTGGGGATTTCACGGGTGATGGTGCCGAAAAACGCAGGGGTGTTCTCGGCTTACGGCATGGCAACGGCAAAGGTAATCCGAGACCTGTCCCGGACCATCTTAGCGCGGTCCGAGGATGTCCCCGAAAGCACGTTGGAGGGTCTGTTCCGCGGGATGAGATTATCGGGAACCGAAGAACTCTGCGCGGAGGGGGCGGACGGACGCGGAATGCAGGCCGTCCGGTCACTGGATATGAGGTATCAAGGGCAGTCCCACGAACTCAACGTGCCCTTCTCGGGCAACCCCGCGGCGGCATTTCACGAGGCTCACGAAAAACTCTACGGGTATGCCCGTCCAAAGTCGGTGGTGGAAATTGTGACGCTGAGACTGAGGCTGGTTGCGGCATCCGAAAGCCCGGTGCCTCAAGCCTTGCAGCGGGTGGGGGAAGGCAATCCGCCGCGGCCGGCCTCCACCGGAATACTGACGTATCGGGGGAGAGAGATGCCGGCGCGCATCCATGACCGCGAAGATCTCAGTCCGGGCAGTCTGCTGGAAGGCCCCGCCCTGATCGGGGAGTCCTCCTCGACAACGTTTCTACCGCCGGGCACTCATGGAACGGTGGACGCCTACGGCAACATCATGATCGGGCCTGTGACGGCATGAGTTCCCGAGGGACTGATTTGGTGCAGCCAGATCTTTCCACACCGGGTACGGGGCGGCTTCTGCCTCCATCGGGCCTAATGAGGGGGGGCTCTTGCAAGAAAAAAGGTCGGGCAGGGGCAGGAAAAGGGGCGGTGAGGTCAAGTAGCAAAGGCGGCGCGCACTGAGCGCGCTCATCCATAACAGGCTAAAAGAACGAGGTATTTCTCATGATAAATTCCGCAAAGAATCCGGAAAGAAAGAAAAAGAAGGGTTGACTCCATTTTTTCTTGACAAGAATTCGGACTGACGATATAAGTGTTGCTTCCCTCGGAGGTGAGGGAGCAAAAAAAACAGCGAACTTTTTTGATTGACAAAAGTCTAACAAATAGTATACGCTGGATTAACAAGCGGGCTCAGGCGTCGGAAAAGCCCATTGATCTTTGAAAACTGAATAGCAGAACGTTCGGGTCACGTTTATAAGATTATAAGGTTCAAACTGGAGAGTTTGATCCTGGCTCAGAACAAACGCTGGCGGCGTGCCTAACACATGCAAGTCGTACGAGAAAGTTGGCTTCGGCCGATGAGTACAGTGGCGCACGGGTGAGTAACGCGTGGATAATCTGCCCCTCAGTTGGGAATAACTCATCGAAAGGTGAGCTAATACCGAATAATACTGTGAGACCCTGGTCGATCAGTCAAAGGGAGCCTCTGCTTGCAAGCTTTCGCTGAAGGATGAGTCCGCGTACCATTAGCTGGTTGGTAGGGTAATGGCCTACCAAGGCGACGATGGTTAGCTGGTCTGAGAGGATGATCAGCCACACTGGAACTGAGACACGGTCCAGACTCCTACGGGAGGCAGCAGTGA
>JAZDHD010000406.1:0-10435 GCA_043806215.1 Pseudomonadota bacterium | reverse complement strand
ACGGATTGCCGAACTCCCTCTCGAAGAAGGGCCTCATGGCCTCGATCACTGCCGGGTCGAGAGGCGTGGTTCCGTTATAGTCGAGATATATTGGCAGAGTCATTTTGTCGATCTCCTGGGAATCGGGGAGACAAGAATCGGTGGACATAATACTTATTTCATGGGTGACTCCCGGTTACCAGTGAAATGAGTTTGGTGTCCCATGATTATTGTCCCCAGGCTCTATAATACCTCCCCATCCCCTAACCCCTTCCCCAAGCATAGGGAAGGGGAAATCAAGAGCCCCCTCTCCAAACTTGGAGAGGGGGTTGGGGGTGAGGATGGTGATTCAATCAACCGTTGAGGATGCCCGTAATTTTCAACGGGTCGCACTATAATCGGTCCCTCGATTATAGTCCGAGAAGATCCACGGCAAAACCCCCGGCATACGTCGGTGGGACGTCGGTCTGATGAATGATAAGAGGCCTCAGCGGTTCAAGAACGTGCCGAGTTTCTTGTCCGTTCCCTTTATGTGGCCTTTCAGCCATTCACAGGTTTCGTCCAGGATTGTAATGACCATGGATGAGGTGACATCGCCCGAGTCGAACTGTTGCCTAAGCTTGCCGAAATCCTCCACGAACTTGTCGTGGATTTTCTTATGGGCCGCGTATTCCGGATACCCTTGCGCGGCCATGATGCCCTCTTCGGTTGAAAAGTGGCTCACCACATAGTCTGCCAGAAAATCCATGATCGTCACGGACTCCTCTTTCCCTTTCCCGTCCCACATGGCTTGAGCGAGGTCGTTCACCCTTTTGAACAGCTCGCGGTGCTGATCGTCGATCTTGTTCACGCCCACCCTCAGGTCTTCGGTCCATTGTATCGGCATGACATCAAACTCCTTTGCATTCAATTCCCTCGTGATACCGTGAGGCGCTAATAACGAAATGCTTGTATCTGCACGTACCCGGTTGCCTCCTTGGTCGCCGCACCCGGCGGTGCTTGGAGTATGCCAAGAGCCTGGGGCATTTTGCAAGGGAGCGCCGCGTTCCCGGCCGAATAACCGGGACAGCGCGGAAGGAAGACGGAGCAGGCGGGCCGGCCTATGGGACCCTCCTGTGAGCTTATCGGTACGCTGCGTGTTTCCGGTCCTGTGTTTCAGGCTTCTTGGGGCCTTTTCCGACAGATCCGCGAGATTTCTTGACAAGAGAATGCCGGCCCGCTATAAGGGTATGTCGTGGTCCCATCGTCTAGAGGCCTAGGACACCGCCCTCTCACGGCGGAGACAGGGGTTCGAAACCCCTTGGGACTGCCACCGTATTCGATAAGGGAATCAGGATGTTAACCTTGGCATAGGGCATCCTGATTTCCTTGTTCTGGGGCCTTGGTGTCCAAATAGTGACTGTCAAGAATTCCTCCCTCGAAATCTACGTCGGGGGCATCGAGAACCTCCACGGCCTTTCTCACATGGTCGGGGGCGAGATGTGCGTACTTGAGCGTCATCCTCATATCGCCATGTCCAAGCAGTTCCTGCACCGTCCGTAGGTCTATCCCCTTCATCACGAGGTGACTGGCAAACGTGTGCCGCAGGTCATGGAATCTCGCATGAGGAATACCTGCTCGCTTTATCGCTCTCGTAAAGTGGTAGTTGGTCTTGGTGTACGGCTCACCACTCGGCCCCTGAAACACATATTGCGAATCAAGCCGACGAGGATGTTTCCTGAGGAAGTCCTCCAGTGCTCTGTTGAGGGGAATGGTCCTCGTTTTGTAGTTCTTCGTATTCCCCTCCTCACTGCTGACCACACGTATCTGCCGTCGCCTCAGATCCACTTCCTTCCACTTTAACCTGAGAATCTCACCCTTCCGCATTCCCGTGTTCAATGCCACCAGGACAATCCCGAAAAACTGGCGATTGCCCATTTCCGAACATGCTCGCAACAAGAGGCCCATCTCTTCACGGGATAGGAAGCGGAACCCCTGCTGGCCGACCTTGATCCACTTCACGGTCTGAGTGGGATTCTCTCGAAGGTGTCCCCACTCCACGGCCTTCCGAAACATGTTCTTGATCGTGTTGAACTCTCGATTGAAGGTCGCAGCGGTAACGCTCTCCAAACGACGCACCTTGTACGCCTCTATCGTGCGGGCCGAGATCTTCGACAAATCGACGTCCCCCCACGCAGGTTTGACGTGCAACTTGATAATGGAGTCGTCCCGCTCATAACTCGATTTGGCTTTGTTGGCCTTGGAATATTCCAGATACTCGCCGGCAAAGTCCTTGAACAGGATGCGTTTGGGATCGCACACGCCCAGGAACTCCTGCTTCGCCTTCTTTACCTCGATATCTGCCAAAGCCATTTCAGCCACTTTCTTGGAAGGCCCTACCTTCCGCCGTACTCTCTTGCCTTGGTGGTAGAAATCGATCCACCAGGCACCGTTCTTCTTGAAAACTGCCATTGCTTCTCCTCTCGGAATCGCTTCCGAAAGGACACCGTTGGACAAAACCTCATATCACCTCCCTTCTTGGGTAACAGATTATCGAGTTCGGCCCGCGGTGTCCATGATGATTTATTGCCAGTTGATGTCGGGGGTCATGGACGACCGCCCCTTCTCGGCTCTCTCGCGTAACCATTGTTCAATCTCGCTTTCTTGAAACCGCACGCACCTACCGAGTTTGACGTGCGGGATGAATCCGTAATGTGTCCATTTCCTGATCGTCGATTCTTTCACATTAAGCCACTCAGCGACCTGAGCGGTATTCAACAACTCCTTTCTGCTTTCGCTGTTCATTATTCATCGTTTCCTCCGTATCAATTCCCGTGCTCGGCCCGCGCCTCACTCGGTTGCGGGCACACACCCGCCTTGTGCCCCGTCCGTCCTGTTGGAGGCAGTAGGACTGGGGCCTGATTGCGGAACGTGCTGCTCCGCGGACTTGAAGCGATCAATGAAGAGATATGGCTTGGCTATCGTAAGTCTGGTGGTGTGAGCAGCCACCTGTGCCATCGCTCTGTGGCAAGCTCAATGCATTCGAGAGCCTTTTCCCTGTATGTTGGTGCTTCGTTCTCAAATTTCCGAAACAAGTTCAGTTCTGACTGATACATCCCAAATTCTCTGTCCATATCGGTAAGACCACGTGGGACCCGCTCTTGAAAAAATTTCTCGAAGTAATCCCTGACACGGGCCTCTATTTCCTCGGCGGGAGATCGTAGATCAAAGTCCAGCCCATATTGTCTAATGTGCCGCAAGGCAGTAGGAGATTCCTCGTGATACGCCACGAGCCTCTCCTTGATTTCTGGTTTCACCGTGTCGGAATCAACGGTATAGATCCAGAAGTATATCTGCTCCAGAGGCAGACAGAACATTTTGTGGTGCCTCCCGTCCGCTCCTTTCACGGACACCATCTTCCAGTTGAATGCTACACAGCTCTTGATCGCCATTCTTTCCTGATTGTTGTCAATCCCCAAGAGTTCACATAGCCACTTGAGTGGCACATAGGGGGTTCCGTCAGCGTCTTGGACGCAATTGATTTGATGACCGAGGAAATCCACGGCCTGTTGGGTAGAGTTCATCATTTCTCTTCCTCCATCTTATGTTCGGCCGGACAGAGTCCGGCTCGTATGCGGGCGATGCCCGTCTTGTGCCCCCCTCACCGCTGGAGGAAACGGCGGAAAGGGCCTTTAACGAGGTCAGATCAAGGATCGTGAGACCTCAGTCTTCTTCGTATGTGTCGGGATCAAAATATTCCTCGTCGTCATCCTCCTCGGATTCATCATGCTCCTCTTCGTCCAGCGGTTGCTCTTCGGCATCGTGCTCTTCATTGTCGTAAGCGTCTGGATCAAAGTATTCTCCGTCATCATCCTCGTCGGCTTCATCCTGATCCTGGTCTCGCACAGAGTCCAGGTAGCGTTTGACGGCACTGGCTAAGTGATCCTCAACCAAGCCGCCCAACTGGTGCAGCTCTCCGAATAGATCTAAGGAAAGGAGCACGGGTGCCACACGCGAGGATTCCCTGCCTTCATCTTCCAGTACGAGTTCCATTTTCTCCTCCGTAGACCGGGCTTCAGGCTTCTCCGTCGAGAATTCTTCCTCGACCTGCTTTAGCCGTTTCCGTGTCTCCTGATAGGCGCGGTTGATCGAAATCTCGTTATTCAGGACGGCTTCCTTGACCTCGGGACTGGCTTTCTTGATGACCGTGAGTGCCTGTTCCACCTTCCGAGCGCATATGTTGAGAAGACCAGCGGTGTCTTTGGCTCCTGCGGAACGACCGCCCTTCTTGCCGCAACTCTGCGGCGTTGATTCGGCTGCTTCGCTCTTTCGATCTCCCCCTCTGGGCCTGGACTCATGGATTCGTTCGATGCAATGGAGCAAGTCCCCATCGGTCAGATTCCGACGATTGCTCTGTAGACGGATCGCATATTCAAAAGCGTCCTCTTCCGTTTCAAACTCGTACGAGTAGACGGCGACCTCCTCAATTCCTGCATTAGTGGCCGCCTTCAACCGAGTGTGGCCGTCTATGCACACAGGTTCCTCCTGGCCGTTCCAGGTTGCCAAGATAATGGGTTGAGAAAAGTCGTAACAGCCTTCCCTCATGTCGTGCTCGATCCTACCCAGCAACTCCGCATTTATTGTGAATATCCCCTGGAAGGTCGGGTGGGTCTTGATGTCTTCAGTCTTCATGTTTGCCATAGTTCATTACTCCTTCGGGGCCGAGCATGAACGCGCTCGACCCCGTTTCCCTGTATTGGGATGTAGCGGGCGGGGGTGACCGGCACATGTGGTCTTCCGCCCCTTGAAATTGTTGTTGAATATGTTCAGAAAGGATCGGTAGTGGCCGGCCCGCTATGGTAACCGTGAGGCCACAGGGCCGGCCGATCAGGAAAGGATCTGAAGACTATGAATAAAATCTGGGAACTATGGAAAAGAATCTATCTGCTGCGGTTCAACTACTCGCCCCGACTTCCCGTCATCGGAAGCCGAAGCGCTCTCACATTTTTTGTCTCTACTTATAATCTAGTACACAGATCCATCTCTAACGAAAAGAATTTAATGTCACGTTATTTCACTGGCTTGAAAAGCATGCCCCTAAAAAATACCCCGCCCATTTTTTTATTTTCGAGAAAAATCTACGGGGAATGTTGGGTGAGTTTGCTTGGAAAGCCAATAATACCAATGACATGAATAATTCGGGATAGTTTTGACCCGTCCGACGGCTCCGTCCGATTTACTCTCCCGACGCGTCGGGAGAGTATTCCTCTGAGAGAAGTTCTCTGAATTCGGAATCTTCCAGTGGTTGGGTGGGCGTCTTAGCCTCCATTCACCTGTCCGTGGAGCATATTCCCGACGGCAAGGTCAACCGTCCCCAAAGGTGAGGTCCTGAATCAACTGACGGAGCTTTTCAAGGCCGTCCTTTGTAATGTTGGTAATCTGGAATCCTGCCACGAAGTCCTTAGGTCCCTTCTGTTCAGCCCAACGGCACTCAGCTTTGAACGTAAAAGGCTGGACCGAAATGAACTCGTCAGGATAGAAGCCGAAGGTCTTCTCCTCGCCCACCGTAGCCTCGACCCCGCTAATTCCCAGACCTTGTTCCGTGATATCTCTAACCTTTCCCACAGTCTTGGAATTGTCTCCTATGACATGGATAGGGATCTGTACCACCAGGTAGTGTCTCGGGAGTTCCCTCATGCTCTGGAAGAAAATGGTGTCTGCTGCAGCCTGACCTCTAGCGTCGATCTCAGCCCGAGTCACCGCTCCTATCAAGACCAGCTTCTCGAAAGCTCTCTGAACGCCCTTTACGGAGAGGTTGTACTTCCTCATCAGCTCGTGGTCAGGCACGCCTGAGCGTATGTCATTCACAATATCCTTGACTGCAACATGGGGCTTCTGAGACACGATTCATCCTTCCGCTGAAGTGGAATCAGGAGACAAGCGCCGATGGACTCTGCTGTGATCTGGTGTAATGTTATCCCATTCGCAGAGAAAGTCCATTGAAATCAAAACCCTGAAACTCGCCCACTTCGCTCTACGCGCAACCAGAACCCCATAGACGGGACTTCTCTATTCGGGCAGGGGAATGTATACCTCGATATGTAAAGTCGCTCAGAATTGATCTCAGGTGCCTTCTCGTCGACGTGTGTGTATTGCTACTGTCTCTAGTATATGGCCCTAAGTCTATCTACTTGCACTCATGTTATCCTAAAACGTTATCCACTGTGATAATCCCAACGGGAGATATCGCATTCCTTTGATAATCGCAAAACCTCTCTTCAAATTCCTTTGATTATCACACATCAGTAACAGGGGCTTCCTATTCGATTATCACACATCTCATATATGTACCATATGCATGTTGTTATTATAGTGCGCGGGGTAACCCTACTATTCATTAGCAGAGCATCCAGCATAATCTTTGAATAGATCCAGTTGTACATAACCAAGATCATCCGGCTCTTGAGAATCCTGAGAAAGAGATTCAGAGCTTGAAATTGCTACATTGTGCTTGATAATATTAGGATAGTGACAATATCCTGGTAGAGGTCCATCATAGAGCGGCTCTCCGTGTTCCGACATGAGTGGTCCAGAGTTGTAGGTACGCCACCTGTCCGAGTAGCGGAACCTGCCCGCCTTAGCAAAGGAACCTTGGGTTACGACGTCAATGAATCCGAGTGCTACCAGTCTCTTCTTGGCTCGGGCTATGGTGTCCTCTCCCTTTATGCCCCGCTCCTGCAGGTACTTGGTGGGCAGTCCGAATTCTCCTTTGTTCAAGAGCGGGCCGAGGCCACACTGGAATATTTGATCCTTGGGTATTCCGCTCTGTTTCTTCTTGCTACGCGGTGCGTACCGTAATTGAGACAGGCATTCCAGAAGAATCAATTTCTCGGCTTTGGTAAGGGCATGAAAGGCTTCTCCGTTCCATAATTCCATGGGTATGAGTATGAACCCTTTTTCTTGCTTGGCTTTTCTCAGTCTCTCCTTTCTCCATTCTGCAATGGTCTTGGGTTTTTTCAACATGTTTACTCCTCGGGTCGTGTACGTAGCAGCACAACGGCCCCCTTTCCCGTGTTACGGGATCTGCAATAATTGGTGAATGTGCCGTGGATGATCAAGTGCGGGGGGACGATCTGGTAATTATGATGAGAAATCAGGCTCTCGAACTAATCTATTGGGAAATCAAAAGGTTGGATGCCCCCGCACAAATATCTTGGTTTCGCGTTTTCCGTCTCTACCCTATAACTAGTACACACATCCATCTCTGCTGGCCCCGTGATATTAGGTGGTTATCGCTACCCAACTGATATCATTGCATCACTTTTTTTCGGTACCCGACGAGAAATTTCCGCCGGGAGGCCATACGCCGCAACATTGCGGCAACCCCCTTGAGGGAACATAATGACTGAACAGAGGACTGGGCTTCACTACGGGTGCCGCGCTTTTCTGTTTTAGATAGGGTTTTGTAAATATTGCTTGTTCTCCGGGACCTCCTGTGCTTGAACGGTGTAGAGAAAACAAAGTCAAGCGGGGAGGTCTCGGATGCAAGACAAGATAGAGGAAGCGCGACGGGAATTCAATTCCATTCTCGACTACGTCTTGAAATCAGCAGTTGGCTTGGAGATTCACAAGGTGGAAGAAGGAATCTACCGGAGGCTGCTTGGTTTGGGACGGATTCTTCTTGAACTGTTCGTGCTCGCCACAGGCACGGGTAGGATCGGGGACACGTTGATCGGCGAAGACGGTACAGTATACCGATATTTTCGGGATTCGGGTTGCAGGTATTTGTCGATCTTCGGGGAGATTACGATAGTCCGAGCTTATTATAGAAAGAAGGGTGGTGCGGGACTCTTTCCGTTGGACGCCCGCCTGAATCTGCCGGAACGGAAGTATTCGTACGTGCTTCAGGACTGGATGGCGTCGAAAGCGGTGGAGACTTCTTATGAACGGGCGGCTGCTTGGGTCAACAGGCAGCTTTACCTGGAGATTGCCCATCGTCCGATTGAGCGGATCACTCGTGACTGCACTGTGTGCGTCGAAGAATTCATGGACTCCTTGCCTCCGCCGCCGAAAGAATCCGAGGGTTCCATACTGGTGCACACTGTAGACTGCAAAGGTGTTCGGATGCGGCCCGAAGAACGAAATCCCGACGCAGTAAAGACCCAGGACAAACCCGGGGAAAAGAAGATGGCCTGCGTTGCCCAGACGTATAGTATCGACCCTCACTACCGACCGAAAGAAGTGATTGTAGACAGCTTCTTCGGTCCCGGCAGCTCCGAGACGGCCAAAGAAAGGGATCCCCGTCGTCCCAAGCCGCTTCACAGGAGGACATTTGTCTCGCTGAAACACCCGAAGTCCGAAGTTTTTCGGAGTTCTTCTCGGTCGGCAAGGGCTCGAATTCACGGGGGTACTCAAGAGAAACTGGTGATCATGGACGGAGAAAAGGCTCTATGGAGCAAGTCCGCAGAGTTTCTGCCGGATTGGCCCGAGGCCATAGACGTCACCCATGTGGTGGAGAAGCTGCGGATCGCCGGGAAGCTCCTCTACGGTAACGCCCCACCAGCAGAGGAGTACGGTCGAGAGCGGACACTGCTTCTATTGGAAGGCAAGGTTGACGACGTAATTGAAGACTTCGAGACCACCATGGAGGATGGGACACTTACCAGTAAGAAGGCGGACGAGCTCAGGAGCAAGGCTTTGGGCTATTTGCGAAACTACCGTGACCGGCTGGCGTATGATCAGTACCTCGCCAAAGGCCTTCCCATAGCTTCTGGGATAATCGAGAGCGCCTGTAATTGCCTGATCAATATCAGAATGGAAGGGGCCGGTATGTTCTGGTCGACCGAAGGCGCTGAGGCCATTCTGAAACTCCGAGGAGTATTTCTTGACAAACTTTGGGATCAATTCTGGGCCTTCAGAACCGACCGGGAACGAAAGAGGCTGTACGTGAGATATGATAATATCCGGGCCGCTAAACCCGAAAAGGCAAACCTGCCTAGGGCTGCGTAATATCGATCAGCAACAAGAACGCGCTGCACCCCTTCACTACTGTCCTGCCGTGTGTCGTGGGGAGATTCAATAGAACACCAATAATAGCAATTAGATGAGCGGCTGGGCGCGTTGGGAGGCGTCCGACGGCTCTGTCCGATTTACTCTCCCGACGCGTCGGGAGAGTAGAATAACGCAAGGTATTGTCGAAATTCGCCGGTCTCACTAATCACAATCGCTTTGCGTAACGTAGAGTCTGGACATGAGGTATCATCAAGACCGCGACGGTGACCACTGCGAGGATGAGCAGCGACTGCATTGGAATGAAAAGACAGACGATCCCGATGGCCATCATGACCAGTGACCAGTATATGAGGGACTTGGCACCGTATCGGTTGATCAGGTACCAATTCTCTTAAGATTCAAACGCCTTCGGAATACGGAAGCCGTAGAAATAGGTCATCTTGATCTTGCCGAAATAAGGTAACTGATCAAAGTCAACAATCGCAGATGCAAGAGGCCCACTGCGGCACAGGACTGGCAGAATGAGTGAGGAGATTAAGGTCTGTGGACCGCCGAGTTCGAGAGTGTTGGATTGAGGGTTTGGATAAACCGCTCCGTATCGTAGCTGTTCGTCGCCTAGTGGGTATGTTGACCCTCGGAAGGACTGCGTGCTGTTTGCCATACCCGTATACAGCCATGGTCTGTGGGTGATGGACCTGCTGACTCCTTTGAAAACTGAAGAGTTCTACAAGAAGAGTACGGTTGCGGAGAATCTGATCGGAGCCGGGAAGAACCAGATGGCCTTCGGCTCGATGCTGGTTCATGAATTCTGGGCGAATCATGCTCTTCTCCAAGCTGCGGTATTGGCTTACAACGTGATGATTTGGTTCCAGCGGATGGCACCTGACCCTCATAGGTGGCGTGAAAGACCGAACACATTGCGGGGTTGGATGATATACCTGGCTGCCAGGCTGCTTTATAGCGATGGGAAGTGGGTTCTGGCATTGAGTGCCGGGTATGCGCACATACAAGAGTGGAATCGGATGGAAAGCCGTCTGTCCGCTCTGACTCTTCGTTAAATCTGCCTCCCTTCAACAAGGGCCCTAAGATCAACGGGGGTGGTGCGTCCAGAACGGACCATGTTCGGCCGAAGCACCGCATTTTTTATTGCTTCAACGCCTCGATTACCGCCATCGTGGCACCATAGCAGACTGGCATAGCACGCAAATGCCACAATAGGATGCGAAATTGAAATGGGTGGACACTGAAAATCGGTCCGTTTCGTCACTCCCAAAATCCAGGTTGAGAGCGCTCGTCATCGTGGGTCAGTTCTGAGAGCGTTGAAGGAATCGGGACGAATCGGGATGGAGAGGCCCAGAAAAATGGTCACCCGCCGACCAAACTGACCCCGAAAAGTGATCAAAAAAAGAACATTTCGCCAAAATCATTACATTTTCTGGCCGGATTGAATTCAGTTTGATCACGG
>JAZDHD010000405.1:0-47316 GCA_043806215.1 Pseudomonadota bacterium | reverse complement strand
GATTCGGTGAGAATGCTCATGAGGACCGGCGCGGACCCGGAAGCGGCGGACCAATACGGCGCGACTGCCTTGATGAAAGCCTGCCGCAGAGGCTTTGTCGACGTGGTGACCGTCCTTGTGGAGGAAGGCGCCGATCTCAATGCTGAAGACGAATTTGGATGGACCGCGCTCATGCGGGCCGCCCGCCGAGGCTATGAGGATGTGATCAAGATTCTCATCGACCATGGTGCGGAAGTCGAGGAGCCGGATCAGTACGGGGCGACCGCCCTGATAATGGCCGCGGCCGAAGGGCATCTCGGTGCTGCGAGGGTACTCCTGGAGGGGGGAGCGGATGTCCACGCCAGAGACCGCAACGGATGGACTGCGTTGATGTGGGCCGAATCCATGCGCCATTCCGACGTCATAGCCCTGCTCTCGGAATACGAAGGGCGGCATCATGATCACTGACAACACTCAATACCCGGGAAAAACCCGGCTTGCCGGAAACGAGGAGGCATCATGAAAGAAAGACTGTTAGTGGCCTCCGAAATAGGAGACCTGGGGAAGGTGAGGGCGCTTCTGGCCAAAGGGATCGATCCGAATGTCAGAGACGAGTACGGTTACACGCCTCTCATCCTGGCGTCATCCGAAGGCAAAGTCGAGATCGTCCGAGAACTCCTCAATAAGGGTGCCGACCCCAACAGCAAGACCACATCCAATTGGACGCCTCTGCTGTGGGCTGCGGCCATGGATCACCCGGAAGTGGTGAAACTGCTCCTGGCAAACGGGGCTGAAACGGAAGCAAGGGATCCATACGGAGCCACCCCCTTGATGAAGGCCTGTCGAAGAGGGCATGAAGAAACGGCCCGGTTGCTCATCGCCGCCGGAGCCCTGGTAAACGTCGAGGATCAGTATGGATGGACGCCGCTCATGCGTGCGTGCCGGCGCGGAAACTTGACGGTGATCGGCATGCTTTTGGAGATAGGTGCGGACCTCGAAACTAAAGACCAGTACGGAGCAACAGCGTTGATCATCGCGGCTTCCGAATACCGGACGGAAGTGGTGAAAACCCTCCTGGCCCATGGCGCCGAGGCTTCCGCCAAGGATAGAAACGGCTGGACGGCCCTCATGTGGGCAGCTTCGATGGGGTATATGCCGATCGTCGAAATCTTGAAAGAGCACAATGCCAAGCGTGCTTCCTGATCTCGAGGGAAGCACGTGTTCCGGCTCAACAAAGGTTCCCGCGGACGCGTGCACGCACCGCCTCGTTCAGCACATCCAGCATCTGCCTATGGTTGCGCTTCAGGGTATACCGAGACGCGGTGAACCGGGCCGCCTGGGAAGCCGCGCTAAGAACCCCTCGGTCGAGGAAAAGCGACATCGCGTGGGCCATTTCACCGATATCGTTGGGATTCTTAAGAATCATGCCGTCTACGCCCCCGCGCACGATCCCCGATGCGCCGTTATGAACAGTGGTGATTGCAGGCAGGCCGGCAGCCATGGCCTCGAATACCACGAGTGAACAGGCATCGTAAAAGGTGGGTAGAACAAAGACGTCGCACGCTTGATAATAGAGCTCCGGTTGTCTGGTGGGTCCGGCAAAGTGTATAATGCCGGTCAGTTGAAGCCGCCTTACCATACGGAGAAGAGCAGGGGAGGGCGCCCGGCCGACCACCACTACTCCGAAGCGCTTGTCGCCGACCTGATCCCTGAGCGATGCCGCGGCCTCGATCAGATTCCTTACCCCTTTCTTTCGGAAATCATATGCCATGAAGAGGAACAGTACCTGGTCACCGAAGCCCATATCCTCTCTCAAACGGTGAGCCTCCCGGTCCTTGGGCCCGCCGAACCGAGCGTTGTCGATTCCATTGTACACAAGCTTTATTGAGCTTTTCTCCACGCAGAAGTAGTCGGCCATGTCGTTCCTGACCATGTCCGAGATCGCTATCAGTACGGGCGGTTGAGGGGATCTGAAAGGCGCGGATTCAATCAGGGCGCGCACGTGATACTTCGGGGAAGCGAACATGGCCAGTACCTTGAGGACTCGCAAGAGAGGGTTCCGGACCGCCTTGATCTTCCTCATGTTACTGAAGTAATGGACGCCTCCATGGCTTTGATAGACGTTCATTGCCAGCGTGTTGCCGAATCCCAGGACGATGTCGAAGTTCTCCCGTGCGACCATGGCCCTGTGCCGGAGCGCAAAGGCCAGGATCCGGACCGACGGGGGAACCCATCCGGGCATGCCGGGAATCTCGTGAAAGACCGCTCCCTCGGGGTATCCATCCCACGAATGGCCGTACAAATGCACTTCCCACTGTTCAGAGACCAGTGTTCTTGCCAGTTCCACGGCATAGGACTCGGCTCCGCCGGCATGACGGCTGAAATGCTCCATTGCCATGGCGATTTTCATGAAGCGCTCACCATTCGGTTCGACCTGCGCCCAGGCCGGTGCTGTTTACCGTACTTATGAAATGCCGCACTAAGTACCCCGTGGCAGAAGTACGGTGTCACCTTTGTGGCAATTATCCCTGCTTTGGTAGCGCCGGCCTCCCCGCGTTCCGCGGGGTATTCTTTAGTAGGGACACCGTACTATCTCTCGCCCGGCAGGGACGCCGGGACGCTACCGCGCGTTTACGGAATCCGTGACCGTATTTGTGCCATAGAACACTAAGGATTCCGACGTACAGCCTCAAGTGGAACCGGCATCTTGCCGGTTTGTCATTGGCATATCGCGCAGGCCCGACGGTCACTCGTCTTGCGGGAGGCTCTTCTCCCAGGCCTTGGCATGCTTCAAAAACACATAAAATGAGCTATTTACGGCAATCACCAGACCGGGAATCCCGTCAAGGAATCCGAGTTTCCAGACCGCGCACTCGAGGAATTTTCCCGCCGCATGAAACAGTCCCCACACGACGTACGGCCGCGAAGCCGGAGTTGCCCGTTGGTCGGCGGACACGGTCGAGAACTGATTGATTGTCCGCACCTGGTCCGAGATGTCCCGATAGACGTAGTGAAGCAAGGGATGCTCGAGTTTTCCGATGCGACCGTCCACTTCGAGTTTCTCGTGTAGTCCGCCGCCGACCCACCGGCCTCGTCCTTTTCGCACCAACCGGACCTTCCTATCCGGATACCAGCCTCCATGCCGTATCCAGCGGTTGAGATAGCGGCTGAGCCTGGGCATGGAAAATCCGGCCACATCGGGATCCGCGGTGCGTATTGCTCGGAGAATCTCCCCGGCCGACTCCTCGGAAAGCGCCTCGTCTGCATCCAGGTTGAGTATCCATTGCCCTCGGGCGGTATCCAGGCCCAGCTGCTTCTGTGCAACGTATCCCATCCAGTCGTGTTGAATGACTCGTGCCCCCCGGGACCGGCAGATGTCCACCGTCGAATCCGAGCTTCCCGAATCGACCACAACCATCTCGTCGGCACAAGCTGCGCTTTCCAGAAGTTTTCCGATCCGATCCTGTTCGTTCTTGGTAATGACCGCTACGCTCAAGAACGGCGATTCGTCCGGGATGATGGGGCGTCTAGCCATTGGCATGTGTGGGACACGAGCATGAGGCGGACATGGGGGCATTCCCGTGGGGGGCGGCGAATGGGCCGAAGCGGCGCAAGCCGGTCGGCAGGAGCAAGTTAACATAATATATCTTATCGGACATTAAACTCCCGCCTGAGTTCCCAAACCTAACGGCTCCGCGCAGAAACCGGATTCACCTGAACCTCTATGCCGATGGTGCGTATCACGCTTGCCAGCGCCTCGGCTTCCTCGCCGGGAGCATGAGCGACCACGCAGAATCCACGGTGATCGACCTCCCAAGCGACCGCAAACGCCTGCTCGGGGTCCAGGCCGAGAGCGAGCATGGTGATGTCCATGACTTCCTGATACGTGTTGTGGTCATTGTCGATGATCCGGACTTCACAGAGATCCAACTCGTCGCCCGATTCGTCCCGCAGAGCGTCGGGCCGTATCCGGACCGGCACAAAGCGGCGGCTTGTATAGAAATACGCGGTGAAATCGCCCGGTGTCCCGTGTATATGACTGCCCCGGTCCGGGCCCGACCAACCGGGCGCCACGTGGCGCATTGAGGCGAATATGTGTCGGACGAACCGCTCATCCCGCACCGAGCGCGGTTTCGGCCCTTGGGTTCCGGTCGTTGTACTCTGCATCTGGCTTTTTGACTGTCCGTGCCGGGTCCATGCCCGTCCAGACGGCCGAGAGATCGGCCGGCGGGCCGGAAGCACACTCCGTATGTAATGCGCGGCGACCCTATGGGCCGTTGCATCGCAGGTCACTCGACCGTAAGGCTCGTTTCCGGCTGCATCTTCAGTGTCTTGGATACCGTACACCCTTTGGCCATACCGATAAAGGCTCGGGTCTTGTCTCCAAGCTGAGATGCGGCATTGCGGATAACCACGTCGATGCGTGAGATCCTGTCGGGCTTCTCGCCGTATTCCCACTCCACTTCGGCTTCGAGACCCCTGAGTTCAATGCCGTGGCGTCGCGAGGCCCACACCACGCCGGTAAGAGCCTGGCACGAAGCCACCGCTGCAGCGGTCAGTTCCGAAGGGTTCGGGCCGGAGTTCTCTCCTCCGTACTGCTCCTTGAGGTCCACCACGAATGACCAGCCGTCCGAAATAACCTCCATTTTGCGGGGACCCACTTGCTTGAGTTTGAGTTTCATCGTTGCCTTTCACCCAATATTGGACTGAACCTGCCGCGCAGTCCTCATCGCCCCGGAGCGCGGTTGGTCCTCGATATTGAAATCGTTTACGCTCTTGGTTTGAGTACCGGCGAATCCGCCCCGTCACGGATTCCCGTCCGGGAATATCGCCAAGGCACGGTCCAGATCGGATACCTTGAATATGAAAAGGGCCTCCTTGCCGTCTGAAAAGCCCGAACCGTACGTGTAACCGATGTTGATTCCCGCGTCGCCGAACTTGCGGGATACCTTGTGGAGCAAGCCCGGCTTATTCTCCAGAACCAAACCGATGACTTGCTGCACCTTGACCTTGTAGCCGGCGCTCCCAAGAATCTCGACGGCCTTCACGGGATTATCGGTGATCAGTCTGATCATCGAGTACCTGGCCGATTCCTTCAGGATGGCTTCATAGTAATCCCGGGGAGCCACCCTTCGTCCCGTGTGGTTTCTCACTTCGTAGAGTGCCAAGAGATATTCATTGGCGTCCTGAATGCTCATGGCCTCGATGTTCACATGCTCATCTTTGAGGATGGCCGTGAGTTTGGCCAATTCGCCGGGAGCATCCGCCAGCATCACTTCAAGCTGTTTTCGGACAGGCATGTGGCTTCTCCGCTTCATCTTTTCTCGGGGGCGCTAGTTATTATGCCTCACTTGTCCTTCCAAAGGAACTCTTTTGGGGATATAAAAACAGAAGAGAGCTGCCGGCCAAATGGGCCGTCGGAAAGGAGAAAACCGTGATTCAAGCATTCATCAACACGGAGACCGGCATCCGGAACATTAATTCCCTGGAGCTTTCCCGTCTCCCCAGGGATGCCGTATGGCTGGATCTCCTTGACCCGGACTCCGAGGAGGAGCGCGCTGTTGAATCGTTCCTGAGAATCGACGTTCCCAGCGAACAGGAGATCGTCGAAATTGAAGATAGTAGCCGTTATTACCAAAGAAGAGACAACGTTTACGTTACCGCCTCCATACTTACGAGGCTCGAAACAGGTCAAATATCCGATTCGGATGTCAGATTCGCACTCACTCCGGCAACACTCGTGTCGACTCGATATGAGGATTCAAGGCCCTTTCGGCTCTTTTCAGGCCGCCTTCTACGCGATAGTAGTGAATTGGAATCCAGCGATTCAATCATGGAGAAAATGCTGGAACTGATCGTGGATGACTTGGCTGATATTTTGGAGAAGATCGCCCTCGACGTGGACAAATTGTCCCATCAGATATTCTTTTCCCGTCCCACAGGCAAGGCGGAGGGGGACTCCGGTCCGGATCTGCTTCTTCAAGACGTTATGAAAGAGTTGGGGCGTTTTGGAGAGCAAGTATCGGAGACTCGTCTCAGTATTCTCAATATGAACCGCCTGCTGATTTTTCTGTCCCAATGCAGCGAAAAATGGTGGCGGGCGGAAACCAGATCGAGACTGCAAACCCTGATACGGGACGTACGGTCCCTGACCGAGCACGCGGCTTTTCTTGCCAACAGAGTCAGCTTCATGCTTGACGGGGTTCTGGGAATGATCAATATCGAACAGAACAACATCATCAAGATATTTTCCGTCGCTGCGGTGGTCTTCTTGCCTCCGACGCTCATCGCGAGCATATACGGCATGAACTTCCGATTCATGCCGGAGTTGTCCTGGGATCTGGGATACCCGGTGGCGATTTCTCTCATGATTGTCTCGGCGCTCCTCCCATACTCGTTCTTCAAGAGAAAAGGATGGCTGTGAGGTCGTCGTGCCGGCCGCGGGAAACGCGGTGACGTATTGACGGAACCGGCCCCTGTCTGAAGAACCGGCCCTCCGGCGAACCCACGTGACCGTAGGTCGCTGCGGACCACAAGAGTCTCAGGCCGGCGGACTTCCGGGTTACAGACCGGGCGGAGCCCGGGAACGAGCAGAAAGTCGATTTTTCACTCGACAAGGATCGGGATATTCGATAAAGTATTCATAGGTTGAATACTCACCAGCCAACCACAAGCAAAGACAATGACCGCCCGGATCGGATTCATCCGAGGTCATGGTGACGAATACGCGGTCGACAAGGACCGGTTTCAGGAGATTGAATCATGATCGAAATTGGTGAAGCACAGCAACAAATTCTTGAAGAGATCACGCCGCTCGGCGACGAGAAAATACATCTCCTCGACGCGTTGGGCAGAGTACTGGCCCAGAATGTGAGGGCCGTCCGGGATGTTCCGCACAGGGACAATTCAAGTATGGACGGGTATGCCTGCCGATACGAGGACGTTGCCGCGGCCGGCCCGGTCCGGCCCGTACGTCTCAACATCGTCGGTGAATCCCGAGCAGGCTCTCCCTTTAACGGTTCGGCGGGTCCCGGTGAGGCCGTGAGCATCATGACCGGCGCAGTGATCCCTCACGGTGCGGACGTCGTAATCAAGGTGGAAGACACCGCGCAGGATGGAAGCGTCGTGTCCTGCATGAAGGCTCCGACGAACAGGGGCGAGTACATAAGGATCCGGGGAGAGGATGTAAAAGAGGGAGAAACGGTCCTCGAAAAGGGCACGCTCCTGCGGCCGGCGGAGATAGGGATGCTGGCAACGCTGGGACGCGGATATGTCCATGTTTATCAGCGGCCGGTTGTGGCGATTCTCTCCACCGGCGACGAACTGGTGGATCTCGACGAAGCGTTTTCCGATGGGAAAGTCTTGTGTTCCAACACCTATAGCCTGGCGGCACAGGTGATGGAGACCGGAGGGGTACCCCTGTCGCTGGGTATTGCCTCCGACAGCAAGGAAGATCAAAGAAACAAGCTTACCAATGGATTGCGGGCCGATATGATACTCACATCCGGCGGCGTATCCGTGGGAAAATACGATTTCGTCAAGACAACTCTGTCCGAAGTGGGCATGAAGCTGAAGTTCTGGAAAGTGTCCATGAAACCGGGCAAGCCCTTGATCTTCGGCATGATCGGAACCAAACCCGTGTTCGGATTGCCAGGCAACCCCGCATCGGCCATGGTATCTTTCGAGCAATTCGTCAGGCCTGCACTACTGAAAATGATGGGACATCAGGCCCTCTTCCGGAGAGTCGTCGAAGCACGGCTGGCCAAAGAGGTGTTGGCCGAACCGGGCCGTTTGCATCTCGTACGATGCCGGCTGATTGAGGAGAACGGCCGCATATGGGCCTTGAGCACGGGAACGCAGAGTTCCGGCGTGATACGGTCAATGGTGCTGGCTGAAGGCTTGATGATTCTTCCCCCCAGCCGCAAGCCTTATGCAAAAGGAACCCCGGTCAAGGTTCAGGTCTTGCAGGCAAGCAGCCCTCTCACGCCCGTGTCGCCCTTCTGGTCGGACGAGATTCCCCGGGAGGAGACGAGCCTGTCATTGATTGCTTAGTGCTTCGTCGCGTAAATACGGTGACACATTCTCTGCCCACGCGGTAGCGTCCCGGCGTCCCTGCCGGGCGAGAGCTAGTACGTTGTTTCCACTAAAGAATACCCCGCGGAACGCGGGATGGCCGCCCGGGTAGGCACGGGGGCCTACCCCTACGGGAACGAGAAGGAAAGATGACGGGCATCCCGCGCAGAACGCGGGAGTCCCACGAAGGCAATAGGGATGTCGGTGAGTTCTTTCGTAGCCCGGGCCTCCGTGCCCGGATCTTGTTCTTGCCGGCACCCGAGCCGGCCATTGGATCAATGCCCCTTCAAGGTCTTTTCAGGATTGACGAGACGATTGCCTGAATCCTCTTCTCGATATCGCTTCTCCTGATCCCAAAGGCCTCAATGGTCTTGACCGCCCGGTTCGATCCGGGTTCAAACAATTCCGCTCCAACGTCGTAGAGATCCTTTGACGTGTCTACGCGGATCAAGACCAGCGGCCCTTCCGCGTCTCTCTCCTTCAATGGTTGAGGCTCACCGGCACCTGGAAGGCTCCGGGGAGTCGGACCAACATCGTCACTCGTCTCCTCCGCTTCTTCGAACCGTACCCCGTCGGCCGGTTCTGCCGGCGGTTCCAACCGTAACCACGGTATGGAACGTCCGGTGTGATCCACAACGCGGATTGTCACCGGTCCTTTGAGGGATCCGCCTCTCACCGCCGTGCCCGTGTCGATTCGTGAAGGCCGCGGATCGGCAGGGGGTCTTTTCATTGCCTTCAAACGCCCTACCCCGTGCACCTCGGGCGCGGATTCTCGTGCGGAGAATTCATTAGGCCGCACGATCCCGCGCGATACCGCATCAGGGTGCCGGAGCGCAGGCTTTTTAGTCATCTTCGTTTCCCGCCGCATCTCACTTGAAATCTTCTCGACCGCGGAGCGATCTCTTCCGGAAGAAGGCACTATCGCTGCGGGGGCTTTCGGGGCCGCAATCTCTCTCTTGACGATCCCCGCTTCCACCGGCGCAGGCTTGCGTCTGTCCTCAGCGGCAATGGTGTATTCACTCTTCTTTTCCTTCACCGCCTCGGCCCTGGTTCTCAGTCCGTCTACAAGAGACTTCTCCAGGTTTTCCCGAGGTACCGACATACCCTCAACAGGTGCGGGCTTACGGCCCCGTGCATCCGAGAAGAGTTTCTCTTGGGGTTCCCGGGGGGCCGGCGCCACGTCGGTGTGAACAGCGTCCCGATCCGGAAGGGTAAGCAACGGCACCGCGGTATCTTTGTAAGTCCGCCACATCGGGACGCTTACAACGGCGATGACAAGCAGTGCCGCGGCAGTACCCAGTGCAAGAACCGGCGCTCGAAACGGCTGAGACAAGAGTCCTTTGAGAAGAGCGCTCAGCGGCGTCGGCAAACCTGCGCGTTCCCGGGACGGATACACTTCCTTGAGTCCGTCAACAAGAGCCTGCGGCATGACGTTTCTGTCGGCCTGTGTCCCTCCGGAGACCGACAGCATCTCCTCCAGCATCCGGATGTCTTCCCTGCAGTCTTCGCACCATGCAAGGTGTGCCGCAATCCGACCGGCAGGGTCTTCCCCGTGAGAGACAAAGTTGTGCAGTTCAACCTCGTCGGGATGCAACGACTCGGGCCGGCCCCTCAGGAGGAGGATCATCCGGCGGAGGGATGCGACTTCTTCGGAACAAGCCCGGCACAGCTTCAGATGCTCTTCCAGAACTTCGCGGGCCGACGCGTCGAGGTCTCCCTCCACGTAGGCCGGAAGATCCGAAACCTCTCTACCCTTCGGGCATCTGAATTCCAAGGCCGTCATGGGGTACCGCCCTCTTCGGCAGCAAGTTCGCCATAACTGCGCGCCAGAGACGATAAGCATCGCTGGACCCGTACGCGAAGCGTCCCCTCCCGGACGTCGAGGGCCTCTGATATTTCCCTGAAAGAAAGCCCTTTATCGTACCGCATCGCTAGCAGTTTTCGACAATTCTCGGTGAGCGTCTTCACTGCCCTCCTCATCAGCCCTGTCTGTTGGGCACCGATCAGAGCCTCTTCCGGGTCGTTCTCTCTCGAGGGTATCATTACGAATCCACCCTCCCCTCCGTCATGCGCGTCCAAGGGCATCATGCCCCCCACGCCGCCCCCCCTTTTCGCTGCCGTATTCTTCCGATACCTGCTTATCCGGACGCGCCGCGCTATTTCCAGAATATAGGTTTCAATGGGTCTCGTCCGGTCATATTTCCGCAACGCACTGAAAAGATGTATGAAGACCTCCTGCACAAGGTCCTCGGTTTCGTTGGGATCCCCCGCGCCCAGTCTCTTGACCGCCCTCGAAACAAGACCGGAGTACCTGCCGTAGAATTCTTCCCAAGCGAGCCTTTCACCGCGATTGCAGCGGAGGATCAAGGAACCGAGAGTATCGGGGCTTTCCGACAACTGAATTACCTCAAGACGCGCCGGGCCGTCCGGCGGGCGCGCATTCCATCCAATGCCGCCGTTGACGCCGATCCGGTTGGGTTTTCAACGGGGGGCTTCGCACAAGGACCGGCGGTTTCATTGTATGACCCCTTCACGATGGGTTCAATGAGAAATGCCGTGTGCAGCGGAAACCGGCCTACTGCACGTATAACGTGGTGAGAAAGGATTCGCATACCATACCGGTTTGTAACAAGAAGCCGGCGCTAATCTCTTTATTTCAAGGCCTTGGCCGCGCCCCAGGCAGGCCCGGTCAGGCTGTTTGTATTTATTAATTATAGATAACAATACGATATATTCATTTCTTAAAGTATTTTCTTGACTTTTGAACCGGCTTCTCCTATATTCCCAACCTGTGAGGACGTGATTCGGCGTAGGTCGAAAGTCTTCACCATTTTGACCTCTTCCCTGGATGGACACCCTCCCTCCCCCATAACCCCCCCATCCAGGGGTAAGAGGTCCTTTCAATCATCGGGTCGTTTTTTTCCGGCCCTCGTTCATACACGGTAACGACAGCGGCTCATCAAACGGCCGCTGTCGGCATGTACGGCCCCTGATTACTGTCCCGGCACGGCTGTCTCATGCGCCGGTCCCCCCCGTTTAGGAACCTGAAAGCTCACGTAGGAATGCTCTTCCACCTTGTCATGCGCGATATTCCCGTGGTAGATTACGCCTCGGTCTCAGCAGTTATCTCCCGATATGTGCTCTTCCTGGACGGAATGGTCCGGAGAGGAAAAATGCGACAGAGTATTTCTTGGGTTCTTGTAGCCGGGTTCGTCATAGCGGGCATTCTTTTTCTCAGGTGGATAGGCACGCTTCACCCATAGCATTTTATCGCTGCGCGCTTGCGGAGCAGGGGGAGACTCCACTGCGGCGTTACAGCGATCCGCAGGAATACGCAGGGCCTTATCCAGTCACTTACGGTCCGAAGAGGCCGAGAATACCTTTCAATCCTTTTCGTACGCTCCTCAGCCCGTTTCCAACGTATGAGGAGAGACCTGCCCCGTCGTCGAACCCCGGATATTGGCCGTCGATGATCACCTCCACGGGTTTTTTGAGCCAGTGGTAGCAGCCTCGTCCGTTCTGCTTGAGCGGGCCGACGCCCACCAGGCGGATGAGGATCGCTTTAAGTTCGCACGGCTCCGGGACGCGGATGCACCCGGCGGACACCGGTCCGTAGGTCTGTTCGACCAGATCGTACGATTCGGGGTATACCGACGCGTCAAAACCGTGGAGACCCAGTTCCCGGAACCTCCGGCATTGCCCTTCCCTGTTGCATACCATCAAGGGGGCCAAGAACCCGTTATAGAGATCCGGAATCGGCCCCAGAGCGGGATCGAAGTATACGACGTCGGGATAACAGTAAAGATGATTGATGAAGAACCGTCCCGCAGGTGTCCGGGACTGAAGGTCGCCGAGTCCAATGTGCGTGAAGTAGACGTCTTCGGTGGAGCCGTCGGGTAGGATGCCTTCCACCGTGAGCATGAATTGGGATCTGTCGATGAGCAGCCTGACCGCTCTGTAGCGTCTGCCGCCTTCCTCGGTGCCGTTGGCTCCGAGTTCCTCCCAGTCATGGTAGAGGCGCGGCAGACAAGGATCATCCGGCGGTTGCGGAAGGGCCGCGGGAGGCGGTCCCGGGGCGTGGTCGCCCGCCGCCGGCGGATATGTTTCAGGCTTGCCCTCATGGTTGTTCGATGGGGGTGCGGTCTCGGCCTCATTATGCTGCCGTTGGGCCTTGGGTACGACGACCAGGTCGGCTTCGGCATGCGGCACCCCCATGAGGACCGGCAGAAGAAGGATCATTATCCGGCAGAGCGTTGCTTTGTTGGCGACCATCATGACTGAACCACTACTCCGAGGCTAAGTGCTTCGTTTCCTAAAACCCCCATGATTCGCGGATCACAACTGACCATGAGTCCCCCGGGACTCCGAGCCGAAGACCGGGCAGAGCCCGGCGGATAGGCATTCCCAGGCAGGAGCCTGGGAACGAGAAGGAAACCCAAGAATGCCGGCACGGAGGTGGGCGCTACCAAAGAGGCGGGCTTTGCCGGCTTCCCGGGCTTCAGTAGCGTCCCGGCGTCCCTGCCGGGCGAGACCCCCTCGGGCGTCCCGCTCGTTGCCATGTTGGGTGCCTGCAAGAAGAATATACGGGCACGGAGGCCCGGGCTGTGACGGACTGTCATGAAGCCGTATACCTGTTGTGTGGGACGGGCCTCCGTGCCCGTCATCTTCAAGGGCGGGCGTGCCGCCCGTCTCCCCGGCGAAGGCCGGGGTCCAAAAAGGAAGACTGGATCCCGGCCTTCGCCGGGAAGACGGCTCATGTTGTGCGACCGTATTTACGCCGCGGAGCACTAAGAGGCCCCGCCGAGGGGAAACCTGCTCAATGCCCTGTAGACCGCACCGGTGGGCCTAAGAATGCTCTGAAAGAGCACCACGCTTTGTACGGGGAAGACCGGGCCCACAATATCCATTCTTTCCCGCACCGCTTCCACGAGGTCGTATTGCCCCTTGGCGGAGCGCACGCGTCCGACCGTAAGATGGGGATTGAATCCCCGCTTTTCCCTGTTGAATCCGTGCACGAGAAAGATGTCTTCCACTTGCCGGGCCAAGGGCACAAGGCCGCCGGAAGGGTCGTCGAGGCCGGCCCATATCACTCGCGGTCGCCGTAGGTCGGGGAAGGCTCCCACTCCTGAAATCCGGATCTCGAACGGATGGAACGCGAGAAACATCGGTCCCAGATCCGCCTCGAATACGGGGACGCGGTCAGTCCGGACATCTCCCAGGAACTTGAGCGTCAAGTGAATACTCTCGGGTTTCACCCATTTGACGTCGGCGCCGACTCTCTTGAGATCGGACTCTATCCCGCTTAGAAAGGACTTTGCGCTTTCGGGGATCTCGATTGCCGTGAATGCTCGGACGACTTCGGGTTCCTTGGTCATGCGTTCACTCCACGCGCCAATTCAAGTGCTTGCGGCGTCTCATTTTCGCAGGTCTGTGCGTAGGTGCTCCGAACCGCATAGCCCGCCCACAAAGATGACGGGCAGGGACGCCCGTCCCACGAAGGCAAGAGGGATGTCGGTGAGTTCTTCCGCAGCCCGGGCCTCCGTGCCCGGAAAAGCCTGTTTCCGGGTATCCGACTCGCGAACCGGAAAGGATTACGCGACCGCATCAGCGCAACCGTGCACTGCGTCAGAGGAGTCCCCCTCGACCGGACTTCACCGGCGCTTCCGAATAGTGTTTCCCTGCTTCCGGCAGGTGCTCCGCGAGCTTGCGTACCCGGTCGTCATCCGCCGGATGGGTGGAGAGCCAAACCGGTATGGGGGGCTTCTTGATCTTCGACATACGTCTCCACAGTTTGACCGCCTCGGCCGGATCATAACCCGCCCGCGCCATGTACATCTGCCCGATCTGGTCGGCCTCGAATTCATGGGTGCGGCTGTAGGGGAGAATAACCCCTACGGTGGCGCCAAGCCCCAGCGCTCCGAGAAGCATCTTGGTCTTCTGGTCGATTTTTCCGTCCTTTTTCTTCAAGACCTCTCCCCCAGCGAGCACGGCACCCTTCAAGGCCAGTTGCTGGCTCATTCGTTCACCGCCGTGACGGGCCACGGCATGCGCGACCTCATGAGCTACGATGGCCGAAAGCCCGGCCTCGTTCTTTGCATAGGGCAGTATTCCCGTAAAGACGACGATCTTTCCCCCCGGCAGGCAAAACGCATTAGGGACATCCTTCTCGATCAGCCGCACATCCCAGTCGAACTTTGGACTGTCGATGGTCTCCGCGGCTTTGCCGACGCGGTCGGCAACTCGTTTGACCATTTCCTTGAGGCGCTCGTCCGAGGATTCCTTTTCCGTCTCGAGCAAATGCTGGAAGGCCTTGAGAGCAAACTGATTCATCTGACTGTCGGAGACAAAGTTGAACTGTCTTCTGCCTGTATGCGGAACGCTTGCGCAAGCAACGGTCAACACCGAGACAATGAGAAAGAGCACGGCTTTGGCCCGCTTCTTCACGGCCCCCGATTCTCGTGTTGTGTCGCGTAAAACTTGATTTATCAAGTAGTTCATGCTACCTTAGGCTCAGGATAACCCATGCGGGGAGCATCCCCGGAGGTGTACGGTGAAATGTGACAAATGCGGCTATGTGAGCTTTGACTACAATCACGAATGCCCGGTGTGCAGCAGGGACCTGGCAGTCACCCGAGGTCGGTTGGGAATTCCGTATGACCCGCCTGAGGCCGACTTCGACGACCTCTTCACCGGCCAATCCGGTGCCTACACAACTGTTGCAAAAGCGCCTTCCGCACCAAAACAGGAATCGGAGCCGGAACTGGATCTGGATTCCGTGGGCGACGAATTCGAGTTCACCCTGGACGATTGAGCCGCAGCACGTACCACTCCGGATGCCGCACTACCGGTAGCCGTGATTGTGAACCATCGGGAAAGGACGAACGCAACTCCTTCCTCGCGGCGGAGCAACGATGCAACGAACGTTCGTCATCGAGCAATGGTCACGCATCCAAGGCCTCAACCTTCCTAGAGATCCAGGGGCCACCGGCCCTTTTCTTGAAGCACCTCTCTGAAAACCTTCAAGGCTTGGTTGACCACGGGCATGCCGCCGTAGATCCCACACTGAAAGATCACCTCTGCTATTTCCTTGGGTTCGCAGCCCACGTTGAGCGCGGCGTAGAGGTGCAACTTCAGTTCTTCCGTTCTTTCAAGCACCGTCAGGCCGGCGACGGCTATCAGTTGGCGTGTACGGTGGGGAATTTTCTCTCGTCCGTACATTTGGCCGGTAATGAACAGGGACAGATCCTTGGCCAATCCCTTGTCAAATGACCGCCACAAATCAAAGGGCCTTTCGTCCGGATAGCCGTCGAAGTACATTTTAGCTGTTTGGGCCGTCTTTTCCTTGAGGTCTTCCTGCATAATCACCTCTTCGAGTAGAGAATTTCAAGCTTTGTTCTGCGCTCGCACACATGAACGTAAACTTCATGGTCCCATCGTGATTCCGCACTGTTACGGCAGTCCGGAGAAGGCCTGCCGTCGGCCGTCATGCAAACGTTGCCCGCATGCCGTCATGGGTCACGACGACCGGCCCCGGGACTCCGTAGTCCCGGCAAATTCGGTCCACCACTTCCTGCCATTCCTGAAGACATCGGGGCACGGGATAGGATTCGCCGGATGACGGGTCGGTTAAAGGCGACAGCGGCTTGTATTTCTTGAGAATATCATTGCAGGGGTCGCCGGGGATTTGGTCGCCGTCCGAAATGTGGACCAGGTATGTGGACCTTTTGGGCATCCAGTTCCTAATATAGTCTTTGGCGAATTGGAAACTCATGTGATGAGGACGGTTTACTTCAGGTTCGTTCAGCCAATGGGATTGTATCACCAAGATGTCGGGCTCATAGAGAATCTCCGGTTCTTCGTCCAGGTACATGAAGTCCGACGTGTAGACAAGTTTGAGGCTTCCGGACGGAGCCGTCTCTTCCACGACGTAGCCCAGCGAACCCGCGGCCGACGGCCCATGAAAGGTCTTGAATGGGATTATCTTTGTTCTTGTACCTTCCAGGGGAACTCCCGGAAAGGCGATACGTTTCTCTATCAGTGAACCCAAGAGATAGCCGAAACGGATCTCAATTGCTCTCCAGGCCTGCTCGGAAGCATAGACGGGTAGAAGGGACCATTTGTCCTTGGGAAGAGACCGGCGGAACGCCAACAGATCGTCGAGCCCCAAGAAGTGGTCGCCGTGCTCATGAGTTATGAGAATGAGATCCGGCCGTTCCATTGAATGGGTCCACATCTGTTGCCGAATATCCGGGCCGCAGTCGATCAATATGGTTTCACCGCACCTGATCAGAAGCGATGTCCTGGTCCGTTCCTCGCCTATTTCCCGCATCTTGGTGCACGCGGCACAGTTGCATGAATACTCGGGAAGACTCCAAGCCGCTCCTGTGCCGATAAAAACGATTTCCATAGCCTCGTCCCGTAATGATGCCGGTATGTCCCGGTGATTGGGGCCGCGGCGGCAACGCCTCTGAAGGAAGACGTGGTCCACCGTTTCGAAAGACTCGCAACGTCCGCCCTTGAGCAATACTACAGCATCCGTGGCATCAAGGAAAGAAAAGATGGATCGACCAATGGACGTGCCGTGAGGACTTTTTGACCGGTTCGAGGTATCGGCGGATTATCGGCCGGAAAGGCCGCAGGTCGGATGGATCGGCAGAGGCTCATCACTTGCCCCGGTACACAATGAGGCCATGGGTAAGATCATAGGGGGAGAGGGCCACGGTGACGCGATCTCCGAGAAGCACTTTGATTCTGAACCTCGACATTCTTCCGGACAGTTTTGTTCTGATGCTTCTGCCGTCTTCGGTTTCAACCTGGTACATGCCGCCCGAGTGGACCTTTACTACGGTCCCTTCAACCTTCACATTATCGTCTCTAGCCACGTTTGCTGCCTTCCTGGAATGTTGCTCTCCGGCAACACCCGATATATGGTGCTGAATAAATAAGTTGCCGCGCCCTCCAGTCATGGCAACCACTTTCAATTAGGTATCGGAGATACCACTCATGTCCATGGCATGTCAATTGTTCTTTACGCGGATATCTCTGACACGCTGCAAATCCTCGGGAGTGTCCACTTCGATTGAGTCTTTATCCGTTGTCACAACCCTAATTCGATAGCCGTTCTCGAGCGCCCTCAATTGCTCGAGACGCTCGGCCCGTTCGAGGTATCCCTGCGGGAGAGAAGCGAATACTTGGAGAAAGTCGTTGCGGTAGGCATAAATCCCGTGATGCTTGAAGTACGTGGGTTCGGACTCCTCGTCCCTGAAATGGGGGATCGTGGATCTCGAGAAGTATATGGCAAAACCTTCCTTGTCCACGAGAGTCTTCACCGCATTGGGATGATGGATTTCCTCCTCCCTCACGATAGGGTACATCAGCGTGCTCATGGGAATATTGGGATCCTGCAGGAGCGGCCCCACCACCTGCTCGATCATGACGGGTGCCAGCAAAGGCTGATCACCTTGGACGTTGACCACAATATCATCCCCCGTCAAAGACAAAGACCGTGCGGCCTCGGCCACCCGGTCGGTACCCGAGGCATGATCCCGGGAGGTCATAAGGGCTTGCCCGCCGTGTTCTTGAACGGCATCGAGAATATCCCGGGAATCGGTGGCAACGAAAACCCCCTGAAGAGACTTCGAACCGGCCACCTTCTCGTAGACTCGGACGATCATCGGTTTACCGCCGATATCGGCGAGAGCCTTGCCGGGAAACCGGGTGGATTCGGACCGGGCGGGAATCAATCCGATTATTCTTGGGCTTGGTTGGGACATGGTATGGCCGATACCGTCGACACCCTTGATGTGGATTTCGTTTGGACCGATGCCGTCATTCGGCTGCAACGGCATTCGTTTCCCCGCTCCGTACCGTCTAGAGGATCTCTTCGGCAGCTGCCTGCAATGCCATGACGGAGGTTCTGATCTGGTCTTCATCAGTTTGAAGAGAGATCGGAATGACTATGAGCCTGCCTATGATATCGCCGGTCCGGGGCAGCATATCCTTGGAATAGACGGCATTTCCGCCGTACGGTGCGCCGGAGAAGGGATATGGTCCGGGCCATACCGTCTTGCGCTCGATGAGATGCTCCCAATTGCCCAGATAGTGCCAGAGGTTGTTCTTGAAATGAATCGCCGGCACCCCAACCCCGGTAATGGAACGGTGAAAAGCCGCGGCCTTTTCCGCGTCGGGCATAAGGAAGCAGACATGCGTGTAGCTGTCCTTTCCGTTTTCCGGCAGCTGTCTCATTTGGATTCCGCCGAGACTCTCCAAGGTCTCTCTGATGAGTTCCTGATTCTCGAACTGGCGTTGTATCATATCCTCGAGCTTGGTCAATTGAGCCAGCCCGATGGCTCCCTGAAGTTCGTTCATCCGGAAGTTGAACCCGAGGAAGCTCCTTCCCTCCAAGGCCCGGCCCACATCCGGGTTGTGGTCGTGACCGTGATCGGCATATTCGGATGCCCTCACATGGAGGTTCCGGTCGTTGGTGATGACCATCCCGCCTTCTCCGGTGGTAATGGTCTTGTAGAAATCAAAGGAGAACGTTCCCATGTCGCCCCAGGTGCCGAGCTTCTTGCCGCCGACAGCCGCTCCCAGTGCCTGGGCCGTGTCTTCGATCACCTTGATGCCCTTCTCGTGGGCAATATGGATGATTTCCTGAATTCTCGCCGGTGAACCCAACATGTGGACGGGAATTACAGCCTTGGTCTTGTCGGTGATCCTTCTCTTGAAATCTTCCGGGTCCAAATTCAGCGTCTCGTCGATCTCAGCCGGAATAGGCACTGCACCGGCTTCGATGATTGCCTCGAAAGTTGCGATGAACGTGAATCCCTGGGTAATCACCTCGTCGCCGGGACCTATTCCCAGAGCGGCGAGAGCCACTTTGAGCGCAGTCGAACCCGACGTCGTTGCATGGGCGTATACCGAGCCGGTATACTTGGCGAATCGCTCCTCGAATTCGCGGACCTTATAAATTCCTTTACGAGCCTCGTGGAATTCATATCGGAAGAGAATCCCCGCGTCCATGACTTCGTTTACCTGTTCCTTCTCTGTTTCTCCAATCCACTCGTAACCTGGCATAGATTCCTCCCGGGGACAATTACCTCGTCGGTGCATCAATCCCTGTCTCGGCTTTCTCCACGTACCGGCCGGCAAGCCCATGATGCATCGACACGTCGGATTATCTCACGGCTATGCGCCCTCGCAACCGGAAGGGACCGGCCGGTCCTTCGCTTGTCGGAAGGCGTATCGGCACTACAGGCCTCGCCTCACATTCCGTCAAAAGCCCGCTCGTATATCCATCGAGCCTCTTCTTCTCCCACGTATCGCGGGTTGTTCTCGATGGGACGGGTCACCTTTAACGCTCCTTGGATCAACATGTCCATGTCGGCGTGCGGAACGCCGACGTCCGAAAGAGCCGCAGGTATTCCAATGTCCTCGCACAGAGACACCACGGCATCTACGGCGGCCGCTGCGGCAAGCCTCGGAGACAATCCCTCCACCGGTTCCGTCATGCTGCGGGCTATAAGGCCGAAGGCATGTTCGGCTGCGGGAAGATTGAACTCCATCACGTAGGGAATCAGCATTGCGTTGGCAAGTCCGTGGGGAATTCTGTAGAGTCCTCCCAGAGGATACGCGAGGGCGTGCGCAGCGCCTACTCCTGCATTTGCAAGAGCCAACCCGCCGAGAAGACTGCCCATCAGCATCTTCTCCCGTGCCTGAAGATCGTCGCCGTGGTACACGGCACGTCTCAAATTCTCGGTGATGAGGCGTACGGCCGTCAGGGCGAGCGCCTCCGTGAACACGGTTGCCGAACGGCTAGTCACGGATTCCACCGCATGGGTCAGTGCATCCATTCCGGTTGCAGCCGTTACATGAGGAGGAAGGGTGACGGTGAGCTCCGGGTCCAGGAGAGCTATATCAGGGAAGAGATATGGGCTGTTTATCCCGCCTTTGGCCTTGGTTTCCCTGTTGGTGAAGACCGCGGTGAAGGTGACTTCGGCACCCGTTCCGGCCGTCGTGGGGACCATGATTGTCGCAACCCCCGGGGTTTCCACCTTGTCCAGCCCGATGTAATCTTCAGCCGCCCCGCCATTGGTAATAAGAACGGCAGCGGCCTTGGCCGTATCCATGGCGGATCCTCCGCCCAATCCTATAACCAGTTCGGCCTCGATGCTTCTGCCCAGTTCGGCTGCCGCGTCGGCGCCGTCGAGATAGGGTTCCGGCTCGACATTCAGGAAAGCGTCGCCTTCCAGGCCCGATTCGGTTAACGCACTTTTCGCCGCGTCCACGATGCCCGGATCTTGAAGGGCAGGGTCCGCAACGAGAAGATACCGGGAAGCCCCCGTTTCCAATGCGGTCCGACCCAGCGTTGAGATTCCTCCCAAGCCGAAGATGACCCTAGTCCTGATCTCAAAGCTACCGAGTTCAACCGTCATGAGCACCTCGCCGGCCAAGACTTTTGCGTCGAAAAAGCTGACCGTTTATAGCAGAAAACCCGGACGCGGGCAAGCAAAGAAAGTGCTTACATTTTCGACGAGGTTATGGTAATGGAAGAAGTTTCAGGAAAATCGCTTTTCTCAGGAGGCCTGACACGTGCTCGAAGTTCTAACCCGGGGATTCCGTGATGCCCGACAATATCTCCAGGGAATGCGGACTCTCACAGAGGAGAATCTCGGTGAAGCGCTGAAGTTGATCCGCGTATCGCTGTTGGAAGCGGATGTGGAATTTCAGATAGCCCGTTCGTTCCTTGATCGGGTCAAGGACCAGGCTCTGGGTGAGATCGTTCAGGTATCGGTCAAGCACAAAGACAAGAAGCTCAAGGTATCGCCCGGCGACCACTTCATCAAGCTCTGTCACGATGAATTGATCGGCTTGATGGGGCCGGAGGACCCCTCGCTGAACATCGGTGCCAAGACGCTCAGTTCTGTGATGATGGTCGGGTTGCAGGGCTCGGGGAAGACGACCACCGCAGCCAAGCTTGCCCGGTTTCTCATGAAAAACGGAAATCGGCCGATGCTCGTCGCAGCGGACGTCTACCGGCCCGCGGCAGTGGACCAATTGCAGACGTTGGGCAGGGATTTGAATGTCCCGGTCTACTCGGAGGGCGGTGCTTCTCCGCCCGAAATCTGTTTCAAGTCTCTTGGTGAAGCGCAGAAGCTGGGATGCAACGTAGCGATATTCGATACCGCGGGACGTTTGACCGTCGATGAAGCGCTCATGGAAGAGATCCGCCGCATAGAGGAATTGACCTCGCCCGACAACGTCCTGCTCGTCTGCGACGCGATGATCGGCCAAGAATCGGTCAACATTGCAAAGGCCTTCAACGAGCGCATCAGCCTGACCGGGTTCATCCTTACCAAGCTGGACGGCGACGCCCGCGGCGGCGCGGCGATCTCCATTAAGGAAGCCACCGGGGTTCCCATCAAATTCATCGGCATGGGCGAGGGAATGGACCGGCTCGAAGAATTCCGTCCCGACGGTCTGGCTTCGAGAATTCTGGGTTTTGGCGACGTTGTTGGATTGGTCAAGGATTTTGAAGATGTCGTTGACGAAAAGAAAGCGGAAGAAGATGCGTTACGCATGCTTTCGGGGGACTTTTCCTTCAACGATTTCTTGAGTCAGATCAAGACAATTAAGAAGATGGGGCCTCTCCAGGACGTTATGGACAAGGTTCCGTTCTTCTCCGGAGGCATGGCCGATTCGATAAAGGTCGACGACTACGATCTGGTCCGTATTGAATCGATGATCAACTCCATGACGCCCAAGGAACGCGATCATCCGGACCTTATCGGCGACGGAAGGATAAGGCGCATTGCCAAGGGGGCGGGGAGGAAGGAAGAGGAGATCACGGATCTCCTTGCCAGATTTAAGGATATGAGAGACCTTATGGCCGCCATGGGCGGCGGTAAGTTGCGGGGCCGTTGGAAAAGGATGAAAGGCATCAGGAAGATGCTCGGCCGAGACATCTTGGGGGGATTGGGAGAACAGGAAGGGGCATTTTCCCCAGAAAACCCCTACGGATTACCGGAACTGAAAAAAGGCAAACCGACATCTAAGAAGACTCTGGAGAAACAGAGAAAAAAGGCCAAACAAGCCAGGCAGGCGAGGAAGAAGGCCAAAAAGCGGTAACGCCGCGGTTCATGGCTGATCTGATCAAGACGAGAGGGGCCGGGCGGGCATCTCTTATGTTATCGGTTATGTTCACGTAATGGTCATTTCACCAATCTCGCCGGGTCGGATGACCCGGGAAACAGCTAAATTTTTCCACGGAGGGCGGTATGAGTACATTCACGATGCTGATAGGAATGGTTATACTTGGCATCCTGAGCGCACTATTGAGCTATTACAGGAAGAACTACTATGTCCGGGTGTTCAATGACATTCTCGGGAAAGAAGAGGATGACAACACGGCTGTTAAGGTCGGAAGAGGATTCTGGTACGGGTTCTGGTTTCTGATCTACTTTTCCCTCCTCCTCAGCGGTCTCATTTGTCTCATAGCGTTCCTCATTGTTGCCGGGATCATCGCGGCAATCGTCTTCGTCTTGGTGTGGGTCTCCGAGAAGATCCTTCCGAATGAATTGGCGGGAAACATCCTTGTCGGTCTTTTTGAAAAAGTGGGGCTGAGAGGCGCTCCGGCAGCCCCGGAACCGATTGCGAAACCCAAGGAAACCTTTGCCGCCTCTCAGCAGGCGCCGGCCGAGCAGCCGGAGACGCCTCAACCATCTGATGCTCCATCAGGTTCCGGGCAAGAGCCCGAGGAACCGAAAGACGATTCTCCCAAGGCGTAACGACCGCCGGCAGGTGGGAGAACATGGGTGGACCTGCGGAGAGACTTTCAGTCGTCCCGAGGGGGAAGGTGTCTCTCCAGACATCTCATTTCGGCGAGCGGAGCGACGGAGCGGTCTCAGAGCCGAGATATAGTCAAGCTCCTTGAGAATTGCGGACGCCTTCACGTTTGTCATTGCGAGCCCGAGGCTCTGGGAAGGCGTGGCAATCTCAGCCTTTCACCAGGCATGGAGATTGCTTTCCAGCGGTGCGCGGGATTAGCCGGGCCTTTCAAGGCCCGGAAATCGACGGCCGAACATGAAGACGCGTCCTGAAGGGACGCCGGAATGCTCTCCATTGTGAATGCTTCCACGTGCGCCGTCCCTTCGGGACGGAAATTCTGTTCGCTTCATCCCGTTCTTCCGGGGGATGAATCCCCCGGCTAAATTCCTAAGTTCCTTCGGCACATTAAGATCGCTGCATCTCAACACCGAAAACGGTGTGCATGCCTCGATTCGTGTGCCGGTTGAAGTACGGGTTGCCAGCCGGAATCCTTAAGTTAACGTTTGTTTCCGCCTGCCCACCCTACCCTTTGACTTTCATCATCCGTGATTCCAGGTCGGCCAGTTCCTGCCTCAATTCTTCAGGAAGCCGGTCGCCGAACCGGTCAAAATGCTCCGATATAAAGCGGACTTCTTCCAACCAGCCCTCAACGTCGATACGCATAAGTTCTTCCATTACGTCGGGAGCGACATCCAGACCCGCCAAATCAAGCGATCCCGGAGCCGGTAAGCGGCCTATGGGCGTGTCCACTGCCTCCGCCTTACCTTTGACGCGTTCAACGATCCACTTCAGCACCCTGCTGTTTTCGCCGAAACCGGGCCAGAGAAAAACCCCGACGGAACTTTGCCGGAACCAGTTCACATAGAAGATCTTCGGAAGCTTCTCCTCGTTCGCCCGGGAACCTATGTTCAGCCAGTGTCGGAAGTAGTCGCCCATGTGGTACCCACAAAAGGGCAGCATGGCCATGGGATCCCGCCTGAGTTTTCCCACCTTTCCCGCTGCCGCGGCCGTAGTCTCGCTGCCGGCGGTGGCCCCGAGAAAGGTCCCGTGCCGCCAGTTGAAGGCCTCCGTGACCAAGGGCACGATGCCTGCCCGTCGCCCGCCGAAGAGGATTGCGTCAATGGGCACGCCGTTGGGATCTTCCCATTCCGGAGCGATTACCGGGCACTGCCGGGCCGGGGTGGTGAAACGGGCATTTGGATGGGCTGCCTTGCGGCCGCAGTCCGGGTTCCAGGGGCGCCTCAGCCAATCGAGGAGCTCGGGAGGATCTGATTCCGTCATGCCTTCCCACCACACATCGCCGTCCGGAGTTATGGCGCAATTGGTGAAGATTGAATTCTCGCTCGCCGTGAGCATTGCGTTCGCATTGGATTTCATGCTGGTACCGGGAGCGACTCCGAAGAAACCGGCTTCCGGGTTTATGGCATACAGTCGGCCGTCCGCGCCGAACTTCATCCATGCGATGTCGTCTCCTATTGTCTCGGCTTTCCAGCCCGGCACGGTTGGAATCATCATGGCGAGGTTGGTCTTGCCGCAGGCCGATGGAAAGGCGCCTGCCATGTAGCTGACCTCTCCCTCGGGGCTGGTGAATTTCAAGATCAGCATGTGTTCCGCCATCCAACCCTCATCGCGTGCCTGCACGGAGGCTATCCGGAGAGCATGGCATTTCTTGCCCAGCAAGGCATTGCCGCCGTAGCCGGAACCGAATGACCAGATCTCCCGGGTTTCCGGGAAGTGGCAGATGTATTTGTTTTCCGCGTTGCACGGCCAAGGGACGTCCGGAGTGGAGTTTTCGGAAAGGGGGGCGCCCACGGAATGGAGCCCGGTTACGAAATCGCCGTCATCTCCCAGAACGTTCAGCACTTCAGTACCGACCCGGGTCATGATGTGCATATTGGCCACCACGTAGGGTGAATCGGTGAATTCGATGCCGATCTTGGCAATGGGTGAACCGGTGGGCCCCATGCTGTACGGAATAATGTACATGGTCCGGCCTTTCATCGACCCGGTGAAGAGCTTGGTGAGGGTAGCCTTGATCTCGGCCGGGTCGGCCCAATTGTTTGTGGGGCCGGCGTCTTCCTGTTTGAGCGAGCAGATATAGGTCTGATCCTCCACTCGGGCCACATCCGCAGGATCCGAGCGCACGAAGACGCTGTGGGGCCGCAGCACGTGGTTCATCGGTATCGCCGTGCCGCTCTGAATCATCAATCTCAGCATGAGGTTGTATTCTTCATCGGAACCATCGCACCAATGCACGAGCTCCGGCCGGCAGAGCTCCACCGTACGTTTCACCAACTCATCGAGCTTCTTATTCTTGGTCATCACAACTCCCTAGTCTTGGCGGCAATTTGCCTTGTGCCGAATCACTGCGTCCCCCGCGCCCGGAACCGGTCGGCCCCGGGTCCGTCCGCACCGCGCAGGACTCCCTTACCGGGCATGGCACGATCACGGAATGAACGAATCAACCGAGATACTGTCTCATACGAGAGGGTTCCGACCGGTGAGTACCGGCGTTCGAGCGGTTTTTCGGACGAATTGCTCAACACGTCTTTCGTGGGTTAATCCAGTCGAGTAGACAGTAAGTGTGCTTTCCGGGTCTCCTCCGACGCGGTTATCCTTTAACTCCAACATTCGAATCTGCCGACCAATACCTAACCATGAAAGGCTTCGGCTGTCAAAGAAAACCGTACCCGTAAAGTCGGTTTCCCGATTTCACGCGCACATCTCCCCCGTTGAGACTGTTTTACCCAAGGATCTGTTGCGTTTTTTTCGGAAAACGGATACCACATAGCATATCGGCCGGTCACGCAAGCCTGAAGGCGGCGGGACTTGGTCGGCAAGATTCTTCCCGTACGGCTAAAATTCCGGTGAATCTCACCTTGTTGCCAATCACTCACAGGAGGAAAGAAAGGCCGGTCCGGATACCACATTGGATCGAGAACGCGGCAATTGTGGTGTGCTGCGTCCTGCTGACGGGCTGTTCATTCTCATTGTGGAACACGAAGACGGATTCCGAAACCAAGAAGCCCGGTGAACCTCGGAAGAATCTCGTAAAGCCTTCGATTACCGCTGAACGGGAGATCGGGCCTTCCGTCAAGGTCCCGCACAACAGAGAAGGAGAACCGGAAGAAGACAAGAACGAAAAAGGTACCGCGTCTGAAAAGAAATCCGGAGAGTCCCTCGCCGGCCAAAAGGATGGTGCCGGGCAACGAGAGGATGAATCGTCCGGCGCTTCAGGAGGAGCTTCCGATGAAGCCGACGGGTCTTTCAAGAAACACGATCATTCCAAATACAAGGGAACAATCAAGAACGCAGCCATAGATACGCTGAACACGCATCGTGGTGCCGCTGCGGCGCGGTTGTGCAGGGACGAAACGACCGATCTGTGGACTCTCTCGATTTACAAGCAAGGGGGCGGGAGAATGTCTTTCGTTATTTACTTCTGGGATGAAATCGACGGCAAGTGGGACCGCAGCTTCGAGTCGGGAAACGTTCCGCTGAAGAAATGGAAAGACCATTTGCGGCACTCGTCGGCGGGCAAGACATGCGAAATGCTGAAGGGTGCTCACCTTTTTGAAGGCGGGGAACGTCGGTGACCGGACGTCCCGAACCGCCAAACGGGTTTAGCTGTTGCCTTTCCCTTTTCATATCACGCGAGTGATGGTAAAACGTTTGTGGAGCTTCGTGCACTCTCCGATGTCCAAACGGCTCGGCCGTCGGAGGACTTTCATGTGAACGGTATTCCGCAGCTGATGGAGGTGAAGACGTGTCGGGGCAAGTGAGACGGCTGCTCGAAAAAAGGTTGTCCTGGATACTTGATCCGAATCTCATCGCACTGTGGCTCGGTATCGCAATTGTACCGGTAGTGTTCCACTTCGCTGCCGCGTCGGCATATTGTGAACAGACGAAGGAAGAATGCAGGCGGTGTTGTGAGCAGAAGGGTCTTGACGAATACTACACGGATCAGTGCAAGCTGAAGTGCTTCAGGAGCCCGGATCATTGCACCGGCGGCGGTGAGGCGGTCAGGGAAGCTCCGGCTCCGCAGGAACAAAAGACTCCCCGCAAGCCCCGGGCCCGGTCTAGTGAGTTTCGATGGCCCAACCCCTTGAACCTCACCCCGGGCAAGGAATGGGAAGCGGCCGCGGAGATTCTTTCCATGAACGGCATCACTCCTCAGCACCCAAATGCCGCACCTGCTCTCCAGGCTGTTGAAGCCATTCTGCAAGACTTCGTGCGTAACAATCCCCAGGGAGGGAGTCTGCCCACGGCTCAGGTGAGGCAAATCATCAAGAGATACAAGTAAGCAGACCGCGATATGAACATCGATGGCTTTGGTCTGCTTGCAAAGCCACAACGAATCATGAAAGTCCTCGGTGTTGACGGGCACCCACAGGGAGGTGCCCCTACAAATCAGGGCCGTAGGGCGGGCTATGCCCGCCGTCTTCACGGCGATGACCGTTGTCGCGTGTCGGAGAACTTTCAAATGATCCGTCGTCGTTTTCGTCCCCTTGGAGCCTTCGTGAGTGGGCTCGCTTGCGCAATCTGGGCGATCTCCGCATCCCTGTCGTTTCCTTCCGATGCGTTTGCCGGCGACGGGGCCCCTCGGCTCAATCCGTATCCCGTTTGGTGGGGAACGGCACCTGAAATCACCAAGGGGATTCCATGCAAGAATCCGGGACACTGCGTGGACTGCCATGAAGAGAATGCGTCGATGGATGCCCCTCATGCCCTTCCATGCATCAAGTGTCACGGAGGGAACCCGGAGGTTGAGGACGAAGAAGCTGCTCACAAAGGCCTGATCAAGGATCCCGGTGATCTTCTCGTTTCGGAACGGACATGCGGAACCTGCCACCCTGAAGAGGTCCGTCGCGTGAATTCCTCATCCATGGCTTTGGCCCCCAGAATGATCAACCACACCCGATTCGCGTTCGGCGCACAGAAATCCCCTGAGATTGCGTACGCGGTGACGGAGACGGGGAAGCTCAAACAGGTCCCCTCCCCCTCGATTTCGAAAAACCTCGGAGACGATCTGTTGCGACGCTCCTGCCTTCGCTGCCATCTTCATACATCCGGCTCGCAGCGCTGGGGAGAACACCGAGGCAAAGGTTGTTCGGCATGTCATACGGCCTACCCCAACAGCAGGGACGGCCGACCGCGGCAACATGCCATCGTTCGCTCCACAGGGGTTACCGCATGTCTGAAGTGTCACAACGCCAACCACGTCGGCGCGGATTATGTCGGACTCTACGAAAAGGATTTCCAACGGGGATTTCACTCTCCATTCGTCCGGGGGAGACAGGCTCCGACGATTTACGGTGCCGAGCATCATCGCCTTTCCGCGGACGTTCACTTTCGAGCGGGAATGATGTGCGCCGACTGTCACACACTGGATGAAATCCATGGAACCGGCAAATTGCCCGCTTCGCCTTCAAACGGCGTCAAGATTTCCTGCGAAGGCTGCCACGTGAGAGGCGACCACCCCGGAATCCTGAAGATGCCCGACGGGCAAATGACCCTTCTTCGAGGAAAGGGCCGAACCGTGCCGCGATGGAACTCCGAGAGCATCCCGCATGGCGTCGACGCGCACCGGAAGAGACTGAGATGCTCCGCATGTCACGCTGCCTGGGGATTTCAGGATTACGGGTTTCATCTCATGCTCGAAGAACGTCCGGATTATTGGAAGTGGGCGGCAACCGCGATGCAAAACGATCCGCAGGTTCAGGATCTCTTGCGGACTTTCGTAGGAACGGAGGCCGACTTCCTGCCGCCCGCCGAAGGTCCGGTCCGCCCGCTGCCTGAAGAAGACTGGAAGCCGCCGACCATGCGGGATTGGCTCACCGGAGAGGTGAGAAAGGGTTCGTGGTTCCGCGGACACACCATGAGACGATGGGAGCGGCCTCCGCTCGGCAGGGACGGTAAGGGGAAAATTTCGGTCATGCGCCCCATGTATCAGTACGTGATAAGCCATGTCGACGGTGACGCCAACCTGCTGATCGACCGGGAAGTTCCCTCGACCGGTGCCGGATTCCCCGCACTCATCGTTAACCCGTACACCCCCCATACTACGGCTTCCCAAGGGCGGACGTGCCAGGAATGCCACGGCAGCCCCAAGGCCGTTGGGCTTGGTGAAGGGCTCGGCACCGCGAAAGAACCTCTAAGCCTACCGCTGTTGCGGCGGGAAAACCGGATCCCGGGACACAGTTTCAGATGGGATGCTTTGGTCGATAACGACGGCAACGCTCTCCAATACGGCAGCCGGCCTTTGGCAGGCCCCCTGGACCGGGAAACGGTCCGCCGGCTCCTTCGACCGTCGGACCGGCACCGCGCTATGTGGTATAACTACTTGAAAGAGAAAGCCAAACCGAATCTTGAGCAATGAAAATGCTCCTTGGGGCACGTACGGTGTCGTATTTCCAAGCACGCTCGGCAGTGTCCCGGCGTCTCCCGGGAACATGATCCAAGAGTACCGCATGACCCAGGTACACAACGTCGTAGCTCGTCGACTCGCTGGATTGGTGCCCCCCCTTTTTTTTCTTGAAGTCGTCAATAGCGCTGATAATGTGTCCTCGCTCTATCCGACTCGGGAACCTTGTTAGCCATAGTTCCTCGGTGACGACCGCCGAATACCTACCATGACGGGGGATTCCGAATACACTGTACCTAATTGCCTTGGTTCCACCGACTGTATCCGTTCAGGGGGATCAAGCTGCGTCGAGAAGTTGATCTTGTTTCTTGGGCAACAACGACGCGGCTGGGAGGCCTTTCCGATGTGCGAGAAATGCCGCCTCAAGGAATTCAAGCGGATCTTTGCCCTGCATGCGGCATGTCTGAGTTACGGTGAGGAGCCGTTCCGTGATCCTGGCCCCCTTGGTTGACTTACTGCCGTGGCAGATCCTCCTCCACGGCTTCCTCGAGCAGGCCTCTCCGGATCTGTATATGAGGATTGCTTCTTCCCTGGTTATGGGAAGTGCTGATATCACAATACCTGAGAATGTCAAGAGATCAGCGCGGAATAACCGCGAGATAACGCGGTTGACGACAGCATGAGAAACAGGAAGGTGGTTCACTATTTACAGAAGACAGCATCTCCCCGACTTCACGCCTGAAGGGATAGTTTCAACGCAGCTTGCATTAACCGACCCATTGGTGTTTCTACCATAATACGGAGGACTGATGATAACAAATCGTACTTGGGTGAAAAGGATGCTCGTGACGGCTGCAATCTTGGCCTGCATCCTCGTGTCTGCGTCTGCACCAGCGACCCGGAACTCAGTGAATTATAAGCTTCTGCAGGCAGCTGGGAAGGGTTCGCTGGATCGGATCAAGACCCTATTGGCAGAAGGCGGAGATGTCAATGCCACGGACGAATACCGCATAACGGCCCTCATGGTAGCCGTCTGGGGGGGGAATCTCGAAGTCGTGAAATTCCTCATCGATAAGGGTGCCGACGTAAACGCCCGGGACCAGCATGGCCGATCGGTCCTCCTGTCCGGCGTTAGGTCGGGGAATCTCGAAGTCGTCAAAACCCTTTTAGAAAAGGGAGCCGATGTGAACGCCGGCGATGAGCACGGACGAACGGTCCTCATGCACGCGGCCAAGTCGGGAAGCCTCGAGGTCGTCAAAATCCTTATCGATAAGGGTGCCGACGTGAATACCGAGACCAAATTTGGCGAAACAGCCCTCTTGGAAGCCGCTCGATCGGGGAATCTCAGAATCATAAACATCCTACTAGGTAAGGGCGCCGACGTGAATGTCAAGCCCCAATACCGCCCTACCGCCCTTATGGAAGCCTCCAAGTCCGGAAACCTCGAACTCGTTAAGATTTTTGTCGATCGGGGCGCCGACGTGAACGCAATGACTGCTGATGGCGACACGGTTCTGATGTACGGCGCAAAGTCTGGAAATCTCGAAGTCGTGAAATACCTCATCGGTAAGGGCCTAGACGTAAACGCCAAGGACAAGAACAGCCGAACAGTCCTCATGGACGCTGCACTGTCGGGAAATCTCGAAGTCGTAAAGTTCTTCATCGATAAGGGTCTCGACACGAGCGCCAAGGACAGAGGAGGCCATACGGTCCTCATGGACGCCGCAAGGTCGGGAAATACTGAAGTCTTGAGACTCCTTATTGACAAGGGAGCCCACGTGAAGGTCAGGACCGATGACGGCGAAACGGCCCTTTTCTACGCGGCAAGATCGGGGAATCCGGAAGCCGTAAAGTTGCTGATCAATCAAGGAGCCGATGTGAATGCCAAGACCACGCGCGGCAACACGGTTCTCATGACGGCCGCAGACACGAGACACCCCGAAGTCGTAAGACTCCTCATCGACGCTGGTGCCGACGTGAATGTTAATGACGACAGCGGTGGAACGGCCCTGCCCAGCGCCGCCTGGCACGGTAAGCTCGAGGTCGTCAAACTGCTCCTTGAAAATGGCGCCGACCTCTATGCAAAGACCGGAAACGGCAACACGGCTCTACATAACGCAGTATTCAAGGGACATCTCGCAGTCGTGAATTACCTCATCGATAAAGGCGATGTCAATGCCAGGGACAACCTCGGTCAGACGGTTCTCATGAACCCTCAAGATTGGGGCAATCTGGAAATCGCAAGACTCGTCATCAACAATGGCCTCGACGTTCATGCCAAGGACAAACGCGGTCAAACGGTCCTCATGACCGCCGCGTTGATTGGGAATCTCGAATTCGTGAAGCTCCTCATCGATAAGGGAGCCGACGTGCATTCCAAGAATAATGACGGCCGAACGGTTTTTATGGACGCCGCTCAGGGAGGAAACCTGCAAGTGGTGAAATTGCTCGTCGATATGGGCCTCGATGTGAATGCCAAGGACAAACGTGGCGAGACCGCACTCATGGAGGCGGCTGACTATGGTCATCGACTCTCCATCGAACACGACATCAAGGGCCGCGGGTGTTGTGGCAGGTACGAAGACGGCGAAGTAGCCGCTGCGTTGAGTAGAAGCCTCGAAGTTACGAAGTTCCTCATTGATGAGGGGGCCGATGTGAATGCGAAGAGTGATTACGATACCGTTCTCACGAAAGCTGCCGGGAAGGGAAATCTCGATGTGGTAAAACTGCTCGTTGAAAAGGGAGCCGACGTAAACGCCAAGAACGGACGCGGCCGGACTGCCTTTATGGAGGCTGCCGCGGCGTATAGCTTGAAGGTAGCGGAATTCCTCTTCAATCAGGGCGCGGACGTGAATGTCAGGGATGAAGAGGGCGACACGGTCCTCACGTATGCTGCCAGGGGAGGAATTCGCGATATCGTGAAGTTCCTCATCGACAAGGGCGCAGATATGAAGGCAGAGGGCAGGTGCGGCCAAACAGCCCTCATGCAGGCTGCCGACGGGGGAAATCTCGATGTCGTGAAGCTCCTCATCGACAAGGGAGCCAACGTAAATGCCAATAACAAGGGCGGTCAGACCGCGCTTATGAGGGCTGCCGACAGTGGCCATCTCGAAGTCGTGAAGCTCCTCATTGATAGGGGTGCCGATGTAAATGCCAGGGACAAAGATGGCGATACCGCTCTCATGGCGGCTGAAGACAGGGGAAATCTCGATGTCGTGAAGCTCCTCATTGACAAGGGCGCCGAGTGAATGCAAGGACCAAGAAAGGTGAAACCGTCCTCATGGCCGGTGCGTGGGGGGGAGGCCTGGATGTCGTGAAATACCTTATCGACAAAGGCCTTGATGTGCATGCGAAGGACAAGGACGGAAAAACGGCTTTGAGCCATGCTTTTGCCCAAGACCGGTCCATCGTTGTTGAGTACTTGAAGGTAATCGGCGCGAAGTGATCCGGGACTGACCCGTTGCTAAATCCTTCGCGTCGCTTATAATCGACGCCTATCCATTCTGCTGCCGAAGTCATGGTTGCGTCGGAGACCTCCGGCTTTGCCGGAGGTCTCTGACTGCGCTTTTTCTCGGGCTCTGGTCCTGCCTTTGCAGCGGAGCGTGCGTCCGGAAATCTCCTCAAATCGTTGAAGAAATTCGTTGTTCCTCATGGGGCGCCCGGTCGTTTCATGACGTCCCCAGCCCGATACGGGTAATAGTCCTTAGTCTGCCCTCGTGACCCGTAATGCCGCACTGGTGAGAAAAGCCGATCGAGACATGCTGTGCTTCCGAGCGTACGTATCAATTTCTTTGAGGATATCCTCTGGGATAGTGATATCTACACGTCTGGTTTTCTGTCCCGGGATTTGAACCGGGAACGGTACGGCCCCCTCATTTTCAGGGTCGGCAAGTATCTTGTCGAGAGAAGACGGTTCCGGGATATCCTCTCGGTCTTCCAACATCCCTTTGATATGCAATTGCAACGCCTCCCGTGCTTCTCTATAGGCAACATCCATAGTCTCGCCCCCTGTGATACATCCCGGAAAATCGGGAAAGTCCACGCCATAACTGCTGCATTCTTCTTTTCGTAGTAGTGCAATGTAAGTTTTCATCGTCAGTCTCCATGGCCCTCATCAAAGATCCAAACCGGATTGACGGCGAATGCTCGCGAGAGTGCCCTTTGGAATGTCTTTGAGCGGATGTTTAACCGTGACACGCCCCGGCTTGGTTGGATGTTTGAAGTGGACATGGGATCCCACCTGACCAACCTGATACCAGCCGTCGGCGTCGAGTCTCTTGATGACCTCGCTACTGCTCATGAGGCTCAGTCTACACAGTTATACACATGATGCAAGAAATAGTTCCACCACGCATTGTCAACATTCCCCCTCATTGCAGTTCTGATGATATCGGAGTTCCGGGTACTCCATACGTAGTTAAGGACGGCGTTCAGTCCAAAATCGCGGATTTCGTAAGTGCTACTGCCTAGATTCTTGCTCATCCAGACTTGACCTTTCCTTCGGAATCATTGATAAATGAGACGGAGGACGAACTATTGCCGCCGGTTCAGGTCGTATTCTATCAGGAAGGACACAAGGTCCCAGTTCAGGACTGGATAAGCCGGCTATCAGGTGACCAGCAAGACGCATGTTATGATCGACTTGAGAGGTTACGGGACCACGGGCACGAACTCGGATTCCCAGTAGCCGAACACCTCGGAGATGGAATTTGGGAACTACGAACACGTGTCGGGAAGGTCAGACTACGGATGCTCTACTTCTTTCACGGAAGAGAGGCGGTTGTTATTGCTCAAGGATTTCATAAGGACACCGGGAAGGTGCCTCCTGCTGAGATCAACAGAGCTAAGGAGAGAAGGGCCGGATATGAAGATGCCCCGGATCTTCACACCCTTCACTGGGAGCGAGACAATGGGTGAGAAAGAACTGAGTACTGACGCTGTTGAGTGGATGTACAACCGGTACATCAAGGACGATCCTGCAAGGATCGCTCATCTGGAACTCGTGCGTAAGCAATCCGATCTTGCCCGGCAGATCTACGACCTTCGCGAAAAGCTGCGCATGACAAGGGAAGACCTGTCGGAGTTCTCCGGATTAACCGCTGAGACCATCGAGGATTTGGAAGAATCCGATTACGACGGTGATTGGGATGAAGCGATCCAGCAAGTCAACTTCGGGTTCCACCGGTGGTTCACGGAAGTCATCCTCCCCGTTGCTCGAATGAAGCCGGAGGAGTTGTCGGTGGGAATAGCAGGTTGAGGTGGAGGGTCTTGTTTTAGTAAAGCTCATAATTACCGTAAACTTACGGGCAGCCGCCCTTCGCTGATGAAGACTTTGTTCAAGTGAATCGCATCACGAAAAGGAGAAACTCCCGTCGCTCTCGCGACCAACGAAATCCCACCGCGGCCTAAAGACTCGGCTTCAGCAGCGACCAATAGTCTCACTTCGCGTTCATTGAGAAATTTCGGTAGCAATTCGAATCCTTTTTTAATATCATTGGGGGCGTCCGTGCCCACGCTCTATACTAAACGCGAAGTGGTTTTGCATGAGTTGTTTTGGGACGGACGCCAAGCATGATCAAAGAGTACCGGCACGGACCCCGGCGCTGCCGTAGCACTATCTACTTGATTTGGCAGGTATAACGGAACTTGCTGCAACTTCTCTTCACTATAGCGCTTTGTCTGAGTGCGGCCTTACTCTTCTGGATCCAGCCGCTCTTCGGGAAAATGATTCTCCCCTTGTTGGGCGGCACGCCGGCGGTCTGGAACACGTGCCTTGTCTTCTTCCAGTCGGCTTTGCTCATGGGCTACTTGTATGCTCACGCCCAGCGGAGGTTCGTGCCTTTGCGCGTGCAGATGATCTCCCATCTGTGCCTCATGGTTGCGTTCCTTGGTCTGTTACCCGTGAGCGTGCCGGAGGGGTGGATTCCCCCGGCAGAGGCAAATCCCGTGGCGTGGTTATTGGTGCTGCTTTCCGTTTCCCTGGGATTGCCTTTTCTCATTCTCTCGGCAAGTGCGCCGTTGTTTCAGAACTGGTATTCGTTGAGCGGCGCCCGGCAGGCAAGGGATCCGTACTTTCTCTATGCGGCAAGTAATTTCGGAAGCTTACTGGGAATCCTGGGATTTCCCCTCATCGTGGAACCCCGTATGGCCCTCGCCAAACAGGCATGGCTTTGGTGCGGGGGATATGTGGCGTTGATTGTTCTCGTAGCGGCAGGATCCGCCCTTGTGTGGCGCGGGACTCCGCACGGATGCACGGGCACCGATGAAATCCCTGCAAGTGCCGACCGGCTGCCGCGTTGGACATGGCTCATTCTCGCGGCAGTCCCTTCGAGTCTTCTCCAGAGCGTAACCACATACGTCACCACGGATCTTGCATCCGTTCCCTTGTTCTGGATCATTCCTCTGGGACTCTACCTGCTGTCATTCATCATCGTCTTCGGCCGACGCCGGATCATTCCTCACCGTCTTATGATCCATTCTCTGCATCTCATCCTGCCTGCTCTGGTCATTGCGGTTTTCTGGTTGCCGGATACAGGGCTGTGGTGGGAGCTTTCGCTGAATCTTATCGTCCTCTTTCTTGCCGCGATGGTCTGCCACGGCGAGTTGGTTCGTCTCAGGCCGCCTGCAAACCGACTGACCGAATTCTATCTGATCATGGCCGCAGGCGGAGTCATTGGCGGACTGTTCAATCTCATAGTCGTCCCGCTTGTTTGCAACTCCCTTGTGGAGTACCCAATAGGCCTGGTCGCCGCAGCGTTGATTATCCCTGCGGCGAACACCCTGCGGACACGCTCGGCATGGGCGGCCGATGTGGCTGTTCCATTGGCCGTATGCATCCTGTTGATGGGCGTTCTCTGGTCGGCCCACATCGGGCTGGGCATCGGATTCGGAACCAAGGAAAGCGCCGTGTCGGCCATTGTCGGAGGGATTGTAGTCTACATCTGTAGGAGCCGGCCTTTACGTTTTGCGCTGGGCATCGCCGCACTCATAGTTGCCGGATTGTACGCCGACTCGCTGGGAAGGCGGAATGATTGGCAAACGGTGTACGTCCATCGGAATTTTTTTGGAATTCTCAAGGTCCAGACTTTTCCCCCATACCACTGGGTGCGAATGAAGCACAACACCACAAGCCACGGACTTCAAATCATCGATCCCGAGCGAAGGCGACTTCCGACACTCTATTACGGCACCGGAGGCCCGGTTGGAGACGTATTCCGGTGCCTGCCGCAGGCTCCCTCAGGGAGGAAGGTGGCAGTGGCCGGCCTGGGAGCAGGTACCTTGGCGACATATGCCGCCCCCGCCGACAAGTGGGTCTTCTACGAGATCAATCCGGAAGCGGTGAAGATTGCTTCCGACCCCAAGCACTTCACGTATCTGAGCGAAGCGAAGGCCAAGATTGACCTGGTACACGGTGATGCCCGCCTGGCAATGAAGAAAGCTCCCCAACACTACTTTGACGTGATCCTGCTTGACGCCTTCAATTCGGATTCCATTCCGGTGCATCTGCTCACACGGGAGGCTATCCGACTCTACCGGTCCAAACTCTCCCCTCACGGTATAATGGTCTTCCACATCAGCAACCGCCATTTCGATCTCGTGTCGTTACTGAGATCTCTCGCTGCAGACCAGCAGCTCGCAGGATTATCGACCGCGCACGATCCATCACCGGAAGCTCGCCGCTCGGAGGCAGCGTTGGCCTCCATTTGGGTTGTCTTGGCGAAAAGCCCGTCGGACTTGGGATGCCTCGCACAGCTGGCACATTGGCATGGGCTGGATGACGGCGAGAAAAGACTTCCGAGGACCTGGACCGACGACTATTCCAACGTGTTGGAATATCTAAAGATACTCAAATAACACGGGAGATGGCGTGAATCCGCGGGCGTAATCGCTATCCACGATTGGTCCTTCCCGTCTCGTCTCTCCTGCGGGCCGCTTCGAGAAGGAGATACTCACAGGGCTTATCTATGGTGGTCTTGCCCGGTTCCCTCCACGGCATACTGGTGAAGCTTCCGCCTCTGAAGCTCATGCATCGGTAAAGCGCCTCTTCTCCTTCCAGATCGCCGACAACGGCATGCCGAATTCCCCGGCCGTCCAGGAACAGCGTTCCGCGCATCCCTTCCCGCCCCTCGATTTCCAGAATCTGTTAGCTGGGATCTTGGTGGCCTGAGATGGTAACAGAAGTAGCAAGTCCAACAGGACGTGGAGTCATACTATTAATCGTGCCTGGTTTGTTCAAGGAAATGGAGACACGAAGAAGAGAGACTCCAGTCGCTCAGGCGACCAATGAAATCCTACCGCGGCCTAAACACTCGGCTTCAGCCGCGACCAATAGTCTCACTTCGCGTTCATTGAGAAATTTCGGTAGCAATTCAAATCTTCTTGTAATATCATTGGGGGTGTCCGTGCCCACGCTCTATACTAAACGCGAAGTGAATTTGCAGGAGTTGTTTCAGGACGGACGCTACGCATGATCAAGGAGTACCGGCACGGAGGCCGGCGCCGTCGCGGCACGCTTCACCGGGATTGACAGGTATAACGGAACTTGCTGCAACTTCTGTTCACAATAGCCCTTTGTCTGAGTGCGATCTTACTCTTCTGGATACAGCCGCTCTTCGGGAAGATGCTTCTTCCCCTGCTGGGCGGCACGCCGGCGGTGTGGAACACGTGCCTTGTCTTCTTCCAGTCGGCTTTGCTCATGGGCTACTTGTATGCGCACGCTCAACGGAAGTTCGTGCCCAGGCGCGTGCAGATCATTACCCATCTGTGCCTCATGGTTGCATTCCTTGGTCTCTTACCCGTGAGTTTGCCGGAGGGGTGGGGGCCCCCGGCAGAGGGAAATCCCGTGGCATGGCTATTGGCGCTTCTTTCCGTTTCCGTGGGATTGCCCTTTCTCATTCTCTCGGCCAGTGCCCCGTTGTTTCAGAGCTGGTATTCGTTGACTGATGCACGGCAGGCAAGTGATCCGTATTTTCTCTATGCGGCAAGTAATCTCGGGAGCTTAATGGGAATCCTGGGATTTCCTCTCATTGTGGAACCCTCTATGGCCCTTGCCAAACAGGCATGGTTCTGGTCCGGGGGATATGTGGCGTTGATCGTTCTCGTTGCGGCAGGATCCGTCCTCGTGTGGCGTCAGATTCCGGAGGGACGGACAAGCACCCGTGAAATCTCCACAAGTGCCGAGCCCATGCCGCGCCTGCGATGGCTCATTCTCGCGGCAGTACCTTCGAGTCTTCTCCAGAGCGTGACCACATACATCACCACGGATCTTGCAGCCGTTCCCTTGTTTTGGACCATTCCTCTGGGACTCTACCTGCTTTCATTCATCATCGTCTTCAGTCGACGCCGGATCGTACCTCACCGTCTTATGGTTTATTGCCTCCCTCTCATCCTCCCGGCTCTGGTCATCACGGCCTTCTGGTTTCCCGATACCGGCCTGTGGTTGCCTCTTTCGCTCAATCTTGTCGTCCTCTTCCTTGCAGCGATGGTCGGCCACGGTGAGCTGGTCCGTCGCAGGCCTCCTGCAGACCGACTGACCGAATTCTATCTGATCATGGCCGCAGGCGGAGTCCTTGGAGGTCTGTTCAATCTCATAGTCGTCCCGCTTGTTTGCAACTCCCTTGTGGAGTACCCAATAGGCTTGGTCGCCGCAGCGTTGATTATCCCTGCGGCGAACACCCTGCGAACACGCTCGGCATGGGCGGCCGACGTGGCGGTTCCATTGGTCGTGTGCATCGTGTTGGTGGGCGTTCTCTGGTCGGCCCACATCGGGCTGGGCATCGCATTCGGAAGCAAGGAAACCGCCGTGTTGGCCATCGTCGGCGGGATTGCAGTCTACACCTTTAGCCGCAGGCCTTTACGTTTTGCACTGGGACTCGCCGCACTCATAGTCGCCGGACTGTACGCCGACTCACTGGAAAAACGGCATGATTGGCAAACGGTGTACGCTCATCGGAATTTCTTTGGAATTCTCAAGGTCCAGGCCTACCCCCCGTACCAATGGGTGCGAATGAAGCACAACACCACAAGCCACGGCCTCCAAATCCGCGATCCCAAGCTCAGCCGACGGCCGACACTTTATTTCAGTTTCGGAGGCCCCGTTGGAGATATATTCAGGTGCCTTCCGCCTGCTGTTTCCGGAAGGAAAGTCGCCGTTGCGGGGTTAGGTGCGGGTACCCTCGCGGCCTATGCCGTTCCCGGGGACAAATGGGTCTTCTACGAGATCAATCCGGCAGTCGTACGGATTGCTTCCGACCCCAAACGCTTCAGTTATGTGGAATCGGCAAAGGCCGAGATTGAAGTGATCCTCGGCGATGCCCGCCTGGCAATGAAGAAAGCTCCCAAACACTACTTTGACGTCATCCTGCTCGACGCCTTCAATTCGGATTCCATTCCGGTGCATCTTCTTACACGGGAGGCAATCCAACTCTACCTGTCCAAACTTGCCCCTCAAGGTATAATGGTCTTCCACGTGAGCAACCGCCATTTCGATCTTGTGTCGGTCCTGAGATCGCTCGCCGCGGACCAACAACTCGCAGGACTGTGGACACTACACGTCCCGTCGCCGGAAGCTCGCCGCTCGGCGGCAGCCTTGACCTCCAATTGGGTTGTATTGGCGAGAAGTCCGTCGGACTTGGGATGCCTCGCACGACTCGCACATTGGCATGGGATGGATGGCGGCGAGAAAAGACTTCCGAGGACCTGGACCGACGACTATTCCAACGTGTTGGAATATCTACGGATACTCAAATGACATGGGAGATGGCGAGAGTCCGCCGGCGTAGTCGCTATCCACGACTGGTTCTGCCCGTCTCGTCTCTCCTGCGGGCCGCTTCAAGAAGGAGATACTCACCGGGCTTGTTTATGGTGGTCTTACCCGGTTCCCGCCACGGCATGCTGGTGAAGCTTCCGCCTCTGAAGCTCATGCATCGGTAAAGCGCCTCTTCTCCTTCCAGATCGCCGACAACGGCATGCCGAATTCCTCGGCCGTCCAGGAACAGCGTTCCGCTCATCCCTTCCCGCCCCTCGACCTCCAGAATCAGTCGCTGTCCCGACAGGAGCATCAATTGTGTGACTTCTAGGATGTCAATACTGCCGAGAGTGCCGGAAAAAGCGATTCCCGTTCCCTTGGCCGAGATTTCATCACGTACGATCTCCACGAGCCTGGCCCCCGAGATCGGCATCGTAACAACTCGGTCGGCCCCGGAACCGGCAATTGTCTCATCCCCTCCGAGGACTTTCTCGGGGTCGTTAAGCACAATGATCGGCGGTTGGGCGGTCGTCTTGTTCCCGGAGATCTTTCGTATGGTATCCACCACCTCGGATACGTCCATTCCTTCCACGTCGCCGGCACACAATACCGCATCGAAGTCCTTCTCTTCAAACTGCGTGAGCCCCTCCCGGGGCGACAGGGATACGGTTATGGATCCTACGGCCGGTCTCAATTGCCGCTGCAGAGTCTTACCGGCGTCCACATCGCCTTGGATGAGGAGAATGTTCAGTCCCACCCCTATCGGATGCAGAGCGGCGATTTGTTGACTCTCGGTAGGGGGAGCTACGCGGGGCAGCCTGACGTGAACCGTCGTACCTCTTCCCTTCTTACTGGTAACCGCAGCGGTTCCAAGATGGCGCCTCACGATTCCGAATCCGATGGCCAGACCGAGTCCGGCGTGAGACGGCTTGGTCGTCCAAAAGGGTTCCCCCACCTTATCTATGTGGCTTCTTGGTATGCCGATCCCGTCGTCCTGAATCTCGAGGACGACCCGGTCGCCCTCCGAAGCTGTCTTTACGATAATGGTTCCGCCCGCGGGAATTGCCTCGACGGCATTCTTCAACAGATTGACGATGAGCTCGACAATCTCCTCCTTTTCGCCCTCGATGAAGCACTCATCGGCCAGTTCGGTTTCAAGAGCCACCCTGATCCCGATCTCCGCCGGTTTGGTCTTCCACCAATATGAGCTTCTTTCGACGGCTTCCGCAACGATTACGCCGAGGTCTACAACCTTCCATTGCGACACGTCGGTTGCGGAGCGTGCATGAGCGAACTGGTGAAGCAATCTCACCGTCTGCCCGGCTCGATCCGCTCCCCCTCTAATCTTCTCGAGATAAGGCCTTACCGAGGAGTAGTCTCTGGATTCCAAGCTGGACATGGCCATTTGCACTCCCCCGGCGATGACTTGAAGAGCGTCGTTGAAGTGTTCTCCCGCCCCCTCGGCCATTTCCACGAGAGCCTTGAGGCGTTCGGATCGCAGGCGCATGTCTTCCGTCCGCTTGTAATGGGAGATGTCCTCGACCACCATTTGCGCGCCGGCAACGGTTCCGGCAATTGTCCTGATGGCCACAAGGTAGGCCCTTGCATGTCCGCGCCTGTTGACCTTCAGCGCGAACTCGTTGACACCGGGCCGGCCTGATTCAAGGCACATCCGGACGGCATCCGACACTCCCGATTCCACGAGGTAGGGGTTGGAAAGCAGGTTCCCGGTCTCCGCATCCTCACCCGACGGCATGTCAAGCAGGTTGACCGCTGCCGGGTTTATTTCGGTGATTTGCCCGTCAAGATCACAAGATATGATACCGACCGGCGAGTTTTCCACGAGCATGCGATATCGGGCCTCGCTCTCGCGCAGGGCATCTTCTGCTTCCTTCATCTTCAGCATGGAGGACACGCGGACCCGCAATTCCAGTTTGTCCACCGGTTTGGTGATGAAATCGTTGGCTCCCGCCTCCACCGCACGAAGACGATCTTCGCGGCTGTTCAGAATGGTTACCATGATTATGGGGATGGTTCCGGCGCCGGGCATTTCCCGGATTCGTCTCGCGACTTCGAAGCCGTCCATGTCCGGCATCATCACATCCAGCAGTACCAAATCAAAGCCCGGGTTGAGTTTTGCAAGGGCCTCATATCCGTCGGCCGCGGATTCCGAGAGGTATCCAAGCGACTTCAACATAGCCTGAAGCACTATCACGTTGGGCTTCTCATCATCGACGACAAGAATACGTTTCTTACTGCTCATAAGCATTCCAGTCCGCCATACGGGGTCTTGCTCGGCCATCCCACGGGGTGGCCGGGATCAACCAACGTATCGGTGCACGGGCAAGGCGACCACAACGGTTCAACACTCTTCGCAACCGTCGGGCTTAAGGATTGGTATGGTGAAACTGAAGGTACTTCCGCTGCCCTCCCCTTCACTGTCCACCCAAATCCGGCCTCCGTGGATGTCCACCAGCTTTCGGGTCAAGTCCAAACCGAGCCCCGCTCCCTTGTGTTTACGGCTGTATGACGCATCCACCTGCTCGAACGCATTGAATATGCGTTCCTGATCCTCGGGTTTGATTCCTATGCCCGTGTCCGAGACCCTTACCACGATATCCTTCCCCTCTTTCCATGCCTTCAGATCGATCCGCCCGCCGTCGGGGGTGAACTTGACCGCATTGGAGAGAAGGTTTGACAGAATCTGTTTGAGGATACCCTCATCGGCATCGATATTCAAAGCCCTCAGTTCGTTGTCGATGATGAGGGCGAGCTCGATCCCGTGCTCACGTGCCGCTTCTCTCTTTTCAGTCAGGCTTTCTTCGAGCATCTTTCCCACCATGACCGCACCGCGGCGGATCTCCAGCTTGCCCGAATCAACTGCCGCGAGATCCAGCACGTCGTTGATAAGACGGAGCAAATGGCGGCCGCTCTGAGCGACCACACTCGCATACTCCGTCTGGGTCTCGTTCAAGGGCCCGTGAGATTGATCGCCGAGGATGTCGGCCAGACCGATGATTGCGTTAAGAGGCGTGCGCAGTTCATGGCCCACGTTGGCAAGAAAGTCGCTCTTGGATCGGCCGGCCGCTTCCGCCTCACGCCGGAGTCGGGTGGATGCGGCCAGCGCCTCTTCCAGTTTCAATTCCACAATCTTTCTCTGAGCCACCTCTCTTCTGAGTTCCTCATTGTGTTTCTGGGCCATCAATATCTGTTTCTTCTCCAACGTGAGGTCTTCGACAAGAACAAGAAGCATGCGGTCGCCGCCCATTCTGACGGGCCTGAAGTGCATGCGGCCCCAAACGTACCGGTGCTGGAACCGGAGAATGGCGGTACTGACCGCGGGCCTACGCGTGGCAAAGACCTCTTGAACCGTTGACCGGGCTTTGTCCGCCAACGACGCAACGGGAAAGACCGCGTCGAGACTCATCCCCATCACGGTCTGCCGTTCACCGCCGATGGCGGTGCAGCTCCGGTTGGCGAAGACTATCTCATGGGACTGTTTCACTACAAGTGCCGGAATGGGTATCGTTTCCAACAACCTGCCGAAGGAAGTCTCTCTGATGCCTCGCAGATCGAAACTTCCCGAGGATGTCACTTCCTCGGGAAAAAGCATGCCGATGTCTATGGTCAGCGTGGAAAGACTATCAAGCCGCAAGATCTCGGGCGCAGGCGCCTGCGGTCTTTCCGGGTCGGGCGGTCGAAGATCGAAATCATCGGCACTGAGACACCGAATGAGGACGAGCAATTCCTCGAAATTGCCCTCCACTACCCTGAGCACCTGAAACCCGCCGTCAAAACGCCAGGTATGCGTGCCCCCCCGCATCCAACAGCACCTGGCCTCGACTGCCACCGGAGGAGTCATGAGCAAGTCTTGAGGAAAAATCTCCAATATCTTCACTTCATCCGGCCAGGCTTCGATATCCCTTACCCGCAGCCCCGCTTCTGAAATGTCGTGGACCATCCCCCTTGTGTCGGGCCTTGCGCGATCGCATATGGGTAGTGCGAAGTCGATGGAATGCCTCTGAGAGCTTCGGCGATCCTCGAAGACTTTCGTGCCGTCCTCGGATGAATAGCGCGTGAAGATCTCGTCGGCCGAGATGGTCCGGGAGTTCAGAATCTCTCTGAACACATGATTGAGCCCTTCCGGTTTGAGCCCGTACTTGTTCAACAGATCGGAATCGCTCATGCCGGATCGTATGTCCTTAACTACTTCGCCGGCCTTTATCTTGATCTTTCTTGCCATAGTCCTTTTCCACGGGTTGAAGACCCGCGGCCGTCATGGTGCTTGCCTTTGCGGCCTGCAAACAGGGCAGGCCCATTATCATTCCCGGTCCATCGTGTCCGTCAAGCCGATGCGGGACATACCCGGCGCGGTACATGGAGGCAGATCGTACGACGACGGCTATCCTTTTCTCAAAGACAGGAGAACGTTCACGAATCGATGGAGTTCGATCTCCACGTTATCTAGCAAGGACCGGGCTTCGGTCATGGCCTGGAGCCGTGCAGTCGTCTCGAGATCCGCTGCCGCACGGAAGGCCGCGGGAGCCGAGTAGTTCGCCAGTATCCCTTTCAGAGTGTGAGCCGCTCTGCGAAGGGCATCGGCATCGTTGCCCATGACGGCCTCCCGGGCCTGCCCGAACAGCCGTGGGTACGATTCGAGAAATGCCTCGATCAGTTCCTCGATAACCTCCGGATCTTCACCGATCCGATCCATCAGTTCCGACTTGTCCATCACGTTGTCTCCAGGGTCCCATTCTTTCGAAGGGGGCTCGGTTCGGGTTATCTGAAACGGAAAGTTCTCGATGCACTCCGTGAGGGCTGCAACGGTGAGCGGTTTGGGGATGAAGCCGTCGATTCCGGCTTCGAGGAATCTCTCCCGGTCCTCTTCGGAAACGGTTCCGGTCAACGCAATGATGGGGAGACGTTTTCCCGAATCGGCCTCCCGCCTCCTTATGAGATGAGCGGCCTGGAGACCATCCATCTCGGGCATCTGTATGTCCATGAGAACAAGGTCGAAAGATTCCTTCAATGCAGCAGCCAGAGCTTCACGGCCGTTGCGCACCACCAATACCTTGTGTCCCGACTTTTCGAGAGTCATCACCGCAACTCGTCGACTGATTTCGTTGTCTTCCGCGACCAGGATACGCAGTGCCCGTCTGTTTTCCCGGAGTGAGTGCCGGGTTATGAGACCGGCCGGATTGCCGTCGCTCACTCGGGGGAGCGACGCACGGAAGAGAGTATCCCGAAGATCGGTCCCGCTGATGGGTTCGGTGAGGTACGCGTTCACTCCCAATTCCGAACAGGACCGGGCATCGCCGCGCAGTCCGGCGGATGCCGTCATGACTATGGGAGAATGCATGCCGATGCGTACGTTCCTGATTTGGCGTATGAGATCAAACCCGTCCATGTCCGGCAATGATCTGGCGATCATTAACAGGTCGAACGGCCGAGCCTCGATGCCGGCACTCAGCAATGCCTGCAGTGCGGCATGTCCGCGATTCACTGCAACGACCCTTATACCCCAATCTCCGAACTCCTGCTCACGCTTACGACGTCTTGCAGCGTCGTCATCGGCGAGCAGAACGCTCAATCTCTTCAATACCGGACTTTCCCACCGATGGGTGAGGCGCTTCGATTCATCCCCCGGCTGCACGAGAACCGTGAAATGGAAAGTGCTTCCCTTGGCAACCTCACTTTCGACCCAGATCTCGCCGTTCATCATGCGGACCAATCTCGAGGAGATGGCCAATCCGAGTCCGGTGCCGCCACGGCCGCAGGCTTGAGGTCCGCCGACTTGCTCGAATTCCCGAAAGATGGTCTCATGCTTCTCGACGGGTATGCCCAATCCGGTATCCGAGACGGCGAAGTGCAAACGTAGTCCCTCGTCGCTCTCGGATTCCAAATCTACTCTCAACGACACCCTCCCCTCTTCGGTCCACGTGATCGCGTTGTTGAGCAGATTGAGGACGATCTGTCGGATTCGTCCCGGATCCCCTCGGAGACGGTCGGGAACGTCGCGGGCGATCACGTTGATCAATTCTATGCCTTTCTTCCGGGCCAAGGCCGAAAAAGTGCTCGTCATGTCGGCCACACTGCTGCGAAGACCGAAATCAACAGTGTTCAATTCCAATTTGCCGGCCTCGATCTTCGAGAAATCGAGTATGTCGTTGACCAGCCGCATCAAGGCATCGGCCGACATCTTGATGACCTCGAGGTATTCCCGTTGTTCGGAAGTGAGGCGTGTGCCGATCGCGAGATCCAGCATACCGACAATGCCGTTCATCGGCGTCCTGATTTCGTGGCTCATGCCGGCCAAGAATTGGCTCTTGGCCCGGGCAGCCCTTTCCGCCTCTTCCTTGGCTTGTCGCAGCGCCGTTTCCGCGGCTTTTCGTTCTTGAATCTCGGCAATCAACCGTTGGTTGGCAGAAACCAGTTCCGAAGTGCGCTGCCGAACCCGCTGTTCAAGTTCGTCACGGGCCTTTCTCAGATCTTCCTCGCCCCGGTTGCGCTCGGTAACATCTCGACAAATGGTCTGGTAATGAACGGCCCCATCCGGAATGTGCCGCGCCGTGGAACTCATCAGACACTCCCTCACCTGACCGTCCTTCCTCAACGCGTTCCACACGTAGTCGTCGGCTCCGCCGTCACGGGCCATTGCGTTAACCCACCTGGAACGATCGGTGGGATCACGCCACAATTCCGCGGCATTCAGACTCATGACCTCCTCTCTGGTGTAGCCGACAAGATTCAAGAACGACTGGTTAACGTCGATAAACTCTCCGTCCGACGTCAACACGGCAATAGCGTCCCGGGATTGCTCGAACAGGCAGCGGTATCTGTCTTCACTCGTTGCAGCTGCGTCGTCCCGTCTCTTGCGTTCCGAAAGGGTTTCGCGCAGGGAAGCGTTTTCTTCACGCAGCCGTGCAAGTTCACGGTTCACATCTTCTCTCGTCCGGTCTCGATCATCCATACACCGCTCCCGCCCGCAAGGTTTGACAACTCCACCGTTCTCCCGCATCGTTCATCTATTACGGGTACAGGACAACGGCATGGCAAGTCAAGAAATGCGGTATGTCCTCAGCGGTCGAACAGGCCGGTGATGCCGTCATGGTCGCCAATCCGGAAGGGGAAATCCTCTACGCAAACCCGGCTGTTGTGGGGATTTAGTGCCCAGTTTCCTGATTAGGGTCGCACATTCTTAACCTCTTGAGATTGCCACGCCCTCCCAAAGCCTCGGGCTCGCAATGACATGGTTCAGCGTGGTGCCGTGACCGAAATCGCGTGCAACCACGAGATGTCATTGCGAGGAGCGCAGCGACGAAGCAAT
>JAZDHD010000404.1:0-11135 GCA_043806215.1 Pseudomonadota bacterium | reverse complement strand
CCGGCGTCTGCGGCAACGGCCAAACCGCTTTTCCCGAAGCCCGAGTGGCCCCAATAGCCGCAGAAGACTTCCGGCCCTCACCAGGGCCGGAAGAACTTTTTACCGGGACCTGTTTCAACAGAATCCTAAACAGTTACGGATAAGGCCGGCCGGTTCCCACCGGATGTGAAGCACATGACAATGGACTGGACGCAGGTATTGCAGGTTGTTTTCACGGGTCTCATTATCGGAGGCATCTACGCCCTGATCGCCGTGGGGCTCAACATGATCTATGGAACAATGAGGCTCCTGAACATCGCTCACGGCGAGATCATCATGTTGGGAGCTTACGCCGCCTTCTGGCTTTACACACTGTTCGGGATCAGCCCTCTGATATCCGTATTCGTGGTGATGGGCCTCGCCGCGTTGGCCGGGGCGATGGTCTGCCGATGGATATTTTTTCCCATCATCACCAAGTCCAAGTCCATGGCGGTTCTCGAATCCAACTCGTTGCTCGTCTTCTACGGTCTTTCCATCATCTTCACCAACACGGCGTCCCTCCTGTGGACGACGGATGCACGAGGCTATTCGTACCTGACAAACGTCGTGCACGTCCTCGGCGTTCCCCTCATGGCCAACAGGCTGTGGGCCATAGGTTTATCGTTCGCCGTGTGTGTGTTCTTCTACCTGCTTCTGCAGAAAACCATGCTCGGAAAGGCCATCAGGGCTCTCATTCAGGAACGGGACGCATCGCTTCTGGTCGGCGTAAATCCCGACTTGATTTACTATTTTTCCTTTGCAATCAGTTTTGCATTGGCGGGCCTTGCCGGCTGTTTGCTCAGCATGTTCTACGAGATCACCCCGTTCATGGGCCTGCCCTATACGATCACGGCCTTCATCGTCATCGTGCTCGGCGGATTGGGAAACGTGCTCGGGAGCCTTATCGGCGGCATACTGCTGGGCCTGGTGGAAACCATAGGGGTCAGTCTGACTTCACCCGGATGGCGCCCGATTCTGACCTATTCACTCTTCATCCTCATCATCGTCCTCCGTCCGCGGGGAATTTTCGGAAAGGGTGTTTACTGAGTGGTGCGAAAACAGGCTCTTTTAGCCGGTCTTTTTGGTATCGCCGTGGTCCTGGCGGCATTACTGCCCCGGTGGACAACGGACTACCATGTGTCGGTCATTTTGGATGTTCTCATGTGGGTGGCGCTCACGGAGAGTTGGATAATCCTGTCCGGATATACGGGCTATATCTCCCTGGGCCATGCGGCATTCTTCGGGCTGGGCGCCTATTTCATGGCAATGACGTGGCCCAAGCTTCCTTTTCTTGTGGGGATCGTGTTGGCGGGCGGACTCAGTTCGGTTTTCGCTCTGGTCATCGGACTGCTGGTCTTCCGCGTTCGCGGACCGTACTTCGTCATTCTGACCCTGGGACTTACCGAATTCATCCTCCATGTGGTGATCAACATGGAAATCAAACTGGGGGGCACCGTCGGGAGAATGCTCATGGCCGCCCCCTCCCTTTCGACGCTCTACCATGCCATGCTTGCGATAGCCGCGGCGGCCGTGGTCACTGCCTATCTGGTGAAGAATTCCCGATTTGGAGCCGGCCTCTTCAGCTTGAAGGAAGATGAGGAAGCCGCAAGCGCACTGGGGGTCAACACGGCATTCCACAAGATGACCGCCTATGTGATCAGCGCATTCTTTCCCGGCGTCGTTGGTGCCATTATGGCGCTGCGCCATTCCTACATCGATCCGTACACCGCATTCGACCCCATGGTGTCGTTCCAGGTTATCGTGATGGCTTTCCTCGGCGGAATGGAAGACGTAGAGGGTGCGCTCCTGGGGGCCCTGCTCCTCACTCTCATCTCCGAGGCTCTCTGGGCAAGCTATCCATACTATTACATGATCATCATCGGCGTGATCATGATCGTGACGGTAAAGTTCATGCCCCTGGGGCTGACGGCCCCTTTGAAGGGCCGTTTGCCGGCCCGTTTCGCCGGCGGGAGTCGAAACAGTGCTTGAGGTCCTGGGCATTACGAAGACCTTCGGCGGCGTCATGGCCCTGGAGGGAGTTGAGTTTGCGGTGAGAGAAGGCGAGATCGCCGGCCTCATAGGCGCCAATGGTGCGGGAAAGACCACGCTCTTCAGTGTGATAACCGGATTTCATGCCCCCACGGCCGGCAAGATACGCTTCAAGGGTCGGGACATTACCGGCCGCCGGCCGTACGACATCTGCCGGAAAGGGCTCGTCAGAACCTTTCAGGTGGTGCGCCCCTTCCCGAGAATGACGGTCTTGAAGAACGTCGCCATTGGAAAGCTTTTCGGGAAACAGTGCCTTCACGATCAAAAGAGGGCAGAACACGAGGCATACGAAATTCTCGAATTCGTCGGTCTTGCCCATAAGGCCGGGCTTCCGGCTTCGGGTCTCACAATAGCGGACAGAAAGCGGCTGGAGGTTGCCAGGGCAATCGCTGCGGACCCGGAACTCCTGCTCTTGGACGAGGTGCTGGCAGGGCTTACCCCTGCGGAAACGGACGAAGCCATGAACCTGGTCCGCGAAATCAATCAGCGTCTCGGGATAACCATATTCATGGTGGAACACGTCATGAAGGCCGTCGTCGGCCTGTGTGACCGGGTTATGGCGCTCCACTACGGCTGCAAGATAGCGGAAGGCACTCCACGGGAAATCGCATGCAATCCCCAAGTCATCGAGGCCTATCTCGGAGAAGATGTTGAAATCTGACGATACGGATTCTAATGACTTGCGCTTTTGACAAGCCCGAACGAATCTTGAAGGGCCTCGGTATCGACGGGCACCCACAGAGGGGTGAGCCTCATAGGCGCTAAATTGGAGCAGGAACACCTCCACCCGGCCTTGAAAGACCGGTCTACTGTCATACTGTCCCTCCGGGACGTTAAACCTTCCAAGCCCCTACAGGGGCGGCCGAAAGTAGACCGGTACTTCAGTGCCGGGCAAAGCGGCCGGCATGACCGGACCGCTTATGTTTGCGCCATGGGGGTGCCCCTACAAAATCGGCACCGTAGGCTATGCCTGCCGTGGCCCCGGCGAAGACCCGGGTTGCTTGTCGGAGGACTTACATATGAACCTTCAGTCGCCCGGAACGCCTCTGCTTGAGATAGACAATCTCTCGGTGGCCCATGACGGCGTCCAAGCGGTGTGGGATGTGAACATCACCGTCCCTTCGAAAACGATCACCGCTCTGGTTGGACCGAACGGCGCGGGAAAGACCACCCTTCTTTCGGCACTTACCGGTATTCGGCCGCATATGGCGGGCCGCATAACCTTCCTCGGGGAGAACATCCAGGAGTTGAGGCCTCACGCCCGGGTTGCTCTCGGCATTTCCCTGATTCCCGAGGGACGCAAGTTGTTTCCGTACCTCACGGTGCTCGAAAATCTCGAGATGGGCGCATACAGCCGGAACGCTCGCAAGAACCTGTCCGGATCCCTTTCCCGGGTGTTGGATCTCTTTCCCAGACTGGCGGAGCGCCGGGATCAGTTGGCCGTGTCTTTGTCCGGGGGCGAGCAACAGATGCTCGCAATCGGCCGCGGCCTGATGTCCGGCCCCAAGTTGCTGATGCTCGACGAACCTTCCTTGGGCCTCGCGCCGATTATGGTGACGCACGTATTCCAAATCGTCCGGAAGGTCAACCGTGAGGGCGTTACCGTGTTCCTCGTGGAACAGAACGTGAATAGGACCCTCAGGGTTGCGGAGTTCGCCTATGTCCTGGAAACCGGCAGGATCAACCTGGAAGGCCCTGCCGGCCGGCTTCTCGATGACCCTCATATCAAGAGGGCATATCTCGGCCTGTAATACGGGCTTTGGCAAGAACTACGGAGTCCCCCCTTACGGATTCGATATCGAAAGACGCGTGAGGGCGGACTAATCATGGCTCCCTTTCAATGTCAACCGTCCGAGGAATGGATTCCGCCCCATTCCCCGGATCCGGCGACATTGCTGTTGGGAGCCTGTTTGAGGTTTCGGCGGCCTGAATCAGCGGCCGCGGATGTAAGTCGAATCTTGTACATGGAGAAAGGATCAGACGTGAAAGTCCTGGAAATCGACCATATATGCTTTGCAGTCCGGAACCTTCATCAGGCCCGGAAGGTTTACGAAAACGTCCTTGGCATGGAGCCGGCCGACGAATATGAGTCCGCGGAGGAATCGGTTAAGGTGATCCGGTACTACGTCAACGGCGTGGCCGTGGAACTTATCGAACCTACAAACGCGACGTGTGAAGTGGGGAGATTCCTTGCCGATAAGGGTGAAGGTTTCTTCTTGATATCCTACCGTGTGGACGACGTGGAAGAGGCTTTGAGGGAATTGAAGGCACGGGGGCATGACACCATAGATCGGCAGCCTCGCAACCTGTTGGGCAACCGTTATGCCTTCATACAGCCTCCGAAAGAGACGCACGGCGTCCTGACGGAAATTCTCGACGGCAGGTTCATTCATGCGGATATGCCTTCAGGGGTTTGAAACGCCGTCGGCCTTGGAGGTCGGCATTCGCCGGCCCTGTGGCCTTCGGCGGAACCTGAACCGGGAGCGGGCAATCACGGCATACCGTATACGGTATCCAAAAATGGTTGCTCCTACCAATCGACTATGGTACGTACAGAGGCTATGGCAAAGGAATCGGCCTTGTCGCTGCATATGCTTCAGAAGATCATTTCGGTTACGCTGCAAAAACTTCGAGAAGGTTTCTCTCGATACGATTGCGGATGCCCGCCGGCGATCGGGCGGGTTTGAAGAAAGACGAGAACTGCGTGTTCTCGGCCGGATTTCCGGATTCCCGTACCGCAGCGAAGCCCGGTGGTACGGGTAGACCGGGTATAGGAGGACCGATGAAGGATCAAGTCACGGTTGTTGGCAGACGGCAGAGGCGATCCGACAGCCTCGCCAAGGTGACGGGTCAAGCCTTATATACAGCCGATCTCAAGCTTCCGAGGATGTTGCACGCCAAGGTGTTGCGCAGCCCGCATCCTCATGCACGAATCCTCAACATCGATGCCGGCAGGGCACTGCGCCTGCCGGGAGTTAAGGCCGTGGTAACCGCGGCCGACGGTCACGGAGTCAAATGGGGTGTCTTCAAGTACACGCAGGACCACCCGATGATCGCCGTCGACAAGGTGCGATATGTCGGCGAAGACGTGGCCGGTGTAGCCGCCATTGACGAAGAGACTGCGCTGGAAGCGTTGGATCTGATAGAGGTGGAGTACGAACCGCTGCCGGCGGTATTCGATCCCCAAGAGGCCATGGCGGAAGGTGCGCCTCTCATCCATGAACAGTACCCGGGAAACATCAATATCCACGTCCATATCGAAGTCGGGAACGTCGAGGAGGCTTTTGCCAAGGCCCATCTCGTGCGGGAAGACACCTTCGCCGCCGCGGGGGAGGCCTATTCCACATTGGAGCCGTATGCCGTGGTGGCCGACTTCCGGGGCGGGTACCTCGATCTTTGGATGCCCAATGCCAGTCCGCACGTGCGTGCCAAAGCTCTCTCGAATCTCCTGAAGCTGCCCCTGAACAGAGTCCGCGTCAGACACATCAGCGTGGGAGGGCATTTCGGGTCGAGATCGGAGGTCTCACCGGGAGATTTCGTTACATCGCTCCTCGCCTTGAAGACGGGCAGACCTGTCAGACTGTCGCTCACCCGTGAGGAGAACGCGACGTGCACCAGGCAGGTCCATCCCATGAAGGCCGTCATCAAGACCGGAGTGAGCAAGGACGGCACCATCACGGCCAAGAAATTCAAGGTGGTCTATGATGGCGGTGCATACAGCAGTACCGGTCCCATTGCCACCTCGATTCCGTACTATGTGTACGAGGAGGCCTACCGCTTACCCAACGTAACGTACGACGGATACCGGGTCATCACCAACAAGGGAATCCGGGGAATGTACGGCTGCCACGGCAGGGCCTTCCTTGGGGGAAACGAGATGCAGCTCGACATGATCGCGCGGGATCTCGGGATGGACCCCATGGAAATCAGGCTGAAGAACGGGCTGACCCCGGGTGAACAAACAGCCACCGGATCGGTTATCAAGAGCGGCGGGCTGGCCGAACCCATTCGGAAAGCGGCCGAGGCGGCCGGATGGGACGCCGGCCGGTCGGTTGCGTCTTCGGGAACGGGCAAGGGAATGGGCTGCGTGGCAATCATGTGCGGTTTCCCCATGGGGTTCAGGTCCGGCTCGTCGTGCTACGTCAAGATCAATGACGATGGACAGGTCACGCTTGTATCGGGCGTTGTCGACACCGGCATGGGGAACGAGTCCATGATGATACAGATAGCGGCCGAGGTTCTCGGCGTTCCCGTGGAGGACATCAACCTGGTGAATGCGGACACGGAGGTCACGAATCTCGACCCGGGAGCATATTCACAGTCCGCCGCGTTTGTCGGCGGCAACGCGGTGAAGAACGCTTGTGAGGATGCCAAGAACCAGATTTTGGCGTTTGCCGCGGCCAAGTTGAGCCGGCCCGTAGAAGATCTGGACCTGAAGGACCGCATGGTGGTATCGAAAACCGATCCTGAGAAGAAGATGCCCATGCGATGGGTGGTACGGGACGCCTTCTTCCAAGGACATCCCATAGCCGGCACCGGAGCGTACATGCCGAAGATCGACTTCCAGAGGGAATGGGTGAAGAAACCGTACGGTCAAATGGCCGGGACCTTTTCCTATGGCTGTTCCGTTGCCGAGGTGAGCGTCGACGGGGAAACGGGGCTTGTCAAGGTCCCGCGCTTTACCACCGCGCACGATTGCGGGAATCCCATCAACCCCATGGCCGTCGAAGGACAGATGGAAGGATCGGTTCAGCAGGCGGGCATGGCGGTCCTCATGGAAGAAACCCGCTGGAGTGACGGTCATTTACTCAACCCGGATCTCCTGGAATACAAGATGCCGCTGGCATGCGACATGCCGGAAATCGAAACCGTCATCGTGCGGTCGGACGATCCGGAAGGGCCGTTTGGAGCCAAGGAGGGCGGGCTCACCACTCGGATGAACGCACACAGCGCAATTGCCTGTGCAGTCCACGCCGCATTGGGCGTTCCTCTCAACGAGTTACCGCTCACGCCGGACAGAGTGCTCAAGGCCGTCGCTGCCGTGAAGAAGGGAGACGGAAAATGATTCTGCCGAGGTTCATGTACCGGAAGGCCGCGAGCATCGAGGAGGCCTTGGCCCTGTATACGCAAAGTGGTCCGGAAGCCCTTTATCTGAGCGGTGGAACCGACCTGATGCCGCGGGTGAAGTTGAGACTTGCCAAACCTGCAATGCTCATAGATCTCAAGGGAATTACGGACCTGGCGACCGTTGAGGAAGAGAACGGCCGGATACGTATCGGAGCCTTGTCCGCCATCTCCGATCTCGAGGAACACCCCGTCGTGCAGGAATACTTTCCCGCACTGAGGGCGTCTCTGAAGGCTACTTCCTGCGAAACGCTCCGCATGCGGGGAACGATCGGCGGAAATCTTCTTCAGAATTCCCGCTGCCTATTCTATAATCAGTCCGAGTTCTGGCGGAAATCCAAAGGATTCTGCCTGAAGATGGGTGGAGACAAGTGCAACGCGGTCCCGGGAGCCACCGTCTGTCTTGCCAACTATTGCAGCGACAATGCACCGGCGCTCCTTACCCTTTCCGCGGAGATTCGACTGGCAGGCCCCGACGGGCAACGAGAGATCCCTCTGACGGACCTGTACAGCGGAAAATCGGGCAAGCCTTTTCTTCTGAACGCAGGAGAGATTCTCACACACGTTCTCGTTCCCAAGAGGAAAACAACCGGGGACTACGAGAAGCTCCGTATAAGAGGTGCGATCGATTACCCGCTCCTGGGAGTTGCCTTAACCACGTTTGGCGGCAAGAGCCGCTTCGCCGTAGGGGCCATCGGTCCCAAGCCCAATGTATTCGAAACGGATTCATTGGACGAGCAGGGGCTTCAGGAAGTGGTCAAAGAGGCGCGGCAGGCGGCGAGGCCTGCGCCCAACACTGTTGTGGACACCGCCTACAGGCGGGACATGATTGCGATTCTCGTTCACAGGGTTGCAGGAAGGGCGGCTGAGGAGGCAAACTGATGGAAAAGATTCACGTGACGTTAACGGTGAACGGAGACCGGATCGAGGCGGATGTCCCGCCGTTCCAGACGCTCTTGGAAATGCTGCGGGATACCCCCCTGGAGCTTACCGGGACAAAGGAGGGATGTGGCCAGGGAGCCTGCGGCGCATGCACGGTACTGCTGAACGGCAAACCGGCCCGTTCGTGTATCATGCTCGCAGCGGAAGCGGACGGCGCGGACGTGGTGACCATCGAGGGACTGGCCGAGGGAGAACGTTTACACCCTCTCCAGGACAATTTTATGGACAAGGGCGCGGTTCAGTGCGGATTCTGTACGCCGGGGATGATTCTCACTGCAAAAGGGCTTCTGGATAGGAACCGGAATCCGTCAAAGGCGGAAATCATCACCTCCTTGTCTTCCAACCTGTGCCGCTGCACCGGATACAAGAAGATCATCGAGGCCGTGGAAGCGACCATAGCCCCTTCGGATCCGACGTAACCGTTGCGCAACTCCGGGGACATGACCCGATTTGCCGGAGCGCAGCGGATGGACACAAATCGGGATCGTGTCCCCGGAATGCACCGTGACCCGATTTGCCGGAGCGCAGCGGATGGAAGCAAATCGGGATCGTGTCCCCGGAATGCACCGTGACCCGATTTGCCGGAGCGCAGCGGATGGACGCAAATCGGGATCGTGTCCCCGGAATGCACCATGACCCGATTTGCCGGAGCGCAGCGGATGGACACAGATCGGGATCGTGTCCCCGGAATGCAGAATTCTTCGCGGCACGACAAGAATTTGAGGATTATTGGTATAGGGACGTAAATCACCGGAACGGACGGTGATCGGATGAGCCCCAAAGAATGCTTTACCTATACAGGAGGATTGAAAGATGCGCGCACTGGTATTGGGCGGCGCGGGCGGTATGGGTCAGGGCGTAGCCCGCGATCTGATAAAGCAGGAACAAGTGAAGAAGGTCGTTTTGGCCGACTTGTACCCGGACCCGGAAAGGTTGGCGCCTAAACTTCGCAACAGTGAAAAGACCAATCTGATCAAAATGGATGTGAACGATCATGAGGGCATGGTGAACGCGTTCAAAGAGATCGATGTGGTGATCAATTGTGCCGGTCCCTTTTACAAGACTGCCGTTCCCACGGCAAGAGCGGCGGTCCAAGCAAAGGTGAACTATATCGATATCTGTGACGACTATGAAGGAACCGACATCCTGTTCAATTCCGAGATCGACGGAATGGCCAAAGAAGCCGGCATCACCGTTCTTACGGGCATGGGCTCGGACCCCGGCACCAACAATGTGTTGGTGAAGTGGTATGCGGACCGTTTGGACACCGTCGATGAGATCTACCTCTACTGGGTCGTCAGCATTGCGGAACTTGCCGGAGCTGCCTGGGACCACAGCCTTCACATGACTCTCGGAAAGATCCCGCAATATCTCGACGGCGAGCTGGTCTACGTGGAAGGAGGAACCGAAGTGGTTGCGGAACAATTCCTGGAACCCCTCGGCACGTGCCATGTCCGCTACGTCGGGCATCCGCAGCCCTTGACCATCCCCAAGTACATCAAGGGCGTGAAGAACGTGGTGATAAAGGGCGCCCTGATCCCACTTTGGGTGGATGAATTGATAAAGGAGCAGAAAGACACCGGCCTGTTGGCCACTGAACCCATTGATATCAAAGGGACCAAGGTTACGCCATACGACCTTGCACTGAAGCTTTGGGAGACCATCCCACGCGGGAGAGACAACGGTCCCCAGTCTTCGGGGCTCAAGGTTATCGTCAAAGGGCAACGGGCCGGCAAGAAGGTGACCTACACTGCCGACATGGCGGGAAGAATGGCTCCCGGCACAGGGCTTCCCGCTTCCATTGCCGCACTCATGATGTATGCGGGCCAAGTGACGGAGAAAGGCGTAACGGCACCTGAAGGATGCATCGATCCGGATATATTCCTTGGGGAATTCTTGAAGCGGGGAGCAAGAATCCATCAAACGGAAACAATAGCATCGATGTTTGAAGTGTAGCCCGGTAGAGGAGACCATTAATGAAAAAGGCGGAAAAACTTAACATAACCAAGAGCCTGGAGCTGTTTGAAGAGGCATCGGGGCTGGTACCCGGGGGCGTTCTGGGGGCCAGAAAGCCGTCGGATTTCATCACGGGAGAGTATCCCATCTTTCTTGATTCCGGCAAGGGTTGCCGCCTAACGGATGTCGACGGCAATGAGTTCATTGATTTTCTCTGCGGTTACGGCCCCATCATATTGGGCTACCGCGAAGAAGAGGTGGATGAGGCGGTTTACAGACAGATAAGGGACAAGGGATTCTGTTTCACTCTGACGCAGAAATACCAAAACCGGTTGGCCAAGAAACTGACGGAACTCGTGCCGTGTTCCGAAATGAGCATCTTTCTGAAAACAGGTTCCGATGCCACCACGGCAGGCATTCGTATTGCGCGGGCCCATACGGGCAAACTCAAGGTGATGCGCTGCGGTTACCATGGCTGGCATGACTGGTGTGTCGAAATGAAGGGCGGGATTCCCTCGAAGTTCTACGAGGACGTCTTTGAATTCCCGTACAATGACCTCGACCGCGTGAAAGACCTTATGGCGACACACGGCAACGAAACCGCGGCGATCATCATGACGCCGTTCGGCCATCCCAATCATCAAGAGATGCAGGAGCCGGCGCCCGGATTTCTGGAAGGCGTCAGAGAGCTTGCCGACCGGTATGGCGCAGTCTTGATCTACGATGAGATCCGTACCGGCTTCAGGCTTTCAATGGGCGGCGCCCAGAAGCTCTACGGGGTCACCCCGGACTTAACCGTGCTTGGAAAGGCAATAGCCAACGGATATCCCATCGCTGTCGTGACCGGGAAAAGGGACGTGATGATGGCCGCTGCCGACAAGCTCTTTATCTCTTCAACCTTTTTCCCGAACAGCGAGGGTTTTGTGGCCGCGCTCAAGACCATCGAAATCCTTGAACGGGACAATGTGCTTGCCGATATCTGGGAAAAGGGCGAGAGGTTCGTCAAGAAGATCAGGGGCCTGATCGATAAGCATGATGTCGGAGCC
>JAZDHD010000403.1:0-14875 GCA_043806215.1 Pseudomonadota bacterium | reverse complement strand
CACGCTGCGTGACGTGATGCGGATAACCGGGAACCACTATGCGCGATAGACGAGCCATTGGGTCATGCTGCATGAAAATCTCATGACTGTCAACCAAAACATGTTGTATGTCCCCAGATATCCCCTGATACCTCGTAGTAGCTCAGGCGTCCGGTACGTACCCCCATTCTTTGAGACATGACAACAAGCAGAATTCATCTCCGGCCGAATCTCGGTACAAGCTCCAACTCGCCCCACGGAAACGGCCACAGATGAAGACCAGAAAAGGGGGAACGATCCACGTGTCTCCGTGGAACTGACTCTTCGCTGCTGGATCCGATCCGGCCAACTTGACAAGGCAGAGGAAGTCTGCCAACAGCTCCTCGAAAGATACCCAGACCAAGTTGATGGACTTGACCGACTCGCGTTGGTGTATGAGGCCAAAGGTGATAGAGTGAGAGCCGCTGATCATTACAGGAAGGCCGCTGACTTCATGCGCCTCCATCCTGGTTTCGACGAAGAGGGAATAGCTTGGATGCTGAGAGAGGCACAGCGCCTGGAAACGGAACATGAGGCAGGACTGGAGCCCAGCGGGCCACGGTGCCGCGGCTGATCACCATTGAGTGATTTCTGTGCGAGGCTCAGCAGAAGGGTCAGAAATTGGCTGGATGACCAAAGGAGGCCGCACCTGACTGTGCTCGTGCTTTGGTCGTCAAAAGAAGCTACTTCCCGTTTGGTCCTAAGTGACGCAAGATAGGATTCAGTCCCCCAACCGATGACAAAAGGCGGGGAGATGCTGATGGCGCTAAGCCGAACTTCGCAACCGGCCCCCATTGAAGGTGGCGCTGATTATCCCGGCTCAGGACGGCGCGGGCCTGTCCGTGAGGGAAGTCGAGAATATCTACACAAATCTGGATCCGGGCAGGGACCCGGGCGCCGGCTGCGGGTTAGTCTTTCGCATCTGTGGCTCGACCGCGCAGGTGAATGTGGCGGGATCAGTCTTTGAACGGCCCGGAAAAGAAGCTGTGGGCCTGTCAACGTGGCGTGGGGTATCCCAAAGACCACGTGCCGGAAAAGATTAATCGCGTCGCCTCGGACCTGATCTCGGAGGCCGAGCAGCATTGCTGGGCTGGGGCTTGGACAACAGTCGGCAAAAGGCTGTTTGCTCTCCCGTGAGAAGTTCGAGAATCTCCTGACCTCTATTGTCTCAGTTTGAGTTTCCTAGGAGGATGTGGATTATGAAGAAAATAGTCGCCGTCGTTGCGGTGTTATTTGTGACTTCGCTTCTTTTGCCTGCGGTCGGATCTGCGCAATCCAAAGAGGATGCCATTCGCCTGCACAAGGAGGCATCTGCCTTAAAAGAGAAAGCGCAATCTCATGCCGATCTGAAAAAGGCGGAAGAAAGATTCCTCCAGGCCATTGCCGTTTACCAAAGGGTCGGGGAACAAGCGAACCTCGGACGGGCTTACAACAGCGTTGGTTTGATCTACGAGGCTTGGGTTCAGTATGGCAAGGCTGTGGAGTATTTCGAGAAGTCTTTGGCCATAGTTCGCGAATTGAAAGACCGCAAATCTGAAGCGACTAGTCTGAACAACCTGGGCCTAGTCTTTGCGGCTTGGGGCCAGTATGACAAGGCTGTGGAGTATTACCAGAAGGATCTTGCCATATGCCGAGATCTCAAGAATCGCAAGGGTGAAGGGAACACCCTGAACCACCTTGGCAACGTGTATCAGGGATGGGGCCAATATGACAAGGCTGTGGAATATTACGAGAAGTCTCTTGCCATAGCGCGAGAGCTCAAAGACCCCAAGGCCGAAGCGAATGCCCTGGGCAGCCTGGGCCTAGTCTTTGCGGCTTGGGGCCAATATGACAAGGCTGTGCAGTATTACGAGAAGTCGCTGGCCATAGCGAGATATCTCAAAGACCGTAAGTTGGAAGGGCAAAACCTTCTCAACCTTGGCAACGTGTATCGAGGCTGGGGCCAATATGACAAGGCTGTGGAGTATTACCGGAAGGATCTTGCCATATGCCGAGATCTCAAAAATCGCAAGGGTGAAGCGTACTCCCTGGGAGCCCTGGGCATAGTCTTTCTTGATTGGGGCCAATATGACAAGGCTGTGGAGTATTACGAGAAGTCGCTGGCCATAGCGCGCGAATTAAGAGACCGGAAATCTGAAGGGAATTCCCTGAACAACCTGGGCATCGTCTATAAGGTTTGGGGCCGGTATGACAAGGCTGTGGAGTATTACGAGAAGTCGCTGGCCATGAAGAGAGATCTCAAAGATCCCAAGGGTGAAGGCGCTACTCTGAACAACCTGGGTTCAGTCTTTGCGGCTTGGGGTCAGTATGACAAGGCGGTGGACCATTTCGAGAAGGATCTTGCCATATGCCGAGATCTCAAAGATCCCAAGGGTGAAGGTACCATCCTGAACAACCTGGGTTCAGTCTTTGCGGCTTGGGGTCAGTATGACAAGGCGTTGGAATGTTACGAGAAGTCGCTTGCCATAAGGAGAGATCTCAAAAATCCCAAGGATGAAGGGCAGACGCTGATGAATGTCGGCGGGGTCCTTCAGCACCGCGAAGAGCACAAAAAGGCGCTTGAGCTCTTTCAGAAAGGCCTCGCGATCTGGACCGAGATCAAAGTCCCTACGCATTGGCCGAAGGCGCTCATAGCGGACACATACATGGACACGGGCGATCTTGTCAGGGCCGAACCGTTGCTCAAGGAGGCGAACTTCAACTCACGTTGGGGCCGTTTCTATCTGATCAAATCGGATTACCCCAAGGCAAAGGAATATTACGGGAAGATCCTCAAAACCGCGGAGGAGAACAGGAACGCTGACAATCTGTTTACCGCGTACACAGGTCTCGGCGCTGCATGCGAAGGCCTGAAGGACGACGCAGGCGCGGTGGAGCACTACGAAAACGCGGTAAAGCACACCGAAGAAATCAGGTCGAGCCTGTCCGCGGCGGAACGGGAAACGTTTTTCGACGCAAGGATAAACGGCTTCACCCGAACAGCGCCATACGAAGGTCTTGCCCGCGTGCAGATGCGGCTGAACAAACCACTGGAGGCGTTCAAGACCACGGAGTACACCAGGGCCCGGGTATTCGCGGAGGCCATGAGCCGGTCGTCCGGAAAGACAACCCTTGATGTGCCGGCGGAAATCGTTACACAGGACAACTCGATCAATAACGAGCTTGCAAGCCTGAAAAAAAACCTGCAAAAGGCCTTTGAGAAGAAGAACAAGCTCGTGATTCAATCCCTCGCGCCGCGGGTGAAGCAAGGGGAAGGCAAGCTCCAGGCGCACATAAAGATGCTTAGGGAGAAATACCCTCTCTTTGCTGCGACGAAATATCCTCAACCCATGGATCTGTCCCAAACAGCGGTCAAAGAAAACGAATGGACGCTCTCGTATGACGTGACGGGCACCGGGCTGCTCATCTATCTGACCAAAGGCAGGAGCCTTGTCACGGCCCTGTTTAAACCTGTTCCGAGAAAAGAAGTGGATGGTCTGGTTCGTAAATTCCGTGAACCGTTGGAGGTGAAGGAAGGACAGACTATCAGCGGTCAGCTCAAGAAATTTGACTTCGCTGCGGGCAAGAAGCTGGCCGACCTTCTGTTGAGTGATGTGCTACCGTCGCTGCCTAAGGATACGCCTGTGATCGTCGTGCCGGGCGGCTCCCTGGGAATCGTGCCGTTCGAGATGCTTCCGCTCAATGCCGGCGGGAAGATCGCAACGGATAAAGAAAGGCCGTATGTGACCGACGCGGAATTCTTCGGTGATCGTAATCCTATCTCGTATTACCAGTCGATCACGGCCCTCACGCTGGCCAGGACATTCGGCAAACAGAAAGGCGCAGGCGACAAATCCCTGGTGATGGACGACCCGGTGTTTGATGTGGATGATATTCGACTCCAGCAGGCGGCTCGTGAGCAAAAGCAGACGCTTCTTGCTGCCGCGCCGGACAAGCTTCAGTCGGCGATAAAGCAGGAACTGGACTTGGGGTTTGATCGACTGGAACGCACCCGAAACCTTGGCGAAGCGTTGAAAAAGATGGCGCCCAACCGCACGGAAGAGTACCACGGCATGGAGGCTTCCAAGAAGGTCCTTTTCGACAAGCGGCTCGATGGGTACAGCTCCATAGTTTTCGCTACCCACGGTTACTTCGGCAAAGACTTGCCCGGCATCATGGAACCCGTGCTGGTGTTGACCTTGGTGAATCAGCCTTCTGGCAAGGACGGGTACTTGCGTCTTTCGGAAGTTATGGGATTGAAGCTCAACGCCGATATGGTCGCGCTTACGGCATGCCAGACAGGGTTGGGGAGGCATATCTCCGGCGAAGGCACGATGGGTATGGGAAGAGCTTTTCAGTACGCCGGCGCCAAAAGCGTGTTGATGAGCTTGTGGTCGGTATCCGAGCAGGCGTCGGTCAATATGGTGGAAAACTTCTTCAAACATTTGAACGAAGGCAAAAGCAAGCTCGAAGCGCTGAAACTGGCACGGGATGAAGTCCGTAAAAACGGCTATGACCACCCGTTTTATTGGGCGCCGTTCATCCTGGTGGGCGAGGTTCAATAGCGGACACTCCACATCCCTTCTCGCGTTCTCAGAACGCTGTGGTCGCGTCGTTACGTTTCGGCAAGGAGGGTACGATGTCGGAGGACGGCGGTAAAAGCCCTGGCCTTCGACCCCAAACCGACGGTCCACGACCTCCGGCACTGTTGATTCACAGGATATCGGGGATATCGGGGGACATACATCAGGGGATATCGGGGGACATACATCAGGTTTTTCTAAGATGGACGCTTGCGAGGTCTTCCGGGTTTTCCTTTGCTCAGGTCCCGACCGGTGGTCTTCTCGACCCTTGCCACAAAAGCTGCATCTCCGTGCCGGGCGATTTTTTCTCCCGGCATTCCAAGATACTCACGACGGTCCGATTCTTCATGAAACACGTTCATGGACCGAACACCACGCTGCGTGACGTGATGGGGAAAACCGGGAACCACTATGCGCGATAGACGAGCCATTGGGTCATGCGGCATGAAAATCTCATGACTGTCAATCAAAACCAGGTGTATGTCCCCGGATATCCCCCCGGGAATCGAGAGTTCCGCCACTGCTTGAAACGAGTTTTCGTATTCCACAACCCCCGGCGTTGTTCGAGGTATTTCCGGCGACTTCCCTGAGTTTAGAGTCCAGGGAGCGGGAAGACCATCGTGCCTGTCTTGGAGATTTCGGGATGCAGTTTGTTGTACGTGATGCCCAGTTGCCAAGGCCACTTGGAGCCTTTCATCCACTGTCCTCCCACAAGCGGGGTCTCGCTGCAATGGGTCTTGTCGAACTTGATCCGGCCGACGAGCGTCTGCACGTCGGTGGCTGCCAGCATGTCCCGTATTATTCTCTTGTCAAGCGTTTGAGCACGTTGGAGAGCGTTCAGGGCCACCTCGAAGGCCGCGTACGCAAATCCCAAAGGCATCGTCCATTGCCTTCCGGTGTCCTTCTCCCACGCATCACTCAGGCTCTGTGAGGTTTCACCGGACATCGATGACTTAAAAGGATGGTAGGGGCTCCACCAAATCTCCGAAATCAAACCTTCGGCAAGATTTCCTTCCAGTGCGTTGACCGCTGCCGGAAACGCTATTGCCTTTGATATGGCGGCCATCTTTGGATAGAATCCATCCTGATGCGATTGTCGCCAGAAATTGGCCCAATCGGGAGGGATAATGACCCCTCCTATGATCTGAACCCCTTCCTTCTTGAAGAGACTTATAATTTCCGTGAAATCTGGTGTCCAGAATTGGATTCTCCCCGGATCAACAACCTTGTACCCGTTTCCCGTGAGTTTCTTCGTGAAGATGTCCGCCCACACTTTCCCGTCGGGATCGTCCGGCCACAGGCCTCCAAACACCTTGTCGGTCCTGTCGCCGTATTCTCCCCACATTCCCAGGAAAAGGTTGCTCAGCGAATCAACAGCCCAGAAGGCATGGTAACACCAGTTGTAGGGTCCGTCGGTCAGCCATGCCTCCAAAGGTACCACCATGGAAACGCACGGCATTTCAAGGCGCTCGCATACCTTGCTCACCGGATTCACCGTATCAGGCGTGTGCAAGACCACCATCATGTCGACCTTGTCCTTGACAATAAGATCGTTGGCTGCCTTTTGCGCACGGACAGGATCACTCTGCGTATCAACCACCTTCACTTTGATCGGCATCCGTTTGCCGTGTTCCCGAACAAAAATCCCTCCCTTGGCATTGACCGCTGCTATTGCACGCTCATCAGCCCAAGGGGAGACCTCTCCGAAAACTGAGAGCGCTCCGGTCGATGGATTGGGATGTCCGATCAGAATGTAGTCACGTTCTGCGGCAAGCACTCTTTCGGCTAGGGACGGACACACGCCGACGGCTCCGATTGCCGCAGCGGACAGGGTACCTTTCCTGAGAAACTCCCGTCTCGTAAAGAAATCTCCACCCTTACATTCCTTTTCATGGGACATGATCTACCCTCCTTGGAATCTTCGGAGCAAAAGACCTTTCTCGACTGTGCCATTGGGTCCGACGTCATTGAAATCGGCACCGTATCTCTGATTCAGGTTCGACAAACTCCTTTGTTCGAAATAGTATCATAGAGCTAAGGCCTCTGAAGCTTCTCTTGCGTTGGGTCACGCTCATCCGGGCTGTTTGTCCCGCCATGGCGTGCATGATCGCTTGATGGTCTTGAGGTCGGAGAACCACCTTGCCGACCGGAAGCTCAATGGTCATTCCTTCCAGCGCGGCAACCACCGCAGAAGCTTCGCTCGTTCCACTTTTTCTTACGGCCTCCGAGAACGCCTTGACCCCGCCATAACTGAAATGGGCCTGCCAGGACGGTGGTACGCCGTATCGCGATTCGTAGGTTTCAACGAAACTCGTGTTAATCGGGTTTCGACTTGCCTGAAACCAATACGGCGTCGACCACCAGATTCCCTGGGGCATGCTGTTCCCCAACCCCAAAAGCTCTGCAAGAGATCCCATGACCGCCACAAACTCGCGATTTCCGTCAAATAACCCGAGGCCATTACCCTTTTTCACGAAATCTATGAATTCTCCACCGTAGAGGTAAACAAAGACCCCTTGCGCTCCTGATTTCTTGACCGCCTGTATAGAGGCTTCCCAGTCGGCAGATTCGCTCTTTACGAACTCCAAACCGGGTCCTTCCACGAATGACGCATCAGGCCTCATCTCCCTCAGCTGTGCCTTGAACTGGGTCCACAGTTCCCGGCCGGCAGCATGGTCCGATGCTACGGCAGTCCACAACTTGGCTTTTGTCCGTGCGGCCAAGATAGCACCAATCTTGGAATTCTGTCGGCTGTTGGGGCAAATGCGGAAGGTATACCGATTACACTGCCGCCCCGTTACTACTTGCGTCTGAGCGCCGGTAATGATTAGTGGAATCCGATGCCGTTTTGCAAGCTGTGCCAGTAACGGCGCTATGTCATCCGACAGTACTCCGATCACAACCTCTACGCGATCCGCTTCCACGAGCTTGGTAAACACCTTTGCAGCCTCTCCCGGATCACCCTTCGAGTCCTCGAATACGCCGGAGACTTGACGACCGTTGATTCCTCCCGACTTGTTAATCTCGTCAATGGCCAGTTGGGCTCCCTGTTTGGCAATCTGTCCCGCAAAGCCGATGCGTCCGGACATCTCCAACATGAACCCCAACTTGTAGGGCTGCCGTGCCAACACGGTCACAGGCAACAAGATGAGAACCGACACCAAGATCAGCGTGATACGTTGCATCATTACTCCTCTCCGGTGGAGCACAGTCGTGCAGTTTGAATCACCACGAAGACCGTTCGAGCTTGATAAGCCGGTCGGCTTCCTTGCCCTCCCACAAGGCCGGCCTTTTCTCCCTAGTCTTTGATACTACACCATACGGTCATCATAGCGAAGATTATTAGTAGAGGGTCTTAAGTAAGTCAAATAACAAAATGTAATACCTTTATAACGTACACTTATAATGGAGAGGAATTGCGAGTGAAGATTCGTTCAATCACCACTGAAAGGTCCGATCCCAAACAGGCGGGCCCGAGCTACCCGAAGAAATCCTTCAGATCGCTCGGTTCTATGCGGAACGGGCTTCCCTTCCCCTGGAAAAAACCGTGTGCACGGATCATATGCCAGGCCAAGACCGTAAACCCGAGAGTCTTTCCGGACTTCAGGTTGATTGCGGTCACCAGCGCTTTTGGTGCCGGGAAATGGTCTCTGAACGGGCAGGCCAGGATGCCGCGGTCCTCCCGGACCGACACCTCGAACATGTCGTCGACTCTCACCGGATCGCCCAGTCCCTTGCGCCCCTCATCGTAGAGTCGCTTCATCAGCGAGGTAATCGCCTCCGGGTCCATGTTTAGACGTGCAACCTCGGCCGCGTCGTCGTCGAGGATGCGGCGCAATGGCCGGTCGTCGCCTTTGAGGTAATTGCCTTTGCGCAGAACGGATTCGATCTTTGCAAAAAGAGGATCACCGGTGGACGGGGCCGGCATGTCACGCGAACTTGTCATAATAGATTCGCTCCTCAGGAATCCCCAGTGATACAAGCACTTCCACGCAGGCATCGAGCAGACCGGGGCTTCCGCACAAATAACCTTCGCATTGGGAAAAGTCCGGGACATGCCCGGATATGACGTCGGTCACTCTTCCCGTCTCTCCGGTCCAATCGTCGTCGGGTTCCGGAGACGAGAGGGCCGGTACAAACGTGAAGCCCTTGTTCGTTCTTTCCAGTTCGCGCCATTCCTCGACCATGAACAGGTCCCGCCGTGACCGGGCCCCGAAGAAAAAGATCGGTTGCCGCCGCTCTATCTCTTGGCTCGTCATTCCCAACATGATGGACCGGATCGGCGCCATTCCGGAACCGCCGGCCACGCAGATCATGCGTCGATCCGTATTGCGCCGGTAGAAATCACCAAAGGGCCCGGTGAAAACGACCTCTCCCCCAACCTTGAGATGGTCGAACAAGTACGTGGTCGCGATCCCCTCGGGTACCCGGCGAACCATGAGCTCGATGTGATCCTTGTCCTCGCAGCGGCTGCACATGGAGTAAGCCCGGTAGACCGGTTCCGACACGTCGCCGTACTCCGGAGACCGGAACTGTATGTACTGGCCCGCCTTGTAATCAATGTGAGCCGGTTCGATCAACTTGAACCGGAACAACCGTATGTCGTACGTCAGATCTCTCATGAGCTCGTAGGTCGCACGGTACTCCTTGATACTGAACAATTCGTCGGGAATCTTGATCGATGCGTCTTTTTTGACCTTTATCTGGCATGAAAGGCGGACGTTGTCCTTGATCTCCTCTTTGGTGAGAAGAGGGATTTCCGTAGGCAGAATTTCGCTGAACCCCGACACGGCCTTGACCTTGCAATAAGCACAGGTCGCCCGTCCTCCGCATGCGGAAGGAATAAACACCTTTTGTTCCTTCAGAGTGTTGAGAAGAGTATCCCCTCCCTTGACGTGAAACGTCTTGTCATTGACGCGAAGATCAACCTCTCCGTAATCCATGAGGTATCGTTCGGCTATGAGGATGATGACCGCCAAGACGGTCGTTAAACCGGCAATGGAGAGGGCCGGAATAAGGAAAGCGTTCATTTCGTTGCTGGTCCCTTCCAGGATCTTCGTTGTTCTTCAGTGCTCAGTTGATCTGGACCATCCCGCTGAATCCAATGAACCCCAGCGCTATGATTCCCGTAACGATCAGTACAATTCCCGGGCCTTCCAGAGCCGGTATGACCTTTGAGCGTCTCGCCATCTTGCTGCGAATCCCTGCCAGGGCCATTATGGCAACCAGCCAGCCAATGCCGCTGCCCATACCGAATGCCAGCGACTGCAGCAAGTCGTACTTCCGGATCACCAGGAAGAGAGACGATCCAAGAATCGCGCAGTTCACCGTGATAAGCGGCAGAAATATACCCAGCGCGGCATACAGACGATCCGACACGCGGTCTATGATCATTTCCACCAGTTGGACCAATGCGGCGATGACGACGATGAATGCTATGTATTGGAGGTATTCCAGTTTCAGCGGCACCAGCAGATAGTAGTAAACGAAGTAATTGGCCGCGGATGTGGCGGTCATGACGACGGCCACCGCAACGCCCAGTCCCCAGGCCGTCTTCAATTCCCGGGAGACGGATAAATAGGAACACATCCCGAGAAAATTGGTCAAGAGTATGTTGGCGGTGAAGATCGAGGCGAAAAAGATGACGAAAATCCCGAGCTGTTCCATGGTCGGCCCCCTACTTCTTGACACTTTCCGAAGCGGCTTCCGGGCCTGCTTGCAGCCAACGTGAGATCCATACCAGCAGGGCCAGCATGAAAAACGCGCCGGGTGCAACGACCATAATCGTCCATTTGGTGAACTCAAAGGGAAGGGGGAAGCCGGCTATTGTCCCGAACCCAAGCGCCTCTCTGAATACGGCGATCGTGAGCAGGACCACCGAGTAGCCGATGCCCGAAGCAGCACCGTCGAGAAAAGACAACCACGGCTTGTTCCGGCCCGCAAAGGACTCGACACGGCCCAGCACGATGCAGTTGGTGATGATCAGTCCCACATAGGGGCCCAACTGTGCGCTGATCTCGGGGAGAAAGGCCATGAGGAAGTTGTGAAGCACAATGACATATGCTGCGATGATCAATGTTGACGAGATCATGCGCAGACGGAACGGCGTTACGTTCCTGAAGACGGAAGCGGTGAGGCTGGAAAGGGCTAACGTGTATATCAGTCCTATGCACATGACCAGCGTGTTGACGACGAGGTTGGTGACGGCGAGCGCGGAACAGATCCCCAGCACCTGTCTGAAGACGGGGTTGTTTCCCCAGATACCTTCCTTGGTCACCTTTTTCGGGGAGACTGCCATCCTATCCTCCGGATCCCGTCCTTATCGGCAAGTATTCTCTCGATGTCCCGGTTGAGAAATTTCTCCACCAGGGAAGACGTCATGGTGGCACCAGTGATCGCATCCACACGATTGCCCTTTTCAGCGTCCCGCTTCGAGACTACGACGTAGTTTTCCTTGCCGGGCTTCGCTGGAAGCGCGATGCCTTGAAACTGGTCTTGAAACCATTTCTCCGTGATCCTCGCCCCCAACCCCGGGGTCTCGACGTTCTTGGTGAACACGATTCCTTTGATTTCGGATAGATCGTTGTTCAGGGCGAGCAGACCTTCGATCCTTCCCCAAAAACCCTTTCCGCCTATGGCAAACGCATACGCCGTCGGGTTGCCTCCATCGTCGTAAGCCCGGTAGATGTATTCTCCGTCGCGTTCCGCCACGGCTACGTGATCCTGCTGAATCTTCCTCAGTTGGAGAGCATCGGCCCCTTTGGGAAAGGGAATTCCCAGGGCGGTCAACAGGTATTCCGTTTGCCGGGTCTCCTCGTTGAGGCTTATACGCGGGGAGAGCATGAGGTTGGCTCCCGCGGTAAGGCCTGCAAAGAAGAATGAGACCAGGAAAATGAACAAGACATCCTTCAAGAACTTCATCACTCACCTAAGCCTGCACTTGAGCCTTCTTCTTCTGCTCGTACATGATCACGGCCTCATCGAAGAGAGGGCCGAAGGTGTTGCCCAGGAGTATGGCGAATGCCGTGGCCTCAGGGAAGGCGGAAAACGAGCGGATCACCATCCACAGACAGCCGATGAGGAATCCGTACGCCCATTTGGCCTGAAGCTTTGCACATCCCGAAACCGGCTCCGTCACCATAAAAAACGCACCGAAGAGCAAACTGCCCGCCGCCAAATTCCGTAAGGGGTCCATCACGCCCTGCACCCCCGCCACATAGAGCACGGTGTTGAGGCCCACGGCTCCCAGCAAACACGAGACCGGATACCGCCAGTCCGCGGCTCCCTTGAAGATGATGTACGCTCCTCCGAGCAGGATTGCCGGCACGCAGGTTTCTCCAATGGAACCCGATATGTTGCCCAGGAACAGGTCTTGGATGTCCGTCAAGGCCCCCGTCTGCTTGAACGCTATGAGGGGAGACGCCGACGTCATGGCATCCACGTCGGAATACGACGCAAGCCTGCCCCACGGCCACGCGCCCGGTTGCATCCACTGAGACGTTATCTGAAGGGGAAAACAGACGTATAGGAAGCAGCGACCAACAATTGCGGGATTGAACACGTTCTTGCCGAAACCGCCGAACACCTGTTTCCCGAACACCACCCCGAAAATCGTCCCGACTGCCGCGATCCACAGAGGGGTGTACGGCGGAAGACTCAACCCAAGCAACGCGCCGGATACGATGACGCTCTGGGTGGCAGTACCGCCTCTATACGACTCGAAGATGACTTCGGTGATGAAAGCCGCGAGGCAGCAGAAGACGACCAGCGTCAAGGACCGCCACCCGAAGAAATAGACCGCGGCCATGGTGCAGGGAGTCAATCCGATCAACATGGCCCGCATGGGCTTCTGAGCACGTATGGAAAAATTCAGCTTCTTAATCAAGAGGAGTCCCCACTCTCCCTTCGCACCGGGTGAAAAGCCCGGCCGTCTCGTCACACAGGGCAGACGGCACGCCTGATGCGTCATCATATGCGGGACTCGTACGCAGCATGAATGAGATACTTTCTCGTTCCCAGGCTCCGCCTGGGAATGCCTGTCCTCCGGGCTCTGCCCGGTCTTTGCCCGAAAGTCTGCTAAGAGACGCAAGTTCACGGCCGACTATGACCGGCCTGTAGTGGCGGTTTACTTGAAAGGTGCCAAGCTTCGCCCAAGCCACCATAGCAATTCATCGGACGTTGTGCAAGATTTCCGGCAACGATACCGCGGCTGCGGGGTGTGCCGATGACTTGAGGGATTTGACCGAACCCTTAAGCCGGAAGCATAGGAGGAGGGGAGGGGAGTGCCCGGTCCACTCCCCGAATCCTCAGGACGTCAGGCGAAGATATTATTCGGCTTGTACGGGTGGGCCCCTTCTATGACCTCGATTCCCGATTTGGCCTTGATCTTGTTGACGATGGTGTCCTTATGGGGGCAGTGATCCGTAATACACGGCCCGATATGAATCTTCGTGGGCTTTTCGCCCATGGGAGCGTTCCACAGGGCGACCTGGGCAAGGCGCGTCACAATGGTCGCCCCAGGGCAATCACCGCAGTTCAGCAAACCCAGGACTTCCGCATCCTGATCCTTGTACCGTGAGAATTCTCCCTCTCGACGGTTGAAGCCCACCATGCATCGGCAACATCCGATACAGACGTCATCCATTGCCGTCTTGCAGCCCACTATCAACACCTTCTCCATGATTGACTCCTCTTTCCCTCAGGCCGGCACGGCCGGCACACCCCAAAGAACGTTTACTTGAACGGCCCTCCTCACAAGAGAACCTGCCCGTTTGCCCCATCCGTTCGGCCAAAGCCGGCCGCACGTACGAACCCCCAACTCCCTAAGTGTTCTATGGCACAAATACGTTGCCGTGTTCGTGTGAAGGCCCGGTAGCGTCCCGGCGTCCCTGCCGGGCGTTCGAGAAAGACTACCGGCACGGAGGCCGGCGCTACCAAAGCAGGGATAATTGCCACAAATGTGACACCGCATTTACGCCATGGAGCACTAAGTGACATTCATAGCCCCGAACTTGTCCAACAGCCGGTCGAGCATTTCCCCGTCCGTAGGCGACCGCATATGGCCCAGGATTCCAAGGCCCTCCGCGCGGTCGTGGACCTGGTCCTCATCGGCATCGGCTATGAGTATGGTTCCCGTGGCCCAGGAAATCCGGACGAGATGGTTGAGGAACACGGTTCCCGACATGGATCTGAGCGGATCCTGCACAATGGCCAGGTCTGGTGGGGCTTCCCTGCAAAGGCCCAAGGCTTCCTCCGGATCAGTGAGAACGGTCATGTCGATTCCCCGCTCCGAGAGGCGCTGTTTGATGACATCAATCCGATCCGGTTCATTGACGACAACCAGTGCTTTCAACTTCTTGTTCGTGTTCATGGTCATGCCGGCTCCTCAATAGCCATGGCCGACGCAGAGCGCCCCACCGCCACGTTCCATTTCGCGACAAAAGGTTTGAATTGCCGTGTCCCTCCACCCTCGCTCACCACTTGCAGTATCCCGTCGGGGTTCTGAACGGTCATACCTGAAAGGTATGTTACCGGCGTACCTCGGAACGCTGCCGGCAGCAATGGTGTCGAAGACCCGAGGATTACGACCTCACGGCAATTTGTTGCTGCGTCAAGGATTTCGTCGAGCGTGTCGTTGACGATTGTCGTGGACGAGATCAACGCAACGTGAGCTTCAGGGAGTTTTCGCGCCGCTTCCTTGGCCGGCAGGAGGTCCGAGGCCCGATAGGGATCCTCCTCGAAAATATCGAGACGGGCCGTCCGGTTCCGCAGGGGACCCACGAGAGGGCCGAAATATCCTACCATTGCAACGGTATCCGAAGGATGAAACTCCACGGCTTCAAGAACATCCCCCTGGAGGGCATCCACCGGAAGCATGTTGACGAGTGCGTTTGCCGCAGCCAACCCGAGACCGACCTCAAGTGTATCGTCCGATTCGAGAAACTCCAGCAGATCCGTTGCCGGTCTGCCCGCCAAGGGCCGCAGACCTTGGAAAACCGCGCACCCCCGGTGTTTTTCCCGGCCCATGGTATACGCCACTCCCGTACGGAGGTCCTGCAGCCTCACAGCCGTATAGCCCAAGCCGATTCGGACATCCGCCGCCTGTACCCCTTCGGCGTCACGCCCGATTGTCTGTCTTATGCGATGTCGTATGCGCACTGATACACCCTTCCAGGGATTTCGCCCGTATGGAGCAGGCTAAGTGTTCTATGGCACAAATACGGTCACGGGTTTTCAGCGCTGAGATTGCTTTCCCGCGTTCTGCGCGGGACTGCGCTCCTCGCAATGACATCTCG
>JAZDHD010000402.1:0-74139 GCA_043806215.1 Pseudomonadota bacterium | reverse complement strand
TCTCGAAACCAATCCCATACCGGTCAAGGCGGCATTGGCACTCATGGGCAAGATCGGACCCGAGTACCGTCTTCCTCTGTGCCCGCCGTCGTCTGCAAACCTGGAGAAACTGAAGGCGACACTGGAAAGAAACGGATTGATGTGAGTGCTTCGTTTCGCAAATACGGTGCCGTATTCTTGAGTACGCGCGGTAGCGTCCCGGCGTCCCTGCCGGGCGAGATCCCCCTCAGTCCCCCCGTCAACGGGGGGAGGCAAGGTTACCGGCACGGAGGCCGGCGCTACCAAGACACGGACGGCGTACGTTAATGTGTGACCGTAATTACGCCACGGAGTACTAAGACTGGGAGTTGCAGCATGAGAACAGCAGTGAGCGGTGCCGGCGGACGGATGGGCAAGAGAATTCTCACCCTGATCCGCGAGTATCCCGATATTGAGATCTCAGGAGCACTGGAGGCCCACGGCCACCCCGATTTGGGAAAAGATGCGGGTGAAAACGCGGGAATAGGCACCCTGAACGTTCCCATAATTGCCGATGTTGCCGAGGTGCTCAAGAACGCGGACGTCTTGATAGACTTCTCATCCCCCGCAGCATCCGTGGCGAACGTCAAGGCGTCCGCAGAGGCGGGCAAGGCCGTCGTCGTAGGAACGACCGGGCTCTCCGAAGAGCAGCGTGAAGCCGTGAGCAAAGCGGGTGCGGCCACGCGGTGCCTCTTTGCACCGAACATGAGCATGGGAGTGAATCTCCTGTTCAAGCTGGTGGAAAGCGTTTCACGCGCTCTCGGCGACTCGTACGACGTCGAGATCGTTGAAGCTCATCATAGGATGAAGAAGGATTCGCCCAGCGGAACGGCAAACAAACTTGCCGAGATAGTCGCCGGGGCCCTGGGGCGGGATCTTGCGACGGCGGGTGTATACGGCCGCAAGGGACTGGTCGGTGAACGGACGCCTGAAGAGATCGGCATCATGGCCCTTCGCGGGGGCGACATCGTGGGTGAGCACACGGTCATGTTCGTGACGAACGGTGAACGTATTGAATTGACTCACCGGGCCCACAGCCGCGACGCGTTTGCCAAGGGGGCAATCCAGGCTGCATTGTGGCTCGTGTCACAGCCCAACGGTCTGTACGACATGCACGATGTGCTGGGCCTGAAGGAGAAATAATGAGACTGGCACGCTTCCGGGCCGACGGCGGCATCTTTGTGGGCCGTATCCAAGGTGATTGTCTTGTTCAAATGGAGGGCCACCCATTGCCGAGGGAGTATTCCTTGGATGAGGTAAAGCTGCTCGCGCCGTGCACGCCCTCGAAGATCGTGGCCGTTGGGCTCAACTACGTGGATCACGCCAAGGAGGTGAATCTGCCGGTCCCCGAGGAACCGTTGCTGTTCCTCAAACCGTCTTCCAGCGTCATCGGACCCGGAGATGCAATCCTCCTGCCGCGGCAGAGTGCGCAGGTGGACTACGAGGCCGAGCTTGCCGTGGTGATGGGGAGAACCGCCGCAAAGGTTTCCCGGGACGATGCAAAGGGATCAATTCTCGGTTACACGTGTCTAAATGACGTCACCGCGCGCGATCTTCAGAAGAAGGATCGGCAGTGGACGAGGGCGAAGGGCTTCGATACGTTTTGCCCGATCGGGCCCTGGATCGAGACCGATCTGGATCCTTCGGATCTCGGCATCGAGCTGTTTCTCAACGGCGAACGCAAGCAGAGATCCAGGACATCGAATCTCGTGTTCGATCCCTTTGTTCTCGTCGAGTTTATATCCGCGGTAATGACCCTCTATCCGGGCGATGTGATCGCCACGGGGACCACTTCCGGCATCGGACCCCTCAAATCGGGCGATACGGTGGAGGTGAAGATCGAGGGAATCGGTTCGTTGGTGAACCCGGTGGAGGTTGGAACGAGATGAGTGTGACGGCCCACATCGGGTTCGGGTCAAACATGGGAGACAGGGAAGAGCTTTTCAGATCTGCATTGGATGACCTGGCCAAGGTGCGGGAGACCGAAGTGACGGCACATTCGTGTCTCTATGAGACGGAGCCGAAGGGGTTGACGGATGGAGGCCCCAAGTTTCTCAACGCGGCGATTGCAGTGGAAACCGATTTGGCACCGGCGGACTTGATGGCTTGTCTCCATTCCATAGAACTGAGGCTGGGAAAATCACCCTTGCACCGGAGCGACCTGTCTCGCCCCATCGACTTGGATGTGCTCCTGTACGGTGCCGAGGTAATTCAAGACCGTGATTTGGTGGTCCCACATCCGAGAATGCACGAACGAGGGTTCGTGCTGGCACCTCTTGCGGAGATCGCCCCCGATGCCGTGCATCCCGTTTTGAACTGTACCGTGGGGGTATTGCTCTCACGCCTTAGCGATGAGGAGCGTAAGAGCGTGCGGAAACGGGACCATCGAATGGACTAGGAATACGATGTTCGTACGGTTGCTCCTTCTCGCCGGCTTGGTTTATGCCGGAGTGAGGGCTTTCTTATGGGTACGCAAGTTTCTGAAGTCGCTCCCGCAGCGCCGGGACCCGGCTATTTCCCGTGACCGTGCGGGAGTCAACGAGATGGTGAGAGATCCGGTGTGCGGACTCTACGTCACGGAAAACGATTCGGTCACTGCCGTGGTAAAGGGCAAGGAATTCCATTTCTGTTCAGCGGAGTGTCGAAGGAAATTCATCGATGATCAGGGATAACCCGAGATGAATGCCGGCATCGAGAACGCAAAAATACTGATTGCAGACGACTCCGAAATCTTGAACAACATGTTGCGGGATGTGTTCGAAGAGAACGGCTTCGATGTTTTTCAGGCTTTTGACGGGGTTCAGTGCAAGGGAGTCTTTCTCAGGCAGAAGCCCGACGTGGTGCTCATAGACGTTCATATGCCGAAGGCGGACGGGATTGAGGTGCTGCGCTTCATAAAGGAGAAATCACCGCGGACCCTCGTGATCGTCATGACCGGGGCCGGTACGGAACGGACCGCCGTTGAGGCGATGAAACTCGGCGCGGACGACTATTTGAGCAAGCCCTTTGGAGTCGCGGATGTGGTTTCCCTGTCACTCAAGCTCCTCGAACGACGACGCACCGATGAAGAGAACATCAGACTCAAGAACAAGGTCCGCCGCGGTGAGAAGTACCTTGCCCACCTGACCACGATAATCAACGAAGCGCTCATCACTACCGATGCCATGGGCCGGATTCAATTCATCAACCGGGCTGCTGCGGGCCTGTGGGGATACGCCGCGGAGGAACTGCTGGGCCAGGATATCCATTTTCTCGTACGGGGAGAAGCCCGGACGCTTCTTTACCGGGATCTGGTAAAGGATACGGTCCGTGCGGGAAAGATAGAGGGTGAATTTCACTTCAGGAAGAAGGACAAGGGAACCTTTCCGGGCTATCTGTCCACCTCGGTGATCAAGGAAAACGGTCGTGTACGGGGAATCGTTCTCGTGGTGGCCGACCTCTCCAGGCTGTATGAAGTCGAGAGACGTCTCAAGCAATCCGAAAAGCTGGCCTCGCTGGGCAAAGTGGTGGAAGGCATCGCACACGAGGTCAGGAACTGCCTGACCTCACTGGGAGGTTTCGCCCGTCGTCTTCGAAAGAAGACTTCGGACGATCCCACATGCGCGAGGTACACGCAAATCATCCTTGACGACGTGGGCCGGTTGGAATCCATGGTCAAAGAGATCGAGGCCTACGTCCGGTTCTCCAAGTTTTACACGTTTGAGTTCGCCAAGACCGATATTGTCCCGTTGGTAGAACGTGCCGGAGACAGGGCCCGCGAGAAACTCTCCCCGGAACGGAGCGGTTCGGTAACGTTCAAATTGAATGCAGACGACGATCTGCCTCAGATCAATGCCGACCCGACCGCATTGGAGGAGGTGTTCTACAATCTCATCCTCAATGCCTATGAGGCCATGCCTTCCGGAGGGAGGCTTACGGTTGCAATCAAGAACCTGCATTCCGCCGTCTCGCTTGCATTCACCGATACCGGCGTCGGAATCTATGAAGGAGACTTGACCGAAGTTTTCAACCCCTTCTTCACATCCAAGACCGCCGGCGCGGGGATGGGCTTGAGCAAGGTGTATCTCCTCGTCGAAGAGCACAGAGGCACGGTGAACGTGTTTTCCGAACTCGGGAAGGGCACCACCTTCGAGGTATTCTTGCCCGTGGAGCGGCTCATGACCGGCCTCCACCCATGGGAAACGGCTTCACGGGGGAGGCCCGTAGTGTGATAAACGGATGAACGACGAAGGTACGATGGGATTGAGCGAAACTCACGGACGGTTTTCTCTCTTGTTGACTTGAAAGGTATGGAGGCGCACATGGTTGCCGGCAAGACGGAGATCACGGTACTCTGTATCGCTCTCTTACTTGTTCTGATGCCGTCGTTGGCCGTGGCGGACATTTATGTCCGAACCCACAAGGACGGTCACAGGGAGTTCACCAACAGGCCCTCGGGGCCGGGGTGGATCTTCTACATGACCGAATCGGGATTCCAACCGGTTGTACGGTTCATGAAAAAAGCCGGAAAACCCAAGAGCCTTGACGAAATCATAACGGAAATATCGGAAAAGTATGACATAGAAGCAAGTCTGGTCAAGGCGATAATCAGGGCCGAGTCCAACTGCGATCCCAAGGCGATTTCCTCCAAGGGTGCGCAGGGGCTCATGCAGCTCATGCCGGGGACGGCCAGGGACCTCAACGTAACGCGTCCCTTCGATCCCAGAGAGAATATTATCGGAGGAGTCAAGTACATAAAGGGCCTCATGGCGTCCTACGGCGACCTCCGTTTGGCATTGGCCGCGTACAACGCGGGTCCGGGAAACGTCGAGAAGTATGCCGGCATCCCTCCGTATCGCGAAACCATCAACTACGTAAGAAAGGTTCTTCGTTACTACAAGGCTTTCAAGAAAAACCCGAACCTGCGGGTTGCGGAAAGCTCATGATACAAGATCGGGCACACATGACCAAATACGTTCCCAACTTTCTCACGCTCGGGCGACTGGTTCTCGTCCCTCCCATAGTCGTCCTTTTGTTCTTCCCCGGAAAATTCTGGTCCGCTCTGGCGGCCTTCATCTTCTTGATCGCGTCTCTTACGGATTTCTTCGACGGATTCATCGCGAGGCGGTTCAATGTGGAGTCGTCCTTCGGGCGTTTCCTCGACCCCATCGCGGACAAGGTCTTGGTCACGGCTTCACTCATCATGTTGATTGCACTGGACCGTGTCGACGCGTGGATCGTCATGCTGATCATCACCCGGGAAGTGGCTGTGAGCGCACTGCGGGCGACCACCAAAGCGTGGGACACCACGCTCAAGCCGAGCCCGGCGGGGAAACTCAAGGCCGTTTTCCAGTTTGCCGCGATCATTCCCCTGATGATCCATTACACATACAAGATCGTGATTCCCGTCAATTTCCACGTGATCGGCACGATTCTTATCTACATTGCCCTGGTATTGACCATCTGGTCAGGTGTCGACTATTTCTACCGCTTCTACCGGGAGTACCAGGTGCGGGAGGACGGAGAAACAATGTAGCGGGGGAGGGCGGCCTTCTTGTGACCGCGCCTTCCCGGATCAATGACAAGATCCCGATTTCCGTGCTCACCGTGCCATAAGCCTGCCATACGCACAAATACCAATATATCAAGGCTGACCCCGACACGCAAGAAGCTCCGTGAAGGGGTATTGGAGATGGTGGAAAAGACCAAGGCGCCCAAGGGCGAGAGATACGCCGCTCTTGCGCGTGAGGCTTAGTTATCTATGACGTAGGGGATAAGCATCAAGATTCCTCGCCCAGAAGTGCTTTGGTCTGTTGTTCGAGATCGGGCAATCCTTCTTCGATTGCCGACCAGACGGTTTCCAACTTAATCTCGAAATATCCGTGAGCCAGAATATTGCGAAATCCAACGATGTCAGCCAATTCGACATCATGATAGAGAGACTTGATTTGGTCCGGCAAGTGATTGACCGCTTCGCCGATTATCTCGAAATTTCTCATGACTGCATCTTGCACCATGACGTCTTCTTTGAATTCCTGGAAAGACACTCCGTGTGTGAACTGTCGGATCTTTTGGCAAGACTCAAGAATATCATCCATATAGAGCCTATAGTCCCTCGGCATAGACTGTCTCCTCCAGAATCGTGTTGCGAATTCGCGGCTTAATCGTGTCGTGGAAGGCCAAGTCCACCTTACAGTCAAAAAGTTCTTCCAAGAAGAATTTGAGGCCAAAATAGTTTTTGAAGGTGGGACGCTCAAACTCTACAAGAAAATCTATGTCGCTGGCCGCGTTTTGCTCACCGCGGGCGTACGAACCAAATATGCCCAGGCGGCGAACGCTGAAGCCCTTGACGGTTTCACGATTTTCTTCCAGCTTTTTCAGGATTTCATCGCAGGTCATCGTTGTGCCTCGCCTGCCGGGGACGCACGGGATTGGCGTTCAACCCATGCGGACTCCCGCGGAGCATCACCTGATACACAGCGCCGGGTAAGTGAATGCGTGCCCTCCGTTCCATGAGCCTACCATAGACTCAAATATCAATGTGTCAAGGCTGCCCCCGACACGATCCTCAATGTCGTCGCAAGTCCAAGTAACCAACAAATCGGTAAGCCCCCGGCTTTGCCGGGGTGACTCGCCAAGGTTTGACCGTGTGAGGCAGTAGTGGGAAACCTCCCAGAATACACCAAGTTTGAGTTCTGGGAGGTTATGATGAAGGACTATCAAAGCCTAAACCACACCAAATGGGATTGCAAGTACCATGTGGTTTTCATCCCCAAGCGGCGCAGGAAACAGATTTATGGGGTCATCAGAAAGCACCTTGGGGAGATTTTTCATGAGTTGGCTCGTCAGAAGGAGTCAAAGATCGTGGAGGGTCATCTGTGCTCGGATCATGTCCACATGTGCGTCAGTATTCCACCAAAGTTCGCAGTATCGAGTGTGATCGGTTACATCAAGGGCAAGAGCGCAATCTCAATCGCAAGGAACTTCACGGCGAAGAAGCGGAATTTCACGGGGGAAAGCTTCTGGGCACGCGGATATTACGTCTCCACCGTGGGATTGGACGAAGAGTCGGTCAGAAAGTACATTCGGGACCAGGAGGCGGAAGACCGACGCCTCGAACAGCTCAACATGTTCCATGCGGAGAAGCCCCCTTCAGGGGGCTCATGAACAGGCCCCTTTGAGGGGCTAACAGGAGTATGCCCCCGGCTTTGCCGGGGGTCACTTAACTTAGCCGGTTACTGGCTCCATATTACCGTGTGGTGTTCGGGTGGCGAGCGCGCTGGAAAAACTGTTGACGCAGCCACGGAAGGTGATATACGATCAGGGGCTGGATAAAGAAGGCTTCTTCATAAAGATGACGACGGTTTTGTCTCTTGCTGGTACCGTGGCACACTCCGCACACTGACGGATCTCTGAACCTCTCACGCGTTCCAGAACTGGCAGAACGGCAAGACCGCCGCATAATTGCCTGCGGGAGGGCCATGCTGAGGCTTCCTGTCCCTCAGAGGCACGGTGCCAAGCCCCAAGTCCCCGTCAGATATCTCCAATACGGCAGGAAAGGGGAGAATTGTGCGTTAGCGAAATAGTAGGAGGGAAACGTGACTGAATACGGAGAAACAGCTCGTCAGCGTTCGAAAAGCGCTGCCACACCGGATCATGAAAGCAAAAGAGAAGGTAAGGCTTCGCCTGTGGCATGTACGTGGCTGCCTGAGTCGAATTGTGCCGAAAGGGACTGTAGGCTGCACGGCCCTCTTGCCTGCAGATGGGATCCCAAAGAATATAATTTCATAATGGGCCTTATCCAAACACCTCAGGTCCTCATAATGATGTGCGCGTTTATCATTCTAGGGGTCATTACAGGCAATTGGTGGAGCATGGCCATATGGGCTTGGATTGTAATTATCTGGCCGCTCGGGCTTGAATCGTTCGTTCTCTGCAGGCATTGCCCATTCTTCACCGACGATAAAAAGACTCTTACCTGCTGGGCCTTGAGGTGGATGCCTAAGTGGTGGAAATATGATCCCAGGCCGTTGAACAGGGTAGAGCAATTCGTTGTGGTTTACCTTCTTTTCATTATTCCGGCCCTCGTTTGGCCGATAGGATGGACAGGCTACGGAATTTACTACATAGCGACAAATTATCAGGCTTTTGGACTCGCGGCCCTGCTCGGAATGATCGGGATGTGTTTTGCAGTAACTGTATGCGGAATCCAATTCCTAGCTGTGTTGCGGGCAAATAATTGTCCGAGATGCGTAAACTTCTCCTGTCCCCTCAATAAAGTCCCCAAAGATCTGGTTGACGCCTATCTCAATATAAACCCGGAAATGAAGGAGGCTTGGATCAGGCACGGCTATAAGCTGGGAGAAGCGGGCAAAGACTGAAACCGTAATGATCTTAACAGTGCCCGACCTGGCTCGGCGGTTAGGTCTAAACGAACAGACACTCCAGAAGCACAGGGCTCTCATGCAGCGTTTGAGCGAGAGAGAGGTCAGGCTTGAAATATGGGTATTTATGCCCAGTCTTCTCATGTTTTCTCAGGGACGGCCGACATTGACGCCAAACCGGAAGGGCCGTAATTTCCCGTGCTTCGGAGCGGTTCCGCCTGTTGCCTGATGCGCTCGCTTCACCGAATTATGAACGGGAAATCGCTGATTCTATGGCGGAGGGAGAGGGATTCGAACCCCCGGATCTTTCGATCAACGGTTTTCAAGACCGCCGCCTTAAACCGCTCGGCCATCCCTCCGTCTCTGGATGGTGTGACAATGCTAACGTCGGATGGTTCTCCTGTCAAGTGATACCGATTCGGACTTACACCAAAAAACCGGGACCGGAAGCTCAACGAATCCCCGCGCCCATCACTGCACGGGCCTCGTCCATGAAGGCCCGGAGCGTCGGGGACATCCACTTGTCTTTGTGCCATATCATGAGGACCGCACTTTCCAAGGGCTCGTCCATCAAGGGGAGTTGCACAAGTGTGCCCTGTTCGATCTCCCCACGGACCGCTATCTCCGGAAGGATGGTCACCCCCCGTCCGGCCTTTACCGATTCCTTCATGCACTCGATACTGCTGAATTCCAGGATTGTCTGCGGCTCGACCCTGTTTTCCGCAAGGACGCGTTCGAACATCATCCGATAGCCGCAGTCCGCAAGTGCAAGAAAGAGCGGTTGATCCTCCAGATCATGGAGTGAAATGTGCGGTCTTCCGGCCAAGACATTGTCCGGGTTGGCCGCCAAGACGAGAGGTTCGAAACGGAGCGGTTCGGCAACCAGGTTGGGCGAGGTGATGGATTCCGCGAGGAGAAATCCCAAATCAGTGGTGCCCGTCTGAAGTTCATGTTCGAGGTTGTGGAACGCGCACTGGTGGAAGTGAAACCCAACCCTGGGGAATTGTCTCTGAAATCGGCTCAGTATGGTGGGCAGATAGTACATGCCCACCGTCTGGGGCATCCTGATGGTCAACGAACCGTGGGGCTGCTTCCTGTTCCTCACTTCCGCGAGAGTTTCCGCTTCAATGTCCAGCATCTTCTGTGCGTATTGCGCCAGCAGCTCGCCCGCTTCGGTCAATACGATACGTTTGCCCAATCGGTCGAATAGACGCACCCCGAGATCATCCTCGAGGCCGCGGATCTGGGCGGATACCGTTGACTGGGCATAGTTGAGGATGTCCGCGGCCCGATTGAAACTGAGCAGTGTGGCTACGGTCCGGAAGGTTTTGAGTTGTCGGAGTTCCATTGTTTTCCTGAGCGTTCGAAATTGTCGATTGGTATGGCCAAAACGTACCGTTTGACCCGGTTTTGGTGATCGGTTAGAGATTACGGCAGCGTACGGCCCACTGTCAACCGAGACTGCGTTTCCCACCGTATACGAAAGGAAAAGGATGCCATGGTGAAGAGAATACTTGTTGTCCTGTTGAACTTGATCATGTGTACCGGCGTTGCCCTGGGGGGAGCCGGCCCCAAAATCAGCTTCGAATCGGAGATGCACGACTTCGGAGAAGTCAATCACGGGACTTCGCCGACAATCGAACTGAAATTCACGAACAGCGGCGATCAAAAGCTCATAATCAAACGGCTTGATTCCGACTGTGGGTGCACAAAGGGGATTCGAGGCGACCGTGAGGTCGGTCCGGGTTCATCGAGCACGGTCACCGCACAAATCCACACCGACGGATTGCCGCCCGGCCGGCACGGCAACACGATCACGGTGAAATCCAACGATCCAGGGCGTCCGGAGGTGCGGCTCAAGTTGGTTTATACCGTCATTCGCCACATAAGCATCCAGCCGCAGTCGGTCGCCGTGGCACTGAAGGAAATGAAGGAAAGGGCGACGCTTCGGCTGACGGCAACGAATCACTGGACAGAGCCGATAACGTTGAAATCTCCGGAGAACGGTAAACCGGACGGCATCCGCTTGACCCCTCGGGATGTCGTCGTCCCACCGGGTGATTCGGTTCGTTTCGAGATGTCGATACCGGTCAAGAACACCGAACGCCGATATTGCATCGGCGTTGCAAAGATCGAGACCACGGATCCTTTGGAGGAAACCCTTCGTGTGCGTTACCTCATTCAGCTCCCCAAGACCGCTGCAAAGGCTTCGAGCCTCCAGGGCGGCCGGTAGGCCCCTCGGCTGAAAGCACCGCCCCTATTGCGCGTCATGAGTGTGCCGGGCGCTCGTGGAGATGTGAAAGAGGGGAAAATCGGTTGTCTCGATGAGCCGGTCTTCGTGCTCCGACCCGATGAGGTCGCCTGCTCGTGCTCCGAGCACTCTTCCATCTCCCGTCTTCGTTCCCCATCGTCATCACGTCTGGAGCGCCGGGCGCCGTCGGACCAGCCTCACATTCCTTCAATGGGGGTAAGCCACAGAACCTCATAGGGCTTCATGGTCAGCTTCAGGTCCCCGGATTCCGTGGCAAAGGTCCTGCGAGAAATAACGTCCTTCCAGGAGGCGGCCGACTCTTCAAGCGTTTGAGCGCTTACCGACAGCCGGAGATCCCGATCCGTCACATTGGTCAAACAGACCACCTTTTCGTTGCCGTCCGGGGAGACACGAAGCAGTGCAAACACCCGCTCGGAGACCCTCAGAACTCTTTGACCGCCGTTTGGATGGAAGGCCCTGTACCCAATACGGGCGCGAATCATCTTCACCATACGCCGGGAGATCCGATGTACGTGACTTTCAGGATCCTCGAGTTCTTTCAGAAGTTGCTCCTCGTTAATGTTGTGACGGTTTATGGACCTGAGAGACCTGGTAATGAGAACGCTTTGGGCATCATTGTGCGAACCCAGCATTCCGTGAAGATATATCGCCGGTACGCCTCTCAGGGCAAGGGCTATGGACCGCGAAGCCATGAACCTGTCCACTTGGAGCGTTGGGCTTTCCGGTGAATTGGGATCGTTGAGTGCGCTGAACCACGTCGAGTTGAGTTCATAGGGTTTCTCACCGCCTTCACCGTCGTTTCTATACGAGATGAAGCCGCCATGTTCCTTGATCTGCCGGCACATTCCGTCAATGGCTTCGGCAGGGAGCAGGTCCTGCGCGGGGAGAACTCCGATACCGTCGTGCGAGTCGAGGAAATTCAAGAAGGTGGCGGTGTCGGAGACCTTTTCAAGCGTATCGGCCCAGGCCGTGAGGATGGACGAATCCTGAACGTAGAAGGTGTGCAGGACCAACGGCGGAAGAGCGAAATTGTACACCATCTGAGCTTCGTTTCTTCCGTTCCCGAAATACTCGATATTCTCGTTGTGGGGCACGTTCGTCTCGGTGATCAGTGCCGCGTGTGGAGCAACGCAGTCCAATATGTCGCGGAAGAGCTGGACTATCGTGTGAGTCTGAGACAAGTGGACACAGGGGGTGCCCACTTCCTCCCACAGATAGGAGATGGCGTCCATTCGTATGATGTCGGCTCCCTTCCTGACGTAGAAAAGGAGTATTTCGATCATTTTGAGGAGAACCTTCTCGGAATGATAGTTGAGGTCGATTTGATCCGGGCTAAAGGTTGTCCACACATATTTCTCTCCGTCAATGGCCGGGTATGGAGTCAACAACTGGGATGTCCGGGGCCTGAGGATCAACTGCAACAAATGGTCGGGAATAGCCTCCTTTGTCGAGAACTTGATGAAGAAGTCCGAAAAGTCCGGGTTTCCGTTCAGAAATTCCTGGAACCAACGGCTCTTGGCGGACACATGGTTGATAACGCCGTCAAACATGAGCCGGAACTCCTTGTTCAACTCCGCTATGTCCTCCCAGATTCCCAGCTTGGGATCCACGCTCTCGAAGTCCATCACCGAGAATCCCCGGTCCGAAGAATAGGGAAAGAACGGCAGAAGGTGAACGGTGTTAATCGTTCCTTTCAGAAAACGTTCGGCCAAGGACGCGAGCGTCTTCAGGGGAGGCTTGTGCGCATCTTCTATGAGATCGCCATAGGTTATGAGAATCACGTCTTTCTCGGTGAAACGTTCTTCCGGAACAAACCCCTTGTCCCATTCCCTCAGTTCATCAGGTTTGTGGGCATAGAAGACTTTCATCAGGCGTTCGAGTTCCGTTATGACCGGCCGGGCCCTCTGCAGCCCGTACAAGACCTCCAACTTGAAAAGGATCCTCCTGCGCATACGTTCGGAGATCTCTAAGGGCGGGAGGCCGTAATCAGGTTCGTTGAGGTAATCAACGGGCTTGAGGCAACACCAGGTCCGGCGGACCGGTTGCGGGACTGTGGCACGGTGAACGGTCATGAGACAAGATCCTCTCGGGAACGGGCTTCTCTCGATGGTTTGAGACTTTGTATAAGGAGTACAGCCTCACGGTTTGCTTTTCAAGCGAAAACCGGCCTGCCGGACCGTATGACCCTTTTTCGCCGGACCTTCACTACAGGAATCTGAAGAGCCTTGTCAGAGTGTAAAATTATCCGACAGTACCGCGGAACCGGGCCTGCCTGCGAGAAGCCTTCCGGCTGCAACCGCAACAACCGCGGGCCTTCGGTCCGGGGGCCGTCTCGCGGTGGAATGCGTGGCACAATGATTGCAAACCCGATAATGCGCCCCGGGGTGATCCCGGTTCACCATGAACCCTCCGAACTATGCCCCGCCAAGGGCCGCAAGGAGCTGCAGGATGGACGCGAGAGACTTCCATCTCCTCAGAATGCGCATGATTGTTACGACCTTATGCTTCGCACTATTGCCGCTAATCGGGGTAGGCACGACCGTATACTACCAATTCTCGGAAGCCTATTGGAACAGAATAGAGGAAGCCGCAAGAACGCTTGTGGAAAATCGGCGGGATTCCCTCGAGCTGTTCTTCCGCGAGCGCATTGCCCAACTCATTACGCTTACTCATTCCGAGTCCCTCGGCCACCTCAGGGACGAAGCCTACCTGTCCGGTGTGTTCGCGCTCATGCAATCCCGGTCCAAATCCTTCATCGACATCGGCATCATTGACGACAAGGGAAACCACGTGGCGTACGTCGGCCCATACTACGAGCAGCTGAAGTCGGTGAATTACGCAGATACCCCATGGTTTCATGCCGTGATGTCGTCGGGCACCTACATCAGCGACGTCTTCATGGGACACCGCAAGGTGCCTCATTTCATTATCGCCGTCACCGCAACTCAACGGAACCGGACCTGGATACTGCGGGCGACCATAAATTCGGACATTATCGAGCACATCGTAAGACAAGGGCAGTCGGGCAAGCGGGGAGACGCCTACCTCATCAACAAAAGCAACGTATTGCAGACTACTTCACGGTTTGGCGGAGAGGTCCTGGGGAGGCCCAAGGGACCGGATTTCTCGGACACGGTTGCCACTGGTGTCGAACGAAGCGAATACCAGGGAAAGGAACTGGTCTTTGCCGTAAGTCCCATGGTGGACCCAAAGTGGGTTCTCGTGATCGAGGAGGATCCCGGGGAAGTTCTCGCACCGATCTTTGCTGCCCGGTACTACTCGGCGTTGGTAATCCTGGCGGGAGTGCTGATTGTGGTGACCGGCACCGTATTGACCACCCGCTCGATGACCAACGAGCTGATCCGCGTGCAACGGGAAAAGGCGGCAGGCGAGGAAGTGCTCATGCAATCGAGCAAGATGGCCGCGTTGGGAAAGATGGCCGCAGGCGTTGCCCACGAGATAAACAATCCGCTTCAAGTCATAAGTGAAAAGGCCGGTTGGATGTGTGATTTGCTGGCCCAGGAGGACGTGAAGGCAAGTCCGAATTTCGAGGAGTTCGACGACTGCGTCAAGAAGATCGAGCGGCAAGTTGAACGGTGTCGGCACATCACCCACCGGATGCTGCGGTTCGGCCGCAGGATGGATCCAACCTTCGAGGTGACGGATATCAATCACATCCTTCGGGAGACTTTGACGTTTCTTGAGAACGAGGCCTATCACAGGGACATCGAGATTTCGACCTCGTATGACGAGGATCTTCCTACGGTGACCACCGACGCGTCGCAATTGCAGCAGGTGTTGTTGAACATCATCGACAACGCCATCGACGCAGTGGGCAACGGCGGCAAGATCACGATGCGGACGTTCGTAAAGACCGGCGTCGACGGAAAAGCCGCGGTAGTGGAGATTTCGGACAACGGTCCGGGGATTCCCAAGGACGTGCTGAAGAAGATTTTCGATCCGCTTTTCACAACCAAGGCGGTGAACCAAGGGACGGGGCTGGGACTTTCAATCAGCCACAGCATTATGGTGAAGCTTGGAGGGCGGATAACCGTTGACAGCGAGCCCGGGCGGGGCACCACGTTTACCATCAGCCTTCCGCTCGGTACGGTCACGGATGTGTAGTAGTCCGCGACATAAATGCGCCGGCGCAATCTCCGACAATTCGCAGGTTGAGTCCGCGCTTATTGGCAAGACAGGGCGGGCTTCGTCCGACACGTTACGGTACATCCGCCGTGGAGCACGAGCATCAAACACGACAATCCCACGCCGAGGCAAGTAGGAGGCAGGCGAATGGAGAGCATCAGAGTACTCATTGTGGACGACGAAGAAGAATTCGTCGAGTCGATTGTCAAGCGCCTTGGAGGCAGGGGGCTTCACGCGGTCGGCGCCACCGGCGGTATGCAGGCGCTGGAACTCGCGGAAAAACAGGAATTCGACGTGGTGATTCTCGACGTCCGGATGCCTCGCATGGATGGAATAGAAACGCTCAGAGAACTCAAGAAGAGACATCCGTTGCTGGAGGTCATCATGCTTACCGGCCACGGATCGGTGGATTCGGGAATCAAGGGATTGCAGCTCGGCGCATACAACTACATCATGAAGCCGGCAAAGATCGAGGAACTGATCAAGCAGATCTCTTTGGCATATGAGAGAAAGACCATCGAGCAGGAACGTATCGCTTAGGGTTCTAGGGCATAAATACGGTCACGGATTCCGTAAACGCTCGGTAGCGTCCCGGCGTCCCTGCCGGGCGTGTTTGTAGGGGCACCCCCCTGTGGGTGCCCATGGGTCGGCACAGGGGCCTACCCCTACCAATCCGGCACGGAGGCCGGCGCTACCAAAGCAGGGATAATCGCCACAAATGTGACACTGCCACGGAGCACTTAGGGTTCGTCTCAGAATAAACGGTTCGATCTCGCGGAACCTTTTCGTTCTGCGGGCGCGGCACGCCGAGCCCCTACGAGGCGGCACTCCCGCCCATGTGCAACGTCTATTTCGGGACGGTCACTATGGGTTCTAGGGCATAAATGCGGTCGCACAACCTGAGCCCCGGAAGATGACGGGCATCCCGCGCAGAACGCGGGAGTCCCACTATGTACGACGGGCTTGGTCTCTGTCTTTCGTAGCCCGGGCCTCCGTGCCCGGAAATTGGGAAGGCTTGCAGCTGCATGAGATCCGGAAGAGACGGGACGCCCGTCCAACAGAGGCAGGTGGGATGTCGGTGAGTTCTTCCGCAGCCCGGCCCTCCGTGCCCGTTTTTTTCCGGTCTCAATCTCCCCGGGGAGGATTCCCGGAGCGGGAATCAAGAAATGTCATCGGATGATACACGATTCTCAGGCGGGTTGTTTTCTTCGGTGGATGAACTTTCCGCCGGCATCGCTCATGAAATCAACAATCCCCTGGGCATTATCGCGCAGGAAACCCAGCTTCTCAAAGACCTATTGGGGAGTTCTTCCTTCACTACCATTCCCGAACGGGAAGACATGGCCGATTCACTGCGGGAAATAGCAGAGCAGGTCCGACGGTGTCGAGAAATCGTGGAGAAACTTCTCAGCCTGGCCCGTCAGGCGGGACCGGTCGTGCAAAAGGTCGACGTGAACGACCTCATCGATGAAATGATGGGACTTCTGGAGCCGGAGGCAGCCCAAAAAAGGCTGGAGATCCTCCTGAGCCTGCAAGATGATCTTCCCTCTATCGACAGCGATTCACCCCTGCTTCGGCAAGTATTGCTCAACCTGATGGTAAACGCGATTCGGGCGTCGGCGGAAGGCGGCGTTATTTGGGTTAGGACAAAGGCGGCGGCAGGCGGGACCATTGAAATCTCGGTTCATGATGCGGGCTGCGGCATTCCCAAAGAGAACCTGTCCAAGATCTTCACGCCGTTCTTTTCGACGCGGCGCGAAGGCAAGGGGGCAGGTCTGGGCTTGGCTCTCTGCAGAGGGATTGTGGAGAAACTCGGCGGGACTATTTCCGTACAAAGCGAAGTGGGCCGGTCCACTACGTTTACCGTACAGTTGTCCGTAGATTGGTATGAGAAACAGGGAGAACGACCATGAGTGAAGACCCGAGAGTATTGATCGTGGACGACGAACAGAGGTTCCGGACGACCATGTCCAAGCTGCTGGGCACCCGCGGCCTGGATGCCGTCACCGCGGGAACGGGCCTGGACGCATTGGACATCATGAGGGGCAGATCGTTCGATGTGGCCATAGTGGACGTCAAAATGCCGGAGATGAACGGAGTGGACCTCCTTTCCGAGATGAAGGAGGCCGATCCTACGATCGAAGTCATCATAATGACCGCGTACGCTTCTCTGGATACGGCTAAGGTCATTCTGGCGCGGGGAGCCTACGACTATATGCTCAAACCCTATGATATTGACGAACTGGTGGAGAAGATCCGGGCGGCCTTTGATCGAAAGCAGGCAAGACTGCGCCTGACCGGTGCCGGCCCACGCGAAGGGCGTGCCGATCTGCCTTGACGGCAATCGCCCTCTTCTACGGTTCTCCGTGAAGATTGTAATCGCCGTTCAGGAAGCTGCGGGTAATGGTCTCCACGGAATTCTCCGAATGCATCAACATGTCCATTTGACGCGTGAATTGCAGCAACCGTCCAAGCATTTCCAGGTTCAGGATTGTCGAGGCTTCATCGAATTTGTAATACCTGGCGTCGACCCTGTCTTCGCGCACCTCGACGTTAAAGTCGTACGCCTTGAATATACTAGCGATGGCTCTTACCCGCCGATTCCGCCGGACCTCATCGGCCGCGCCTCCCTTGAATGCGAAGGTAATGTAATTCTTGCTCACCGTGTCGCAACAGTACGAATCGAGGACGCTGTAGTGGTAGCCGATGCGGGAGCTGAAGTTCACGTAGTGATCCGATACGATGGCGTAACTCCGGTCGCCGAACCGTTCTTCCACGTTTCCGGGAGCCAACATTTGCTCACGCACCACGGAAAGAAATCCTCCCATGTCGATGGCACGCGGGCCTACTTGCAGCAGGCGGTCGTCCATCATCCCCCTGAGAATTGCCTTGAACGGCACCGAGGCAATCTGATCCGCGGTGACGGTCCTGGAATACCGCGAGACTCCGGAGAGTCCGTCTCCAAGATCGATGATGTGAAGGTCCAACGGGATGGGAGCCCGCAGTTTCACCGAACCCCCTCCTTCGGTGTCCGAAACCATGTCGCTGATATTGAACATTTCTCTGTAAGAGAGTTCGTGGACAAATCTCATGACGTCGTGCAGGGTCGTGCAGTGTTCCGGGGCGAAGTTTGCGGACTTCGGATTCACGAGCTTGAGGGGCACGATAAGCGCCGCGGTCCGGCGAAGGGTCTCAAATATGGGGGTATCCTTCATCGCGGCGTCTTGTTTTCTGCGCAAGGCGACCAGTTCCGGCACCCGCCCTTCATAGACCCGTCCCGAGTATGCGTCCACCGTGACTTCCACTCCATGGGGTATGGATGTGACCGCTGTCTGCGCGTCGACTATCGTCGGCACGCAGAATTCCCTTGCCAGCGACGCCATGTGCCCGGTGATGCTTCCAACATCCGTTACGATCGCCTGTGCCTTTCGCATGACGATCACGAACTGAGGGGTCGAGCGTTTGGCCACCAGAACACCGTTGTCGGGAAACTGAGCGAGGTCGTCATCGCCGTCAACGTGAAAGGCCGTTCCGCAGCCGACCCCGGGGTACGCGGTGATTCCTCCCTCCAACAGGACCCGGCGGTTCCGTATCAATTCGGGAGTCTTCAGCTCGATCCTTTCCAGGTGGAGCGGCCGGGTTTGAAGTATGAATATGCGTCCGTTCCTATCCAGAGCCCACTCTACGTCCTGAGGATAGGAATGGTGTTTTTCCAGGGCCAAAACGTGCGACGCAAGGGTGCCTGCCTGATCGGGGGTCAGGCACGGTCTGCCCTGCAATTCCGGTTCCACCGGCACCTCCCGGACACCGCCTTCGGCATAGGTGACAAGTTTCACGGGCTTCTGCGACACCGACTGTTCGACGATGGGGAATCCATGTTTCTTCGACACTACGTAGGTATCCGGCGAAACGACGCCGTCCACCGCGTAGGGCCCCAGTCCCCAAACTCCGCTGATGAGGATGAAATCCTCCAGCATGCGCGATGGATCGACTGAATAAGCAACTCCTCCGGCAACGGATTCCACCATTTCGATGCATGCCACGCTCATGGCGATATCGTCGTCCCTCAAACCCTTGTTCAGGCGATACACCATTGCACGGGGCGTGAAAAGACTTGCCAGGACTTGCTTGTACGTCTCGACGATCTTCTCCGGGACGACGTTGAGAACCGAGAGGTATTGGCCGGCATACGACAATTCACCGTCCTCGCCTATTGCGCTGCTGCGCAAAGCGACGCGTACGGGAGCCCCCACATCGATGCCCGGAGTCGCTGGACCTTGCTCGACCATGTTCTCGTAGGCCTTGCGGATTGCTTTTTCCAGCTCGGCCGGAACCGGCGCTTCAACGATCAACCGCCGGATGTTCCGGCTCACCGAATCGATGGAATCGGGATCGTCCAGGTCCAGGCTCATCTTGAAGCCGTCGATCTCTTCCTCGAGTTGGTTCCGTTGGACGAACAGCTTGTACCCTTGGGTCGTTATGGCGAAACCGCGAGGTACGGGCAAGTGGACTCTGTTGAGCAATTCTCCGAGATTGGCGTTCTTCCCGCCCACCCAGTCGACCATCTCCTTGGTCACCCGTGAGTAGGGCAGCACCAAAGCAGGGAGATCTATCTCTTTGGCCCTCGACAGTTCCTTTTCGATCGCGTCGTTGATTTCCGCCACACGGGCAAAGAGCGACGGATAATGGTGTCCCGAAAGATCGTCAAGGCTCTTCACCATGCGGAGCGTGTGGAAGACTGCACGCGTTGCCTGAGATCTCACGTAGGACATACCGAACACCTCGCGCCCATTTAGCTTCTCTTCTATATTGGCAATAATATTGAGGAGTTCAGTGTTCGATGCAAGCAGATCTTTGAAGCATGCGTACCGGAACTTGAATGCACGGGACACCTTGTCTGCGGGCATCCTGTTCCTGCCTCGGGCCCACGACCGTACGCGTTCTGCAAGTTGCGACAAGACTTGTTTCATGGGTTTCTCCGGTTCATGGAGAACTCATCGGATTTTGGGAAATGACGACCGACCATTACAAGCAATTTCCGTACCCGTTCCCCGAGTCTCCGATTTTCCGTGTAGCGGGGGCACGGCACGCGCCGGCGGGAAACGGGCAAAAGCCTTGACCTTTTCTTGTCCGGTCAAGGCAGTTTCGAGGCGACCGCGGCGTCATAACGGGACCGGTGCATGGAACGGAAGCGGGAGGCAAGCATGTAATTGCAGTTACATTTACAGGATGTCAAGAGTCCTGACACCGGGCGGCGCCGCACAAGGCGATGGAGACTCGTCGTTTGGGCCATGGCCTTCCGCCTGTAGTTTAAGAATAAGGGAGGAACCGCTATGCCGGCGTTTGAGCCGGCACATGAATTGCATTAAGCCGGTCGGCATTCGTGAAACAGGGCCCCTTCTTCACTGATCGAAAACGGATAACAAGGAGGCTGACCATATGAAAACCGCATCCTCAAGACTGCTGCTCTTTGCCGGCTTGGCCGCTCTGCTCTTGCCCGAACTCCTATGGGCCGCAGAGGGCGGTGCCGAAATGCTGGTGGTGGTTGCGGACACCAGGCAAGTGTCGTCCGGCGTAAATCTCTATTTGCTCGATCTCTATAATACCAACCCCATGGGCTTCGGGCTTCTCTGCGTCATCGTGACCACCGTCCTGGGGTGCGGGTTGGGAATCATCACCGACTTTGTCATGAAACGAACCGGGATTGACCTCAAATCCCGCAAAATCGTGGAGCATTGATTTCACGAGACCATGAGGAGATGTGAAAATGGACTGGCTGTACATGTACATGCCCATTGCCGGGGTGAACATCTTCTGGCCGGGCTTGGTGCTCATCGGGTTTTCCGTGGGCGTCATCGGAGGCTTCTTCGGTATGGGCGGGGCTTGGATGGTAACTCCCGGTCTGAACATACTCGGTTTTCCCATGGCGTTCGCAATTGGAACCGATATCTCCCATATTGCCGGCAAGTCGATGATCTCCACCATCCGGCATTCCAAATTCGGCAACGTAGATTACAAACTTGGCGTCGTAATGGTCGTCGGCACCGTGATCGGAATCGAATGTGGTGCTCAGATCGTCATGTGGCTGGAAAGCATCGGCCGGATCGGCTCGGTGGTACGGTGGGTCTACGTGGTCGTGCTCCTGCTTATAGCAACCATGGTGTTCGTCGACTATTGGAAAGCCGTTCGGAAGAAGAAGGCCGGCATTGTCGGCGAACACGGAGCGGAAGGAATCACCTGGTACAAGACGCTCCACAGGATCAAGATACCCCCGGTCATGCACTTCGAGGCGGCGGGAATTACCTGTTCGGCGTGGCTGCCCATAATGGTGAGCCTCCTTACGGGAGTTCTGGCAGGATTTCTTGGGATCGGCGGCGGACTGCTCCGGATGCCGGCGCTGGTGTACTTGATCGGCTGTCCGACTCATATCGCCGTGGGGACCGACCTTTTTGAAGTGATGATCTCCGGTTTGTATGGAACGTTCACGTTCGGAGCGAAGGGGCGCATCGAGATCTGGGCGGTTTTCGTGATGCTGTGCGGAGCAGCCATCGGTGCGCAGATTGGTACCGTGGCAACCAAGTACGCCCGGGGCTATGGGATCAGGGTGGCTTTCGGCCTTGCGGTGGTGGCATGCATGGTGTCCATCATCTTGAAACAATTCAATTACGGCACTCCGGCCACGGTGATCATTCTCGGCGCAGTCGGTTTGATCTGCCTCTATATCTGCATCATCATGTTCAAGGGAGCGGCCGAGGAACTCCGTGAGAAGAACGCCGCACAGAAGTTGGCGGCATCATACCCGCAGGCTTGAGGAAAGACTACGCAACAGAGAGGAACCGGGATATGAATCCCGAGCATTCCCAAGAGATCCGGAGATGGCGGGTTGCTCGCCTTTTCCATGATCACCCCGGGCGGTCCCGCCCAGGGATTCCCGTGAACGGCGGCGAGAAACCGTGACCAGTGAGGGAGTTTACAATGAGAACCAAGATCCTTTCCTTAGTCCTATTACTTCTCCTGATTGTCTGCGCGGCTGTGCCGGTGTTTGCAGCCGAAGTAACCCAAGGAAAGTGTACGGCCTATGACAACGAGAAGAAACAGCTTACCATCGAGGAATACAACACAAAATTCTCGAAGGAACACCGCTACGGCGAGCCCACCGGCCAACAGGCGTCTTTCGACACGTCAAAGGCGCTCATCGGCATTCCACCGGCGCCGGGAGACGTAATCAGGATTGCGTACAACCGGAAAGGCGACATGAAAGAAGCGGTTCGGATCATGAACGTTTCAAAACAAGATCTCAGAAAGAAGTAGCCGGGGGATGAACCTGGGGGAGGCTCATCTCCCCCCTTCCCAAGCATCCCCCATCGAGTGCCCCGCGGTGGTGGTGCAGGTCTCCGGACTTACAGGCACCGCCTCTCAGACGATAGGAGTTCGGCCGATATGAGGAAGATTCTCCAATGGATAAAGAGACTCATTTCCCAAGAGGCTTCCGGAGAGGAATCCGCCCGTCGGACCGAAGAGCTCCGGCTGACCTTCAAGGCACGCTATCAGAACTTCAAGGCAATACTGTCCTCAAATACCAAAGCACTCGACGTCATGAGTGAAATGGAAATGGCTTTAGCGGGCGGCAGGCCGTTCGGCATGTCTTTCGTGCGGTCTGCATCAACCGTGGTTTCCGTAAACGTTTTCAGAATGATTCAACATCTCGACCAGATGGTCCCGGGGGTGTATTCAGGACTCTTTCAGTCGTTCGAAAAGATTCAGAACGTCGTCAACGAAATATTGGTTCCCCGCAAGATTGAAGTTGGGGGCAAGCTGGTCATTCCGTTGAGCGGAATAGATCGAAAGCTGGTTGACCAGGTTGGGAACAAGATGGCAAACATTGGTGAAATACGTAATAATATCGGCCTTCCAGTACCCCCGGGATTCGCCGTCACCTCTGCCGCGTACGAGGCCTTCATTCATCACGGCGATCTCCACGTGGAAATCGAGCGGCGGATTCGAGATGTGGACACCTCCTCCTTGGAGAGTCTGAGCGATCTAAGCGCAGCGCTCCAGAAGATCATCACAGACGCTCCGATCCCCGTTGAATTGGAGCAGGCGCTCGAAAGTGCTTACGGCGATTTGGAAAGTGAGGCGGGTAGGGGGCTCCGGGTCTCTCTGAGAAGCAGCGCCCTGGGCGAGGATGCTTTGGGCGCCTCTTTTGCAGGCCAGTTTCAAACGAAACTCCATGTGAGTCCGGACGGTATTGCTCACGGGTACAAGGAAATACTGGCGAGCAAGTATGGGCTACCCGCCATCACTTACCGTTTGAGTAGAGGAATTCCCGACGAGAGCGTAGCCATGTGCGTGGGTTGCATGGCCATGGTGGATGCCGTCTCAGGCGGAGTCATGTACTCGGTCAATCCCACGGACATCAGGGATAGGTCCATTGTAATCAATTCCGTGAGAGGGTTACCCAAGGCGGTTGTCGAGGGAAGCGTAGACCCCGATGTGTTCGTGGTGAGCCGCACCGATCCCATGAAGGTGGTCGAGAAGAAGATTTCCTCAGCGGATGATCGGGGACCGAACGCGGTTTCAAGGGAAGAAATCCCGGCAGGTCCGGACGCCGATAACGGGCAAGAGGCATCGCTGAGCGACGGACAGGCAATCCTTCTGGCCTCTATGGCGATCCGTTTGGAGGATTATTATGGTTGCCCGCAGGACATCGAATGGGCGATCGAGAAACAGGGCGGAATCCGGATTCTCCAATGCAGGCCTCTTGAGGGACCTAAGTCCTTTGGCGGCATTGCTGCGCGAAATTCCCCGGTTGATGCTCCCGTACTGCTCAAGGGCGGGGTAACCGCTTCCCCCGGTACGGCGTACGGCGAAGTGTTCGTTGTTAGAGATCTTGAAGACCGGTTGAGGTTTCCCGAGGGCGCGGTACTTGTCGCGAACGAGGCTTTGCCGGAGTGGGCCCCGTTGCTCTCGAGGTCTGCCGCGGTTGTCACGAATGTGGGAGGAGTTGCCGGGCATCTGGCCAACGTCGCGAGGGAATTCGGGGTTCCCGCCCTCTGCGGCGTGCACCGCGCCGTGGAACTGCTCCGTCAGGGTGAGATGGTTACGGTGGATGCCGACGGGCGTGCCGTTTATGAAGGCAAGCTCGCCGATCTCTCGGCTTTGGCGGTGCCCCGGAGGAACCTCATGGAAGGGAGCCCCGTTTACGAAGCCCTCAAGGAAGCGGCGGGCCATATCGTGCCGCTGAATCTTCTCGATCCGGAGTCACCGGAGTTCGCACCTGAAAACTGCCGCAGCTTCCACGATATTACCCGTTTCGTGCATGAAAAATCCATCGAAGAGATGTTCAACTTCGGCGACGAGCACGATTTCCGTCCGGGTTCCACCAAGCAGCTGTTCTACAAGGTCCCGATGCAGTGGTGGGTTCTTAATCTGGAAGACGGTTTCCGGGGGGACATTCAAGGCAAGTATGTCCGGCTGGAAGATATTGCTTCCGTTCCCATGCTGGCCGTGTGGGACGGGATAACCGCGGTTCCTTGGCAGGGCTCTCCGCAGGTCGATGCACGGGGATTCATGTCCGTTCTGGCCGAATCCGCGTCCAATCCCCATATCGAAGCCACGCTCAGATCGGGCTTTTCCACGCGAAATCTCTTCCTGGTAACCAGAAACTACTGCAGCCTGCATTCCCGCTTTGGTTTTCATTTTTCCACTCTCGAAAGCCATGTGGATGCAAAGCCCGAGGAAAACTATATCCACTTCGCGTTCAAAGGGGGCGCAGCCGACTATCAGCGTCGATTGATGCGGGCCCGTCTGATGAAGGGGATCATGGAAGAGTACGGGTTCCGTGCGGAAGTGAAGGAAGACAGCTTGTTCTGCCGCATGGAGAACGCGGATGAGGAGTTCATGACGAGCCGCCTGAAGGTGCTTGGATATCTCATCATGCACACACGGCAGTTGGACATGGTCATGGCCAACGAAAAAGAAGTCGCCAGGTACAAGAACAAGTTCAGGAGCGACATCAACACGTTCCTGTGGCCCGACTCGGAACACCTGGGATCCGCATTGGAGTCGTGAACGCAGCTAAGTGCTCTATGGCATAAATACGGTCGCACATTCAGTGAACACGCGGTAGCGTCCCGGCGTCGCTGCCGGGCGTCTTTGTAGGGGCACCCCCCTGTGGGTGCCCATGGGTAGGCACAGGGGCCTACCCCTACCAATCCGGCACGGAGCCGGCGCTACCAAAGCGGGCTTTGCTGCCTTGGATACGACACCGTATTTGCGCCGTGGAGCACTAAGTGTTAAGGGCACAAACCTCCATGGTTCCGGGATCACAACCGACCATGAAGATCCCTCGGTGTTCCGGGCCGAAGACCGGGCAGAGCCCGGTGGATAGGCATTCCCAGGCAGGAGCCTGGGAACGAGAGGAAGGAACAATACGGCCGAATAGGCCCGGCCTGTTCACGGAAGATTGAGGAACTAGAAAGGAAACAAGAGATGCCGGCGATACATGAAGACAAGGAACAATCCTGCTGCGGGATTCCGGAAACCATCTGGTCCGAGGAATCGGGAGAAGAGGAGATCCATGCAACGTTCATCGACCGGGCCATTCCTTTTGTGGCTCTCATTTGGCCCTTTTCCTATCTTATCTCCGTGTGCCAGGAATTCTTGAGGCCTCTGGTTCCCACGACGATTGCAAATCTGTCGGTTCTCGTTGGAATCATTGCATTCCTCGTTGCCGTTGGGTGGCTTTCCAAACGCATATACCGCTTCCGAAAGACTTGGGCGATGAAGAACGCGTGAAGAAGACGGGCATCCCGCGCAGAACGCGGGAGTCCCACGAAGGCAAGAGTCATGTCGGTGAGTTCTTCCGTAGCCCGGGCCTCCGTGCCCGGAAACCGGGAAGGCAAGCAGCTGCATGAGATCCGGAAGAGACGGGCATCCCGCGCAGAACGCGGGAGTCCCACGAAGGCAAGAGGCATGTCGGTGAGTTCTTCCGTAGCCCGGGCCTCCGTGCCCGGAAATCGAGAAGGCAAGCACTGCATGAGATCCGGAAGAAGACGGGCATCCCGCGCCGAACGCGGGAGTCCCACCAAGACCGGGCAGAGCCCGGAGGACATGCATTCCAAGGCAGGAGCCTGGGAACGAGAAGGAAAGGGACCCCCCATGGCGGGACACCCTCTTCAGTGGGACCGGCATCCTGCCGGTCGTCTTCCGTAACCGAATTCATGAAATCCACCACGTGAGCCTATGCCGTCCTGGCCGCGTTTGTGGGAAAAGGCAAAGGGGCCGAGGGAAGATCGCCGCGCTCCGAAGGCCCGCTCTCACGATAGAGGTCCCAAGCTTCCTCGAAGGCCTTTTCAAGAGAGCGTCCTTCCGCGTAGACCCGTGCGACCGTTCCCATCCGTTTCATCTTTTCGGGCCGTTCCAATAGATGCCGGATTCCCTCCAGGAAACTCTCCTCATCGTCTCCTTTCACAATCAACCCTGTTTCGCCGACGATGACATTCTCCCGGGGACCTCCGCAATCGGTTACGATGACCGGCAACCCCGACGCTTGAGCCTCCAGGACGACGTTCCCGAACGTGTCGGTGGTGCTGGGGAAAATGAACAGATCGCAGGAAGCGAAAGCCGACGCCAATCCTTCTCCTTCCAGGTATCCCGTGAAAACGGCCGGCGTCCCTGCCAACTCTTGCTGCATTTCTTCCCGGTAAGGTCCGTCCCCCACTACGATGAGATTGACATTGCCTGCCGACCGGCACAGCGACTTGAACACGTTGACGAGCAACGAGAGATTCTTCTCCTTGGATACCCGTCCGACATAAAGGAGTCTCCATCCGTTCTCCGGGGGGCAGAGTGAGTCCAGACTTCCATTTTTGTGAGAAGGATGGAAAAGGTCCGTATCGACGCCGCGTGGAAACATCCGGATTTTCCGGCTGTTGATTCCCTTTTCGACCAACTCCTTGGCGGTACTCGCGGACGGAGCGTACACGAAATCCATCTGATCATAGTACCACAGGATGTATGACCACACGATATCGGCAACTCCCGGATCTTCCGTGAGATACTGGGCATACTGGGGTATGGCCGTGTGATAGGTTCCAACGAGGGGGAGCTTGAGTATTCCGGCGATTGCAAGGGCCGCCAGCCCCAAGGGACCCGGGGTTGCGGAATGGATGTGGGTAAACCCTTCCTGGTAACAGTAATTCAGCATTTCCAGGAACGGGGGATAGAAAAGCTTCTGTTCCGGATAGACCGACAGTTCGTAGGTTCTGATGGGCTTGAAGTTCCGGACTCCCTTGAGGACGGAAGCGTTCTCCGCGTCGCAGGTAAGAATAGTGTAGTGCCTGCCGGCGCTTTGAGCGTGCTGCAACTGACGTTTGAGAGTCCACGTCACTCCGTTGATTTCATAGAAGGTGTCGGTGAAGTGGGCCACTTTCACTTGGGAACAATCGGACGACTCGGCCCAGGTAGGCTGCACGAAGTTCTTGAATACCTTGTCCGCAAGACTGCGCCCCTGAGAAAAGACCGAAAATGAGATGAAATACGGCGCGAGGAGTGCGTAGAGGCCTGCTGCCGATCCCAGGGAATTGAACAGGTTGAGCAAATGGGCACCGGCGAGACAGTCCATGACATGATCGGCAAAATGACACAGCACTTTGTTCGACACGGTGTTGACGAATCTGAACCACTCCTGCTCCATATCCCGGCCTTCCCCGTTCCGGCCGTAAAGTATTTCCTTGAGCTGAGGATCGTCACGGATCAGTTCGTTGGCCTCCCGTCTGATCATTTCGAGAATTTTCGTTACCCCGGCCGATTCGCCCCTTACGGATTTCCTGTGAATGAGATACGAATTCACCAGGGCCCGCCAGGTCGGTTGACGGGTTTCCCCCGGGACAAGGAAACGTTCGAGAAACCCCATGGCCACATCATTGTGAGCCCTGCCGGCGAGCTGGAACTTGTGTGCATAATACTGGTACGCGATGCTGTAGAGATTGTGAGCGAGCGCCTGGGGAGACGAGGCGTGGCCGTGAACCCGCGCCTCATGGTTCTCGATCCCTTGCAGGAATTCCTTCAAGGTATGAGATCCCTCCACGGCCGTGCATACACGTCCGGGGGTGAGCCCGCTGTGGTCGTCGGATCCGCCCGTCAAGTTCTTCTTCCAAGGGAATTCGTGAATCGCCGGAAGATCGTGTTTCTCCTGAAGCATGTCCAGCACTTCACGGTCCAGCATGGAAAGGATCAGTTCAAGTTGCCTGTTCTGTTCATCGCTGCGGGCGCCGTTGATCTCGAAATTCTTGAACAGGAGAAGACTCTTTTCGAAATGGTCGGGAGTGAGCTTCCGGTTGATGCTGTAGAGCGGATGGGCCAATCCGTGGGTTATGCATCGTTCATTAAGGTAGCGGACCATCTCGTACACATTCCCGCGGACTTCCTGCAAATCCTTGTGGATGTTCTCGTCGATATCCCAGACGAGAACATGCAGTTTGCACCGGTCCTCAGGGAAGTAGGTCGTCACTTCTTCACTGATGAAGACTCCCGGAAGGTGAGCGATTTCCATGCAGCCCTCTATGGAGTTGTGATCCGTGACCGTGACCATTGACATGCCCCGTTCACGCAGGATCTTGTATAAACCGGCCGGCGGCGTGAAGCTTTCGGGACAGTCCAACTTCTTGAGTATCCATTCCGAGGGCCTCTTGGAGAACTCCGAGTGGACGTGAAGATCCGCCTTCATGATTTCTTCCTCCAGTGAAGAATCCGTCGTTGGTCCGGGCCGTCAATCGACGAAGATCGTCTCTCCGGCCTTTACCCTGTCTCCGGGACCGACTCTAACGTTCATGTCGGGCAACAATGGAAGAACCAGGTCAACCTGCGACCCGATCCTGATCATGCCGAATATTTCTCCTTTGGCCGGACGGCCTTGCCGGGAGAAATAACTGTCGATACCCCTCACGTGACCGCCGGCAATCTGCACCACGTAAAAGGTTATGGGGCGGCCCTTGAACGACCCGGACATGCGGGTCACCGTCCGCTCGTTTTGGATAAGGTGCATGCTGTTCCAATACAATGGGTGGATGTTGAACAACGTCCGAATATGCATCGGCCGCATGTCGATGTTCCGTTTTTTCGCCGGATGATGACGTATTTCTTCCACGACCGAGGCCAGGGGGGCGCGGTTGTAGTGGACGTCAAACGGACTCATGAATACGCCAATCAACAGCTTGGGCAACTCCACATCTTCCCGCACAATGTCCTCTATCGTGATTTCGGTTCCGCTCTTCACGGAGATCACTTCGCGTCCCGGTTCCAGTTTCTCCACATAGACCACGGTTCCGTCCGCGGGGCTCACGATATTCTCTCCCTCGGGAATCCGCCGGGGAGGATTTCTGAAGAACCACACCTTGCGCCAAAACAGAAATGCTCCGGCGAGCACCACACAGAGCGCAGCGAAAATGCCGATTACTGAAATCGCTTCCATATGCTCGGGTCCACAATGCGAATGAGTGCCACTCCGGAAGAGAAGGGAAAGTTGACGACCTCGAAAGCCTTGTCTTCCTTCTTGATAATGTCCAACCACTTCTTCACGCCCGCATTCCGTATCGCTTCCCGGACGTAGATATTCGTGTCGTGGAGGAAGAAATAGGTGTTCTTGCGGGACCTCCGGAGTGCCTCGAGGAAATCGTATCGGACGTTTTCATAGGTATGCGATCCGTCTATAAAGGCCAGGTCGATCGGAGGTAATTGGAGCCTTTCGTACTCGGGAAAGAACTGGTCGCTTCTGAACCTGTAATGCGTTACCACGTCGTCCACGCCGAATCGCCTGAAATGGTTCGTGACCGTTTCCGGGTCCTTCCACGTCCCCCGTCCGCCCACCGTCTTGCCGGGACCGTCCTTGATGAGAGAATAGGCCGGATCGACGAAGCTGAGGCGCCCCGCGCCGTTGTCCCTTATGGCCAGCGCCAGGCAGACAACGCTGAATCCGTAACCGGATCCGATGACCACCGTGTGTTTCGGACGGATCGCACGGACCACGCCGTAGTAGATGAACCCGAACCCGAGATTGTGGTTGCGTCGTTTCTGATTATGGCCCAAGGGCTTGGCGTGAACCAGAATGTCCTTTAACATGCGGCCGTTGAGGCTGAAGTCGGTTGTGCCGCAATCCAGGACCGCCGCTTCCGAGCCGGCGAAAAGCGATGACTCCTGCGCAGCACTCTTCCAAATTCTCTTCAATTTCATCGTTTGACTCCCGAGAGACACATGCACACCATTATTTCCTCTCAGGTTAGGTGCGTGCTAAGGGCGGGTTAGAAGACGGTTGGGAGGTTTTTCGGTCCCGCAACGCGTAGTTAATGTCGAAAAGTGCTTGACAAGGAAATTAGTTTACTAGTAAATAGTTTACATGTCCAATAACGGCCGCTTTGGAGTGATCTGCACACTCGCATGAAGGAATACATGCTGAAAGCAAAACGAGAAATCGACATGACCTTGGACGAAAAGGTCATGATCTTCATTGTAATGGCTTCGGAACTGTTCAAGAAGCGTTCTTCGGCGATCTTTCGCCGGCACGGACTGACTTTTTCACATTACAATCTCCTCAAGTATTTGGCTTCATGCGAATTGGGTAAGGACACGTCCGGCAATGTCAGCAGGCATATGCTGGTCACGGGCGCGAGTGTGACCGGACTCGCCAAACGGATGGAGAGGGCCGGTCTCATAGAAAGAAAGAGCGACGATAGGGACGAACGTCTCACCATGCTCCAAATCACTCCGGTCGGTTTGAAGGCACTTGAAGAAATAGTAAGGATTCAGATACCGCACGTTGCCGAATACCTGGAGACCTGTCCGCCGGAACGGAAGGAAGAGATCCTGGAGGTTCTCAAGCAGGTTGTCCGCAAAGGAAAGCAACTGGCCGGTTCCGGATCGTAACCGGTACTACGCGGGAGAAGGAAACGTAACCGTAATTCAGGATACTCGTTCAACTTGAACGTTGCAGCGGTTTTGCGCAACCGGTTGCGGTCTTGGGATCCGTAACCGGGCAAACCTCTTCTCTATTCCGTTCTCCTATCCATGGATTTAAATCCCGGGTCGGGCCGGACCGCCGGAGGTGTGCCCCGTGGGCCGCATCCGCCTCAACCGCTTGGAGTATCTTCATCCGCTTCACACGGTGTCCTGCGGGACATCCATTTGAAACGTTCAGACGGCCGTAAGGGAACGGGAGAAAGCATTCGAGCAGACCCGTTATCCCGGCGGCGTACGCATTCGTCATCAACATTATCACACAGGAGGAAGTCATGTCGTTGGACGGAAAGCTTGCATTGGTAACAGGCGCTTCCATGCCGAAAGGCGTCGGGAGGCACGCCGCCCTTACGCTGGCAAGGCAGGGAGCGGATGTGGCGGTAACGGGCTTTAATCACATGGAAGGGGTCGAGGCCCTCGCGGAAGAAATCAGGGCAATGGGCAGAAAGGCTCTTGCCGTCCGGATGGATGCGACTGATGCCGAGGATGTTGCAAAAGGCTTCGCCGCCATCAAGCAGGAGATCGGGTCCGTCGATATCCTGGTAAACAATGCGGCGCTCATGGGGCACAACATAAGCATTGCCAAGACCACTGTGGAAGAATGGGACTATGAAGTGAAGCTTTGTCTCAATTCCGCATTCTATTGCATCAAGCAGGCATGGCCGGACATGTGCGCCAAGAAGTGGGGCCGTATCGTAAACATGTCGTCGGTGGCCGGAGTGTTGGGCGGTGCGGGGCAGTCAAGTTATGGTGCCGCCAAGGCCGGTCTCATAGCGCTTGCCAAATCTGCCGCCCTGGAAGGTGCACGGTTCAACATCACGGCAAACTGCGTGCTCATCGGCATATGTGCCACCGACAGCTATGAAGGCCTCCCCGAGCCGGTCCGCCAGGCCGTTGAAAAGAAGACGGCCTTCCGGAGACCCGCAACCACTACGGAAATCGCCGACGCCATAGCGTATTTGTGCTCGGACAGCGCAGCCTATATGACGGGATCCATCATGAACATGATGGGCGGTCTCGACCTGTTCGTGTTCTAGGCAGTGCGGACAACCCCATTGCAGGATGAAAACATCCTCAACCAAGACTCATAGGAGACAAGTTTCATGAACACCTTTTCAAAGGCATACATCCCGTACGGCGGTTACTATTCGACGCCCTTCTGCCGTTGGCAGGGGTCCATGCAGAATGAGAACGCCATCGAGTTGGGCGGAAAAACGGCAAGGAAATGGTTTCTGGAAAAAAGGAATATCGACCCGACAATCATCGACTACCTCTATTTCGGAATCACGAATCACCAGAAGCATCTCTTCTATGGGCACACCTGGTCGGGCGGCATACTCGTGGACAATCAGAAGGGACTGGCCGGACTGTTCATTCACCAGGCCTGCTCCACTTCCACCACGATCTTGAACCTCGCGGCCCTGGCCATTGAACAGGGTGCGTTCGAAGTGGGCTTCGGCCTCATGACGGACCGGTGCTCCAACGGAGCACACAGTGTATGGCCCAACCCGGGAGGGCCCGGAGGAGAGGTAATACACGAGAACTGGTTTCTGGACAACATCAACTCCGACCCCAACGTCAAGCCGCCCCTCAAGATGCTCCAGACCGCGGAGAATGTGGCCAAGCAAGCGGGCATCACCAGGGAGGAAGTCGATGCGGTGGTGCTCCGCCGCTACGAGCAGTATCTCATGTCTTTGGAGAACGACCGAGCCTTCCAGAAGCGCTACATGTTCCCCGTAGAGGTGAGGCTCAGCAGGAAGAAGACCAAACTTATCGAGGAGGATGAGGGAGTAACCGCCACCAACGCGGAGGGGCTGGCAAAGCTGAGACCGGTGGAGCCGGGAGGCGTCCACAGCTTCGGGGCCCAGACTTTTCCCGCGGACGGGAACTGCGGTTTCATCGTCACCACCCGTGACAAGGCAAAAGAGTTGAGCACAAATCCCGCCGTGGAGATCCAAATCGTCTCCTACGGCTTTTCACGGGTCGGGCCGGGCCTCATGGCCGCAGCGCCGGTACCCGCGGCGGAAATGGCACTTGCCAATGCGGGCATGAAGATAACGGAAATGAAGGCCATCAAGAGCCATAACCCTTTTGCCGTCAATGACGTCAATTTCGCCAAGAAACTCGGCATCGATGTGATGCAGATGAACAACTACGGATGTTCTTTGATCTACGGCCATCCCCAGGCGCCCACCGCGGGGAGGATCATCGCGGAGATGTTGGAGGAGATGGTGGATCTGGGCGGAGGATATTGCCTCTGGACCGGTTGTGCGGCCGGCGATACCGGCGCATCCATGATCTTCAAGGTGGGATAGACCGGACGAGCGGGGACCGGGGCGCCGGCCTCCGTTCGCCGCCACGGTGTAGGGGCACGGCGTGCCGTGCCCGCGGTGAAATCAGTACCTGGTATTAACACACAACGGGCGAATGGCATTCCCGCGTTCCGCGGGCGACCACCGGTCGCCCCTACCTATCTCGTTCCCGGGCTCCGCCTTGGAATGCCTGGCCGGAGGCTCTGCCTCCATTGTGGAATGAATCCTGGACGGGCCCGCGCCGGGATGACGGAAGGAAGACGACCTAGCGAGGCGCTGGGTCCCATTGAAGAGGATGTGCGGCCATGGGGGGGGGCTTCGGCAGCAAGACGGCGGCATGGTGTAGGGGCGCCCCCCTGTGGGTGCCCATGCCGGCTTACATTCGGCCGCCCTTGTCGAGGCTCGGGAGCCTTAACGTCCCGGAGGGGCACGCGATGCTAGCCGGGCCTTTCAAGGCCCGGAAGCCTTGGCGGCCGAACATTCACAACGCTTTCTGAAGGGACGCCGGAATGCTCTCCATTGTGAATGCGTCCACGTGCGCCGTCCCTTCGGGACGGAAATCCTGCTCGCTTTATCCCGTTCTTCCGGGGGATTAATCCCCCGGCTAAATTCCTAAGTGCCTTCAGCACATCAAGATCGCGGACTTACGAAGCCCGAAAACTGTGTGCATCCAATGAGTTGTGTGATGTGATACATTCGGCCGCCCCTGTCGGGGCTCGGGAGCCTCAACTGCGGACAAGGACCGCCTCCTCACGACGGTACCCCGCACATGTCTTCCAGTTCTTGGAGAATGGTTTCCAGTTGACGGGAAATGGTCTCCAGCCGGTCTCGTTCATCACCTTCGCACCGGTCCACACGGGCGCCGACCAGTTCCTTCACGCATCGGACCAGGTCCGGCAGAATGTCGAATGCCATGCGGCCGCTCACTCCCTCGCCCGTGAGATATGCCGCTACGGCGAAGAGAGTGCGCGGGTGAATGTTGTCCTCTCCGATTTGAGCCAAGACCCCTGTGCGTTCCAACAGGATGCGGGCCGCGGGTTGGACCCGGCTCAGCCGCATGTGAACGCCCGGATCGGACAACTCCCGCCGCAGGTCGGCAAGCATATGGGCCCCGGCCAAGTCCAAATCACCGGTCATCTCCAAGTCCAGAACCACGGTCTGCACCGGTTGACCGCTCTCCCGGACAAGATTGACGATCTTGTCGCGGATGGCCTCTGCGTTGGCATAGAATATCCCTTCGTCTATCCGGACGATCAGGAGGCCCGGGACGGTAATGTTTTCCGGGTTGTCGCGGACATCGGCAAACTGCGGTTCGCCGGGTATTTTCCCAAGAACGCTTATACGTGGTTCCGAGGCACGTCCAATGACTATGAGGAGCGAGATGAGTGCTCCAATGACCACACCTTCGAGAATTCCGAGCAGCAACACTGCAATAAGAGCCCCCATTGCAGGCCAGAATTCGGCACGTCTCAGGGCATAGAGCTTCCGCAACTCGGGGAACTTCACCAGACCGCGTACCGCTACGAGGACCACCGCCGCCAGGATCGGTTCGGGTAGGTAGGTGAACAGACCCGTGAGGAACATGACCACGAGGGCAATGAAAACACCGCATATCCCATTGGCGAGCTGAGTCTTTGCACCCGCGGCATCGTTCAAGGCAGTCCTCGAGAAACTCCCCGCGACGGGATAAGATTGGGTGAAGGCCGCTCCGAGACTTGCAAACCCCAACGCGAGGAGTTCCTGGTTGGAATCGGTCCGGTACCGGTGTTTCGCGGCAAAGGTCCGTACCATGCTCATGCCCTCGAGGTAGGAGAGCAGAAACGCCGCCGCGGCCAGGACCATGATGTCGGGCAGATCGCCGAGCACGAACGCAGGGGGGCTGAGATCAGGCAAGCCCTCCGGGATATCCCCTACGATGTGCACACCCCGGCCGACCAGATCCATGAGGCTGCTCAGTCCGATTGAGCCCAAGACCACCATGAGGGGCCACGGCAGCCTGTGAGAGCGACGTTCACCCACGACGATGAGGGCGAGGCCGGCGGTCCCCAGCGACAGAGCCCAAAGGTTGGTTGCTCCCAGGTGGTGGACAAGATAGGAGATTCTCTCAAAGAAATGACCCGTGGAGCCGGCGATGCCGAACAGCTTCGCGATCTGGGTTGAGGCAATATACAGGCCGGCTCCCGTGGCAAATCCCACGAGGACCGATTCGGATATGTAATTCACGAGAAAACCGAGTCTCAATGCATAGGCCGTGAAGGCCATCACGCCGATAAGAAGTGCGGTGAGCGCGGCCAAACCTACATACTGCTCCGGAGAGTTCACTGCAAGGGCACCCAACCCGGAAGCGAGAAGCACGGAGATTGCCGCCGTGGGTCCTATGACAAGGTGGCGGGACGTGCCGAAGACGGTGTAGAGCATCGGCGGAACGATGGAGGCATAGAGGCCTGCCTGGGGCGGCAGACCGGCCAGCTCTGCATACGCTATGGCCTCCGGGATGGTGAATGCGGCGAGGGTCATGCCGGCCATGAGATCCGGCCTTAACCACGCCTTTCGGTATTGGGGAAACCATTCAATGATCGGCATTCGGCGGACGATGTAAGTTCTTATCGAACGGATACCATGCATTTCCGTACCTCGTAACCGCAACGGAGCGGCGGTTCTTGCCATGACGGCGGCAGGGCTTGGCGGTCATTGTGAAAGCATTGTAATAACAACTTGTTGTCCACGAAGCCCCTGCCAGGAGTCCATGCTCATGAACGATGGGGCAAACGGAACTCCCGGGTGGAACTCAGGATAGTGCACGCAACCGGGAAATTCAATGCCGGGCCCCTTTCGTCCATTGCCGACGCGGACAAGGCCTTTGACTTGGGCAGGTACACGCGCTAATCTGAAGCGCCGGGCGCAACAATATTTGCATGCGCAGATGAATAGAAATTGGCGAGGTGCGCCGGCCGCATTTGTGGGGGATCTGGATATGACACTGAAGGAACCAATGACCGACATGGAGTATACGCCGCAAGAGAAGTCCGCCGAGTCGGAGGAGTTGCGGACACGCCTCCAGCGCGCCGAGCGGGCTCTTGAAGAGAACCGGCGGAACTACGGAATGCTTTTGGATAACCTCAACGTCGGGGTTTTTCTGTCCAACATGGAGGGGGTTATTCTCCAGGCAAATTCCAAGATGGCTCATATCGCGGGTTACGACGGAGTTGACGAATTCCTTGCCGGACATGCCCGGGGATTTTGTGTAAACGCCTCGGATCGGGAAGATCTCGTAAAGGATCTCCTGGAAGAGGAAATCCTCAAGAATCGTGAGGTCCTTTCCGGCAGGAAGGACGGCACGCTGTGCCTGGTGTCGTTGAATGCGGTCCTCCAACGGGACGGTGAAGGCAAGGCGGTTGGATTCCTGGGAATCGTCGAGGACATTTCGGACCGCAGGAAGGTCGAAGAAGCACTTCAGGAAAGCGAAAGAAAGTTTCGGGCCCTTTCCGAGGCTACCTTTGAGGCGATACTACTCTCTGAGGGAGTAATCGTCATAGAGCAGAATCTCGCCGCCGAAACGATGTTTGGGTACCCCGCGGAGGAATTGGTTGGGAAGACGGGCGCTATTCTGTTCGTTCCGGAAGATAGAGATCGCGTTCTGGAGAACGTTCGCTCCGGATACGAGGAACCCTACGAGGCGCAGGCTCTCCGCAAGGACGGCACGACGTTTCCCTGTGAGATACGGGGAAAGATGATCGATTATGGAGACCGACGGATACGGGTCGCAGCGATACGGGATGTCTCCGGCCGTAGGCTCGCTGAAGAAGCCCTTAGGCAAAGTGAGGCACGGTACAAGGATCTCTTCGAGAATGCCGTCGATGCAATCTTCACCGAGGATCTGCGGGGGAATTTCATATCGGCCAACAAGGCGGCCGAACACCTGATGGGGGCCGCCAGAGAGCGGCTTCTCACCCTCAATGTCCGGGATGTCGTGGTGGAGGATGATCTTCCTTTGGCGCTGGAACAGCTTCGACGGAAAACTGAAGACGGAGTGGATGAAGCCGGCCCGTACGAATTGCGGATACGGACATTGGACGGAGCTCGGAAATGGATTGAGGTCAGGAGCCGGACGATCCGGAAGAACGGCCGTCCCGTAGCCGTCCATGGAGTTGCCCGGGACATAACTGAAAGAAAACACTCCGACATGGTTCAGCGGCGGTCGGCAATCGCTTTGGAATACGCTGCGGAAGGTGTTGTCATCACCGACCCGGAGGGCACCATGCAGTACGTGAATCCGGCTCTTGAGAGGATGACCGGGTACGCGAAAGACGAGCTCTTGGGCAAGAATCCTCGTATCCTCAAGAGCGGAGAGCAGGATTCCACATTCTACGGGCAGTTGTGGAACACGATAAGGGGCGGCGAGATCTGGACGGGGAGACTAGTCAACAGAAGAAAGGATGGAACCCTCTACACGGAGGACGCGACCATTTCACCGGTGCGGGACGTCTCGGGAGCGATAACGAACTTTGTCGGAATGAAGCGCGATATTACGGAGCAGATGGAGCTTTCCAAACAACTCCTGCATGCACAGAAGATGCAGGCCGTCGGTACGCTTGCCGGCGGAATAGCCCATGACTTCAACAACCTGCTTCAAGCAATCTTGGGATATTCGGAGCTTCTCCTGTTGGGCAAGGATAAGGAAGACCGTGATTGCAGGAAGATCGAGGTCATTCAACAAGCTGCAAGGGATGGGGCCGACCTCGTTTCACGCATTCTTACGTTCAGCAGGAAGCTCGAGTCCCGGACCCGTCCCATTGACCTGAATGAACAGATTCGAAAGGCACAACGACTGCTGCGCCGAACCGTACCACGAATGATCGAGATCAGGCTGGTGCTCGACGAGAAGCCGGCCGTCATCGATGCCGACCCCGCGCAGGTGGAACAGGTACTTCTCAATCTCGCCGTGAACGCACAGCACGCGATGCCCAATGGGGGACAGATCCTCATAGAGACGAAACATGTCTCCCTGAACGATGAATATGTCCGCACCCACCTGGGTATCAAACCGGGACTCTACGTTCTCCTTGCCGTTTCAGACACCGGATCCGGCATGGAACCCGAGGTGATGGACCGAATATTCGAGCCCTTTTTCACGACCAAGATCAACGGACAAGGCACCGGTCTCGGCTTATCCACCGTTCATGGGATTGTCTCCCAGCACGGGGGATACATCAGGTGCTACAGTGAACCGGGCCGGGGCACTTCGTTCAAGATCTTCTTCCCCGTCTCCTCGGGGGAACTCTTGCCGGACAAGGCGGCGGCAAGGGAAATGCCGGCAATGGGAACCGAAACCATTCTCCTGGTGGACGACGACGAACGTGTCCGGACAATGGCAAGGCAAATGATAGAGGTCGGCGGGTACAAGGTGATCACGGTTCACAGCGGAGAGGAAGCCCTGGACCTGTACGCCCGCAGTCGGAAGGACATTGATCTCATCATCCTCGATTTGATCATGCCGGGAATGGGCGGCAAACGTTGTCTGGAAGAACTCTTGAGCATCGACCCCGACGCAAAGGTCATTGTCGCAAGCGGTTACCCTTCCAATGGACTGACCCGGAACGAAAGGGGCAGGGGAGCCGGAGGTTTCGTGAGCAAGCCCTACGACAGCCGGGACATTCTTTCGGCAATCCGGAAGGTCCTTGATACTGGATACCTTTGAAATTCCGGAAGAATTCCTGAATACCTATAGTCCCTTTCGGTCTTACTCGCCGCTTAAGTCGGCTCCCGGGGGAGAGTCGGGATTATTCATTAAACTATTGACAATTTACTCGTTAACTTTTAACATATGAGGAAAAATACGTTGTTCAGGACGGTTCTCCCACGGTGTCCGATTCCGGTTATAAGAATGATATGAGTATCGATGAGAAGGTCATGATGGCCATGGTACGAATTGCCGAACGCTTCAAGAAGGATTCCGCCGCGGTAGTCAAGAAGTGGGGGCTGACCTTTTCTCAGTATAACGTGCTCAGGGTTCTGGATGCCTCGGAAGACGGCGAGAATACAATGAGGAACGTTAACCGGATCATGTTGGTTTCCAGTGCCAATATGACCGGTATCGCCAAGAGACTGGAAAAGAGCGGGTTCATCGTGAGGAAAAGCGATCCGGACGACGACCGCATAAAGAGGCTGCAAATCACTCCGATGGGCACCGAAGTCCTGAAGGCGATTTCCGACCGGAAAGAGCGGAGCCTGCGGGAATACTTGACGAGATACTCCGCTCCACAAAGAAACGCTCTCCTGAGCACGTTGCAGGATATTCTCCGCCAGACCAACGGGAAAGATCGATCCGAATTGACGGCATTTGAGCAATCCTCACTGGGGGAGAGTTTGGAGGATTCTCTCTAGCCGTCCCTGCCCCGGCCGGCCTCCGGCCCGGGTTACGAGATGGAGGGAGAAATGACCGAATTCCGCCCGCACCCGGCGCAACTCTCGATTCCCGTGCACGAGATGGACAAAGAGAAGAAGGGGGACCTGCTCGAATCGTTTCTCGACGCCATGCCCGAAATGATCGTCTATCACGACCATAACCTGAACGTCCTTTGGACGAATCAGGCAGCGGCGGAATTTGTCGGCCGCACGCGGGAGGAGATGGTCGGAAATCGGTTTTTCGATGTCGCCTGTCAATTCGAAGTCCCCTGCGAAGGCTGTCCCGTAGTGAAGGGCCCATCGTCCGAACGCATCGAGGTCATAGAAAGCAGCCTGCTCATTGGGCGCCTGTATTACACCAGATCGTACCCCGTCACTTGTGCGGATGAGAAGATCCCGGGCCGGCTGATCGTGGCTCAGGACGTTTCCTATCTGAGGAACCGGTACAGCGTGACCGAGGTCCTCAACTCGATTTCCGAGATATTTCATTCCCCTAAGACGTTATCGGAGATTTGCGGACAGCTCGTGGCAATGATTGTCGAACGATTCGATTACCCCTACGGAGTGATCTGTCTGTACGACGAACCAGCGGACGAGATACTTGTGCTGGGAGAAGTCGATTTCTCAGGCAAACTCCTGCGTACGGCCAAACGCCTGCCGCCTGAACGATGCTTTTCGTGGAAGGTGGTCCGGGACAGGGAAACAGTCAATGTGACGGGACTGAGTAAGACCGATGAGTTCAGAGGATATGTGCTCAGGGAGGCCGGTGCTGAAACGATTCTCGCCGTGCCTCTGAACGTTGAAGGCAATGCCATAGGCGCCATAGTGCTTGCCGACACCATTGAACGCCTTGAAACGAATCTTATGATCGATGCCGTTCAGGCGGTTGCCAATCGTCTCGGGGCCGAGATACGACGGAGGCAAACCGAGGAGAAGCTCAACGAAGAGAGAAAATTCACGGGGGCCGTCCTCAACAACAGAGGCGCCCTCATACTGGTTACGGACCATGAGGGCCGCATCGTGCTCTTCAATGAGGCTTGTGAACGATTGACGGGGTACTCCGCCGAGGAAACGGTGGGGAGCCATGTCTGGGACTTCCTTGTTTCCCCCAAGGAAAGCGACTGCGTCAAGGGGATATTTCCATTGACCGAAGAGAAGGCTCCCCCTGCGTCTTTTGAGAATCACTGGGTGACCAGGGGGGGCCAACGGCGGCTCATCTCCTGGTCCAACAGCCTCATGGGAGACACGAAGGAGATGAAGGCCCACATTGTCTCCATCGGGATCGATATCACGGACAAGAGAAAGATGGAGGAAGAGGCGGAACTTAGACGGCGCCAATTGGTGGAAGCCGACAAACTGGCTTCATTGGGCGTCGTGGCGTCGGGGGTTGCCCATGAAATCAACAACCCGAACAACTTCATCATGATGAACTCCTCGGTTCTTCGCAATGCGTGGGAGGACGTCCTCCCGGTTCTCGACAAATACCATGAGGAGTGCGGCGATTTTCTGGTGTCGAACATCCCCTATTCGGAGATGCGAAGCGAAATCACCAATCTGTTCGATGGGATATGGGAAGGGTCGAAACGGATCAGCCGGATCATCGCGAACATGAAGAACTATGCCAAGAGGGATAGTGCGGATGTGACGCACAAGGTGAACGTGAACGATGTCGTTACCGCGGCCCTGAGCCTTACGGCACATCAAATCAAGAAGTCTACTCGGTCGGTATTTGTGGACTGTCCAAAGAATCTGCCTTTGGTAAGGGGAAGCCTGCAAAGGCTGGAACAGGTGGTGGTCAACCTCATCCAGAATGCCTGTCAAGCATTGCCCGACCGGAATAAGGGAATTGTCGTCACGACATCTCATGTTCCGGAAGATAATGAGGTTGTGGTGTGCATTGCGGATGAGGGCACGGGTATCCGGCCCGAACACATGGATCATGTCCTCGATCCGTTCTTCACGACAAAGGCGGACGTCGGCGGGACCGGCCTCGGATTGTCCGTATGTGCAGGGATAGTAAAAGAACATAATGGGAGACTGGAATTCGAGTCGAAATTCGGCGCCGGTACCAAGGTGTATCTTCGTTTGCCGGCCGTGGACTCGGGCGTGTGCTGCGCTGCATGTGCCGATGGGGACGAGTTGTCTTCCGCCTCCCACCATCCCCATTGCTTGCCTCAAGAGGCCGATGCGGTCCTGGGCGCATATGCCTGCGTCTGCCGGAGGGGAAAAGAATGATCGGCAAGCGAGGCAGGGCGCCCCACAAGCCCATACTCATTGTCGACGACGAAATTCATGCCGTCAAGAGCTTCGAAGTTGCACTGCGCACCGGAGGCTACACCAACATCGTCACTTGCTCGGAAAGTCCGCGGGTGTTCGAGATTCTTGCCGGCATGGAGGCTGAACTTATCCTCCTGGACCTGCTGATGCCCGATCTCTCGGGCGAAGAGATCCTGTCGAGCCTCGTCGTCAAATATCCGGAGATTCCCGTCATAATGGTAACGGGAGTAAACGAGGTGGAGACGGCGGTCCGGTGTATGCAAAGGGGTGCATTCGACTACGTCCTCAAACCCGTCGACAGGGAGCGGCTGCTCCCCATTGTCCGCAGGGCGACCGAGATGCGCCAATTGAAGCGGGAGAATGCCAGACTCATCCACCGCTTTTTCTCCGACTCACCCGAGGATCCCGACAAGTTCTCACGAATTGTCACACGCAACCGCAACATGAAGGCCATATTCCGGTACTGTGAGGCAATTGCGGTGGGAACCCACCCGGTGCTGATAACCGGCGAGTCCGGTGTCGGCAAGGAACTCATTGCCGAAGCCATCCATGCCCTCAGCGAAAGGGAAGGAGATCTTGTTGCGGTCAATGCCGCGGGTGTCGACGACAACATGTTCGCGGATACCCTTTTCGGCCACGTAAAAGGCGCATTCACCGACGCGGCCGGCGTAAGGTTGGGCCGGATCGAGCGAGCCGCGGGAGGCAGTCTGTTCCTGGATGAAATCGGGGACCTCAGTCTGAACTCACAGGTGAAGCTGTTGCGCCTTCTCGACAAGCAGGAGTACGTTCCCTTGGGCGCTGATGTGGCCAAGCCTGCAAACGTGAGGTTTCTCTTCGCCACCCACAGGGATCTGTCGAAGTTGGTACAGGAACGGCGGTTCCGAGAAGACCTCTTCTACAGACTCCGCACGCACACCGTGCGCATTCCTCCCCTGCGGGAGCGCTTGGACGACATCCCGATCCTTCTCGATTGCTTCATCGAAGAGGCGGCAAGAGAGTTTGATAGAGAAAGACCGACATACGGTCAAGATCTTGTCGAACTTCTCCAAAGCCATCACTTCCCGGGCAATGTGAGAGAACTCAAGTCACTGGTGGTGGACGCAGTGGGAAGAAGCCGGTCGGAAGTGCTCTCGACGGATCTCTTCAAGACAGCCATACAGGGCAGTGAAGGAGCCGCAACCATCCATGGCTTCGTCCGGCCCTCGTCGTCGGTCGAGCCATCATTTGCTCACCTGGATCAGCTTCCCACCATCAAGGAAGCGACCGCGGCACTCATCAGCGAGGCGCTGCACCGCTCGAACGGGAATCAGCGGGCCGCGGCATTCATGTTGGGGATTACGCCCCAGGCACTGAATCAGCGCTTGAAGAACAAACGTGGTGATTGACCGGGGAAGGCCGACTTGAGGGGCCGTCCGCAAACCATTGACTAGGCAGCGCCAAAACTGGTTGTTACTGTGACCGCGATACCCCCCGTCCTGGGGCTTGCGAGTTGCCGGGACCTACCCCCGCATGGCCGACAAACAAGAAACCTGCCCAGTAACCCTACAGCCTGGACTACCACCACTCCGCAGGTCTTGCATAGCGCTTACCCGTAGTCGAATCCACTACCGGATCAGGTAATTGGCTATCGGCCAAATGTGATGATTTGATCTTCCAAGCTTGATGGGAATGCGTCTTCAAGAGCGTAGATCGCGTTCTCTTAAAACGTGGGGGCGTCATAAGAATGACCAGAGTCCTCGGCATCCCTTTGACAATCTTCATAGCCTCCGCCAGGTCACTATCATTTGAGACCACAACAAAGCACTCATATGACTGTTTGTGTGCATCATTTACGAGATGAACCGCGAGTTTCACGTCAGAGCCTTTTTCTTTGGTCTCGTCCACTCTGGCGGCTAGGAAATCGTTGGAGCGCAGTTGATCACCCCTATGATTACTGAGATTGAACCATCTCTCGTGAGTGGTGAAATTTCCTTCATGTATCTCGATCTCAGGAATGTGCGCTTTGAGAGCCTCAATAAGGCGATCTTGCCGGTTAGGCTTTCCCGGGTCATGTGGAGTGGCCGAGACTCGAGCCGTGAAATATTTGATCGAGCTAATAACATAATTCGGGGGCAGGATACTCTGAAAGAGAGACTTGAAATCAAGCCACTTGTGAGGTGTGTCCTTGACCGCACCGTAATAGAAGTTGAACCCGTCTATATAAATACAGGTGTCCATGGGTCCCTTGCGCCGCGCCGGATGGGTAGGTTATGGAAAAGGAAAGCTCGCTGAATGCGATAAGGCCCCCCGAAGGGAGCCCGTCTGCCCATGTCCGCAAACATGGGGGTGATTACAGTTTCGGAAAATGGTGAGGAAGCCGCTCACCACTCCCGTTAACATACAGTAAGAATTGTCCTCAGTAATGTCAAGCAATTTCTTCAATTGGTACCCTTAACGGACCCGCAGCATCGAACTCCCGGGAAGACCTCCCTCGGTGGAAAAGTCACTTCAGGGGGGACCAGTGGGTACGTTTGGTTCCGAAGATCAAGGTTGTTGTCTTCGCCGTCCCATAGCCGTTACAATCCTCTCATACGAGGCAGATCAAACTCGGAGGAATGGGGGATGGCCGGATCGGTGGGACGGATGATACTGTAACCAATCGTAGGGCATTTGCCGGTACTACGTTACGTGAATTCACCAAGTCCGAGAGATCCGGGACAATACCGCTTGACCGACATGGCCGGACAGTCTCCGCGAAGACGATCTCCTCATGTAAGGAATTTTCGTATCAAGGTTTCTTGACGTATCAAGAAAGCTTTTCCTCGCCCATCATCACTTCCGGCCCTGAGATTCCTCGACAAGTTTCCTCGATGTCAACATGTCTTGACAAATCCTCCGCTTTGGTTGCTGTGGACGGTGAGGCTCTATTCCCGTAATGACAGGGTGTTCCGGTCGTCGACCATTCCGGCATGAATCCTGCTTGGTGTTGAGCGGATAGGCTTTGGGCACAACCTCCGGTCAGCGGCAGGAAGCGGGAAGCCTGAGCGCCGAATGCCTATCCAACTCCTACGTGGAAATGTCCTTGAAAGCAGAGGCGGAAACCCGGCCAAACCGCAAAACGACGGGAACGCCGACGAAATCCCTTCCAACAGGCCGGCAGGCCACGGCCGCGAAAAAAACAGGAGCGGATCTATGACGATGAAATCGCAGGTGGATGTGTATCTGAAGAAGGAAGATCACATGTTGAGGGACGTGCTCCGCAAGTTCGTCAACAACGAGATCGTACCTATCCGGCAGCAAGTGGACGACGACAAGGAACACGTGCTGGTACACAAAGTCCTTCAGGGGTTGACGGATCTGGGGATCCAAAAGGCTCCCTTTCCTGAGGAATACGGCGGCAGCGGCGCGGCCTCGGTCGTCACCAACGCGGTGGTGCACGAAGAACTCGGCCGCGGCGACAGCGGGATCTGCACGGCCTTCAACGTGACCGGGTGGGCATTTGTGCCGGCGCTTGCCGCGGGGAACAAAGCCGTCTTGGATCGCTTCGCTCCTGAGTTTTGCGGTAACGTCCTGAAATTGGGCTGTTTTTCCATGACGGAGCCGGGCGGACCCCACGGCGGGGGCGGCTGCGACATAGAGAATGTTGCCTTGAAGGGAAAGAAGATTCGAACCACGGCCAGACTCGACGGGGACGAATGGGTTATCAACGGCCGGAAGATGTGGGCATCCAACAGCGGCATAGCGAATGCCTATTGCGTGGTCTGTACAACCGATCCCGGACTCGGGGATGAGGGGATTGCGATAATATACGTGCCCGGAGACAGCAAAGGGCTCACTTTCGGCAAGAACGAGAAGAAAGCGGGCATGCAGGGGGACAAGAATCATGCGGCCTTCCTGGACGACGTACGGGTGCCCAAGGAATTCCGGGCCGCGGGGCCGGGCCAAGATGGCCAATTGCTTCTCAACAACCTGATCCTTGGACGTCTGGTTACCGCCGCTCTGGCCGTGGGCCAAGCACAGGGCGCGTTTGAAACGGTTCTCAAATACACCGGCGAGAGAGTCGTCGCCGACAAACCGATCCGAGATCACTCCGTGGCCGCGTGCATACTGGCCGACATGGCCGTGGGCATAGAAACTGCTCGGCAGTATGCCTATGCGGCTGCATACATGTATGATCATCCCGGGGACTACGGTCCGCCTACGTCGAATTCCATGTTGTCCAGAGCGAGCATTGCGAAAATGCATGCATGCGATGTTGCCGTGTCGGTGACGAACAAGGCAATGGAGCTCATGGGTGCATACGGTTACGTGCGCGACTACGATGTGGAGAAGTACTGGCGGGATTGCAAGATGATTCAGCTGTGGGTGGGGGGCGGCCAGCTGGGACGCCTGGACGTGTGCCGCGGGTACTACGATTGTGGGTAGTGAATCTGCCCGGAATCGACCATTAGCCGGATTGATGAACAGACCATGGGATAGGGGATGCCCGCATGTCGGACGACGGTCGCTTCATAGCGGAAATCAAGATGCCGGCGGAGGCACTGGAAAAGGCAGGGGTGCCGGCCCGGCGCTACCGGGTCTTTCCCGGTATTGAAGACGAGAGCCCGTGCAGAGGCGAGGCTCCCCGCCGCATCATCGGCGCCGGGAATACGGTCCTCGAATTGGGGCATCCATCCACGCCTTCCATCTGCCTCTGTTTGATCACGCGGACAAACGGTCTGATAGGGGATAACGGGGTATTGGTCCTGGGCGGCGAACTCCACGAGCTCGCTCCCGGGCGTCACCCCTTTGCCCTCATCGTCCTTGCGGAGGTCGTTGAGGCCGACGAGCGCAGCAGGCGGGCTCTGTCCGGAAAACTCTCCGTCTGTGACCGTTTTCAGGGAGTGACGGCAAGGGCGGCTCTCGACAAGATGTGGCTTCGGGTTCGTCAAGAAGCCCTGGATCACGGCATCACCCTGGCGGCAATCGGTCGGCGACTTGTTGCAGAAATCTTTAAGGATCGCCACATGTTCACCAAAGCCAACGTGATCCTTATCTCTTCCGACGCGAATCATATCGAGATGCTGCGGCCGACTGCCGAAAGAGTGGCCGAGGAGAAGAGAGATCGGTACAGGGCCGAGATAAGGGAGATGGGCGAGTGCACAAGCGGGGTGGATTGTAACGAATGCCCGGAAAACCAGGTTTGCCGGGTTCTGAAAGATGCGGTTGCGATAACGAGGAAGAAGAAACGGGTGTAGGGAAAACCATGGGGAACCAAACCGTTATTGCCGTATGCGGTAAAGGAGGTGTGGGTAAGACCGTTTTCAGCGGTGCCGTCGTCAGGGTGCTGGCGGAACGGGGTCTCAGGGTTCTCGCAGTGGATGCCGACCCGGCGCTGGGACTGTCCTATTTCGTGGGATTGTCCGCCGATATCAAGACACTCGGGCAAGTCAGGGATGATCTCATACAAAGGGCCCGTAGAGACCGCAATCCTGAACAAATCGCCGGGATTATGGATTACCTGATGCTGGAGGCGCTTACGGAAACGGAGAACCTCAGTTTCCTGGCAATGGGGAGGCCTCTTTCCAGAGGCTGTTTTTGTCCCCTCAACACGTTGTTGAAGGAATCCGTCAAGAACATCGCCCAGGACTATGACGTGGTGCTGCTGGACGCGGAAGCCGGAATCGAACAGATCAACAGGGAAGTCATGTCGGTTGTGGACACCATTGTCGTGCTCGTGGACAACTCACTGAGAAGCAGGCACTCCATGGACCTGATCGTCCGGGTGGTGCGTGAATTGGGCATGAAGGCCCGATTGGGAGTCGTTCTGAATCGCAGGCAAGACCTGGGCGGGGATGCCGACCTTTCCTCACAACATCTCCGCGATCTTACGTGGGGCGTGATTCCCGAGGATGAGGGATTGCTGAGGAACGATGCCCTTGGCCGATCAGTTTTTGACCTTCCAGCCGATTCGCCAATCCTGGAGTCGGTGAGAAAAATCACCGACATCCTTATCAAAGCTCAGGGAGACTGAGATATGGACAAGGCCGAAGTATTGAGACTATTTCAGCAGGTTGTGCAGAAACCGCGCAACACCTATCTCGATGGATGGATTTCCGGAGGAGGGAAGGTGTGCGGCTACTACTGCACCCTGATACCGGGAGAAATATTGACCGCCGCAGGTATGGTACCGTACCGGATAAGGGGAGCGGGAAGCGACGACACGGGCCTGGCCGACGTGCATATGAGCTCCAATGTCTGCACGTTTGTAAGGCATACCGTCAATCTGGCGCTGGAGGGACAATTCGACTTCCTGTCCGGGGTAGTCTGTATGAATGGCTGCGATCAGGCGAGGAGGGCGCACGACGTCCTGAAGCAGAAGAGCAAAATCCCGTTTCATGCGTTTCTTTCCGTGCCTCGCGCCGCGGAGGAAAGACTGTTCTCCTGGTACAAGGAGGAACTGGAGAATCTGATCGCCGCCATGGAAAAGGATTTCCAGGTGAAGATCGGACCGGACGAGTTGCGCGAAGCAATCGGCCTGCACAATGCCGTCCGTACAAAGCTGATCGAACTCAACGAACTGAGAAGGGGATCCAACCCTCCGCTCAGCGGAAGCGAAGCCCTTACCGTAACGGTGGCAGCTCATCTGATGCCGCTGAAGGACTTCGATGAATTGGCCGGTGAACTCCTCGATGCAACAGCCGGCGGTGAGGAACCGCGAAACTACAGGGCACGCTTTATCGTTACCGGCGGGGAACTGGATGAACCCGAGTTCCTGAAAGCAATAGAAGAGCAGGGCGGACTGGTGGTGTACGAGGACACGTGTTTCGGAGCCAGGTTCTACGAAGAACTCGTGGCCGAAGACGGAGATCCCCTCGACAAGATCGCGGAGAGATACTTCTATCGAGTGCCGTGTGCCAGGATGTTTAACAGCTTTTCACCCCGCTACGCCAACATCGAGCGGATCAAACAGGCCTACAAGGCGGACGGCCTGATCGCGCAGCGCATGAAACAGTGCGTCATCAATGCCGGCCATCTGTACAACTTCATCCGTCGCGGCCGGGAAAACGGCCTACCCACCCTGGTGCTCGACCGCGAGTACTTGGCGGGCGGATACGGCCAGGTGAAGACACGGGTACAGGCGTTCATTGAAAACATCGAGTCCAAATCCAAGAAAGGGGCCGTGCGATGACGGTGCTGGGAAAAGACCGGGGCAAGGAGCTTGAAACCATATATGAAGGTGTGAACCGACTGATGGAGCGCCACCAGGGAGATCCGGACTCAAGGGCCTTCAATGCGTTTCTTCTGGCCGCCAAAATGGCCACGGAGGGAATTGCGGCCGCGCTGGACAGCGGAGTGCCGGTAGTCTCCTACAATCTTGGAGGAATACCGGAGATCCTGCTCGCACTGGGGGACAACGAGAATGAGGTATTTCCCTTTGCCATGGAGAAGGTTGTCGCTCTCCAATCATTGGTCGGCGATTACCAGTACAACATAGAAGCCATGGAAATCGCCGAGTCCCAAGGAATGAGCAGCGACGTGTGTTCCGCGGACAGGGCCACACTCGGGAACCTGGCCAAGAAGTTCCTTCCCGAAATTACCTGTTCGGTTTTCGTAACCGCTCCGTGCGACAGCCAAACGGTACTTGCCGAGACCATCAAAGAGCAGACCGGCGAGGACGTCTTTCTGATCGATATCCCGCACCTTCACGGCGAGCGGGAGATCATGCACGTTGCCCGACAACTGAAGGATCAGATCACATTCCTCGAAGAGAAGACGGGAAAGAGACTGAACTGGGACAGGCTGAAGGAGATCTGCGAGGAAAGCAACCGGATGATCGAGCAGGCATTGGAATGGCTTGACCTTCGCAAAACGGTCCCGTGTCCTCAGATGAGCAAAATGCTCTCGACCATGTATATCCTGCTCCAGGACGGTTCCGGGACCAAGGGAGCGACCTGGGTGGCTTCCGAGTATGCAGCGGATGCCAAGGAACGGGTTTTGGCGGGTAAGTCCGCAGCGCCGGGAGGAGAGAGAGTCAGGGCCATATGGTTCGGTTCGCCCACGTGGTTCAATATCGGCTTGTACGACTGGATGGAAAACGATCTGGGCATGGTCGTTCCCGTGGACATGTTCAGTTACGTGGTCCCTGAAATGTACGTGGACACTTCCACTCCCGAGACCATCCTGCACGATTTGGCCAGGAAGCAGATCTTCATGCCCATGGGACGCCACTTCACGGGGTTGCCGGATTACTTCATCGACGATCTGGTCCGTGCGGCACGAGAGTATAAGGCCGATTGTGCTCTCATTGCAGGCCACATATCGTGCAAACATGCGTGGGGCATCGCCGGGCTGCTCAAGGAGGCGCTCAGAGAAGCCGACATTCCGGTGCTTATCTTCGAGTTCGACTTGTTCGATCCCCGGGTCACGTCCGTCGAAACGCTTAAGCAGGAATTCAGGCGCTTTGCCGAAGACATTGTCCTGCCCCGCAAACACAAATAGCGTGGGAGGGTTACAATTGGCCAACGGAGACACAATAACGGCAGGCATCGATATCGGATCATCCACGAGCAAGGCCGTCATACTCTCGGGGGGAGAGATTGCCTCGTATTCCATAGGACCGAGCTCGGTCAGTCCGAGCAAGACCGCCCGGCTCGTCTTCGAACGGGCTCTTTCATCCGCGGGTATTACCCGAGAGCAGGTTGCGTATGTCATAGGTACCGGATACGGCCGGGCCAGAGTCGAGTTCGCGGATGAAAACGTCTCGGAAATCTCCTGTCATGCACGGGGTGCTCATCATTTGCTCCCGGAAGTGAGGACCGTGGTCGACATAGGGGGACAGGACACCAAGGCCATCAGAATCGACAATGAAGGGCTGGTGGCGGATTTTGTCATGAATGACAAGTGTGCCGCCGGTACCGGAAGATTCTTGGATTTTATGGCCAGGTCCATGGATCTAGAGATCAAGGACATGGTACGGCTGCACTTCGGCGAAGGCGATCCGGCCATGATCAGCAGCATGTGCAGCGTCTTTGCGGAATCCGAAGTCATCAATCTCATCAACGAGGAAGTTCCGCTCCCTTCCATAATCAAGGGGCTTCACAAGTCCGTTGCCAACAGGATACGCACCTTGGCAAAGAGGGTGGGCATGGAGAAGGAAATCGTCATCACCGGAGGAGTGGCGAAGAATAGAGGGGTCGTGGAAACACTCGAAGAGATCCTCGAGTGCAGGTTCGTCGGATTCCCCGACATCGTCGATCCTCAGATTGTCGGAGCATTGGGTGCGGCCGTCATCGCATTCGAGAAAAGCTGACGCAGGACGGCCGGTCCGTCGCCCGAATCAGTGGTGATGAGGCCGAGGGTGCCCGCCGGCCATTACGTAGACGGCTTCCTCCCGCCCGGGATTGGAAATCTCGAAGGACCCGTCTTCCCGGACATGTACCGCATGGCCGGTCTCCAGCGTGAAGTCCTCTCCCGGTGCATGAATCAGCAGCGTTCCGGAAACGACACAGAGTATCTCCTCGTGCCCGTGGCCCGGCTCGACCCGTCTGCCTCCTTCGCCCGGCCGCAGCGTGCCGTAGATAAGGTAACATGCATGAGTGTCGAGGTCCTTCATTCCCAAAACGTACTCGCCGCCTTCATCCGCGGCGAGTGCTCTTACATCGAACGATTTCATCCCAACCTCCGCCCCGGTTCCCCGGCATGCGCGCAGCGCGGATGGAGCATAGTATCTAAGTAACGTCCGTAGCACAGTGTGGCATGTATACGGTTGTCATATCCGCCGAGTAACATGTAGCGTAACCGACTGCTACTCTTAAACTTTTTTGTTGTTTCCGGCGAAGTTCGCCTTGACTCGGGCCGTGCCGTGCTCCACCATGAACTCAGCGGATTTAATCATACGGGAGGCATTCATGACAATCAAGAAAGTGACCAAGTCGACCAAAGGCATGTGCAAGTGCAAGAGCTCCTGCTGACAACGGAAATGTTGCCCGGCAATCCCAAACTTCCCAATGAGAGGTGAATCTGAGTTGTCCGACCAGGAAGATTGGGTTTGCCGTCCCCACTGCAATTACTACAAACAAAACTCATCCGAAGAGGAGCGGTGCCGAGGTTATGAGCTAACCTCGGTCTTCTCTTCGATGACGTCATCCCGCCCCGTGCTTTCCTCGGACACCCCCTTCGATCCGGATTTCAAGAGATCTTTCCTGAGAGACCATGTGTGCTCGGCATGCCCTTTTCTCGTAAACGATTGTGACTTCACGTCATTGCATCCACCGGAGAATTGTCGGCCGTGCGGAGGACTCGTTCTGATCTCCGGCCTTCTCAGGGAAGGCACTCTCTCGGAGGAAGCGGTTCGAGAAATCGACCTTATCGGGCGCAATCTCGACAGTCGGCTCGGCCTGACCCCCCGGACTGCAATCAAGAACCTTGAAGAGCACTATCTGTATCACGTGAAGCACGATGAACTGTACGAGGTCAACGCAGAAGCCTTTGAGATGCTCAACCGGTGCAACGGCGAACACACGGTGAGACAACTGAACCCCGATCCGGCGTTTCTGTGTGTCTGCATGGATGAGGATCTCCTGGAGTTTCTCCCCGAAGCGAGGCCCGGGAAGTTGTACCGGGGGCGCTCGCCGATACCGTCATTGCGTTACCTGGAATGGTTGGTCACGTATAGGTGCAATCTGTCGTGCGCTCACTGCTATCTCGGGGAATCAAGCAACACGGATTTCCCCCCTGATCTTATCGAGCCTCTGCTGGAGCAGTTCAGCGAAATGCAGGGTCTGAGGGTCCTTGTTTCGGGCGGCGAGCCCACATTGTACCCGCACTTCGATGTCCTCAACAACCTGCTGCCGGATTATCCCGTTCGTGCCGTGCTCCTGAGCAACGGACTGACCCTTGACGATAGAGCCGTCTCCAAACTGCACTTTCATGAGGTGCAGATCAGCCTTGACGGTATGGAAGAAGGCCATGACATGATTCGGGGCAAAGGAGCGTTCAAGAAGGCGCTGAGGGCCTTGCACGCAGTGAAGAATGCGGGCTTGGATCTGTCCGCGGCAACCATGGTGCATCGGGGTAACCTCGGCGAATTCGGGCGGATGAAGGATCTGATGACCGAACTGGGTGTGCGGGAATGGAGCATCGACTATCCCTGCGTTGCCGGCAGGCGGGTTTCGCATCCCGATCTCGCCGTAGGGCTCGACGACGCGGCCGTAGCCATGGCCTACGGTTTTGGAGGTTCGTACCACGGCACCTCCCCCGGATGGACCTGCGGACGGCATTTGGCAGCGGTGCTCCCTTCGGGCGACGTGTGCCGATGCGGTCTCTATCCGGATATGCGCTATGGTTCAGTACTAGAGGGACTGGCGAAAGCTTGGGCCAAAGCGGAACACATCCCCATTGATTCCACCCTGTGCCGTGACTGTGACCACGCGGAATCGTGCGGGGGAGGGTGCCGGTTCCGAGCCGGGGATGCCGTTTCCAGAGACGAGGTGATGTGCCGGTTATACGGAGTACTTGAGAAGTAGATTTCCGGGGAGGGAGATCTTCAAGACTCGTATGGGCGCCGGCTTGGGGCTCCCAGGCGTAAATACGGTCGCACAAGCTGAACCGTCTTCCCGGCGTAGGCCGGGAACCAGTCTGTTTTTTCCGGACCCCGGCCTGCGCCCATAGACGTTAACTTAAGGATTCCGGCCGGCAACCCGTGCTTCAACCGGCACACGAATCGAGGCATGCACACCGTTCTCGGTGTTGAGATGCAGCAATCTTAATGTGCCGAAGGCACTTAGGAATTTAGCCGGGGGATTCATCCCCCGGAAGTTCTTCCTGGGCTTGAAAGGCCCGGCTAATCCCGCGAGACGCGGGACGGGTCCCTTCGGGACGTTATGAATGAACCCAAGTCCACGCCGACCAACAGGCTTAAGTTAACGCCTATAGGCCTACGCCGGGAAGATGACGGGCAGGGACGCCCGTCCCACGGTGTACGACCGGCTTGGTCTCTGTTCTTCGTAGCCCGGGCCTCCGTGCCCGGATCTTGTTTTTGCCGGCACCCGAGACGGCTGCGAGACGAAAATGTGCGACCGTAATCAGGAAACGAAGCATTAAGGAACACAATAGATGACGGAAAGCCCCACTTCGGTGGACACGGTTCTGGTGGGAGGCATGATTCTCACCGAGCCCGGAAGAACCGGAACCGTCCCCCATGGAATGACGGTGATTTCCGGCGACCGCCTGCTCGAGGTGAACGTGCCGCAGGACGCGGACGCAGCGCACGGCGGCCGGATCATAGACTGTTCCAACTGTCTGATCATGCCCGGGTTGATCAACGGGCACAGCCATGCCGCGATGAGTCTGCTCAGAGGCCTTGCCGACGATCTTCCTCTTCACCGGTGGCTCAACGAGTTCATTTTCCCCTCGGAGAGCAAACATGTGGGACCGGACTTCGTGTATCTGGGGACCATGATTTCCGCAATGGAGATGGTTCTCAACGGCGTCACCACGTTCGCGGACGGATATTTCCACATGGAACACGCCGCACGGGCAGCTATGGATATCGGGATCAGGGCGGTTATCGCTCAGGGTATCCTCGATGTGCCGGCTCCGGATGCGCCGACCCCGGGGGCCTGGAAGCAACGGGTGAAAGAGTTTCTAGCATCCTGTCCCCGGGACTCTCTGATCACACCGGCGTTGTTCTGCCATTCGGCTTACCTCTGCGGCCCCGAGACCCTTTGTGACGCAGCCGGCTTGGCCGAGGAACACGGCACCTTACTCTTTTGTCATGTCTCGGAGACCTCGCCGGAGGTCTCCGAGGTCACGGGCAGGTACGGCCTTGGTCCGGTGGAGCACCTGCACGCTCTCGACATTCTGAAGAAGAGCTTTGTTGCGGTCCACGCTGTTCATCTTTCGGAAAGAGAAAAGGAAGTGCTGGCGGAGTCGGGAGCCGGAGTGGTCCACTGCCCGGAAAGCAACATGAAGCTTGCCTCGGGGGCCTGTGATGCACAGGACCTCCTCGGGAGGGGAATTCCGCTGGGGATCGGTACGGACAGCCCGGCAAGCAACAATAATCTGGACCTCTTCGAGGAGATGCGCAGTGCCTCGCTCATGGCAAAGCTCATAACCGGCGACCCGGAGGCCCTGGATGCACGGACCGTGCTTCGAATGGCCTGCATTGACGGAGCCCGGGTTCTGGGAATGGAGGACAGTATCGGATCTCTGGAGCAGGGCAAACTCGCGGACGTGATCGTGATCGACCTCGACCGGCCCCACCTTACGCCCATGTATGTCCCGGAATCGCATCTGGTCTATGCGGCACGGGGATCGGATGTGCGCGACGTGATCGTCAACGGCAAGCTGGTGGTGGATCACGGCCGGATAACGACGGTGGACGAGGCCGAGTTCATGGCACGTGCACGGACCGTGGCTTCGGAGATTGGGCGGGAAAGACGAGAATTGTAGGATGAGGTGAGCGAAGCGAACCGCATCGGTCGAGGTGTAGGGGCGAATGGTATTCGCCCGCGGGCGACCGCCGGTCGCCCCTACCAAGACCGGCCTACGCCGGGAGGACGGAACCCAATATGTCGCCGTATGTATGGAACCGTGCACATAGTGCCGGCAGAGCTAAAGGATAAACTATGTCCGAGAAGATCACCTACAAGGATTCAGGCGTCGACATCGAGTTGGCCGACAAGGTAATCGGCTCCTTGTCGGAGCGCATCAAGGCCACGTTCAGGCCTGAAGTTACAGGGAAAATGGGCGGGTTTGCCGCGTTGTTCCGTCCGGATTGGCGCCGGTACGAGGACCCTTTGCTCGTGTCCGCGACCGACGGGGTGGGAACCAAGCTGAAGATCGCTTTTCTCATGGGCGTTCACCACACCGTGGGGAGAGACCTGGTGGCCATGAACGTGAACGACCTGCTGGTTACCGGAGCCGAGCCGCTCTTTTTTCTGGACTATTTTGCAACAGGGTCTATCGAGCCGGACACGGTCCGGTCCGTAATTTCAGGTATTGCGGACGGCTGTGAGGACGCGGGGTGCGCACTTATCGGAGGAGAAACCGCGGAGATGCCGGATTTCTACCCTCCGGGGGAATACGATCTCGCCGGCTTTTGTGTGGGAATCGTGGACAGGCCCAAGGTTATCGACGGATCCGCGGTCAAACCGGCCGACACGGTGATCGGTATTGCGTCGTCGGGACTGCACAGCAACGGATTCAGCCTGGTGAGGAAGGTCCTCTTGGAGGTGAAGGGCTACACGGTGGACAGCCGTATCGCGGAAATCGGCAAACCGCTCGGCGAAGAGCTTCTTATTCCCACCGCCATCTACGTCAAGCCCGTCCTGGATCTCTGCGCACACGTTCCCGTCCGGGGCATGGCTCATATTACCGGCGGAGGCTTCGTGGGCAACCTGCCCCGGATATTGCCGTCGGATTGTTCCGTGTATATACGGAACGGCTCGTGGGATGTCCCGCGCATATTCCATGTCCTACGAAGAGAAGCAGGGTTGGATGACCATGAAATGCATCGGACGTTCAATATGGGAATCGGCTACGTGGTGATCGTACCCCCCGATTACACGGAGGACGTGCTGGAGAGGCTTGGCGGAAGCGGGCTGAAAGCGTGGGTTATCGGGGAAATCAGAGCCCGGACGGATCCCGAAAAGGCCGTGGTGTTTGTGTGATGCAAGAGTACGGTACCTCATCGCGGCCGCCTTTCCCGAGACAGGAGAAGTGTTCATGGACGGATGGACCGAACAATTGGTGGAGAAACATCGGCACGAACGGCTGATACAGGGAATAAAGCAAGGCTTGACAGACGACAATGCGTGAAACGATCCTCATGAGTGCCTGCCTGGCGGGTTTGCGTACCCGCTACGACGGCCGGGCACACACCTATCCACGATTGGCGGAACTCACGGAGCGCCTGATAGTGGTGCCTGTCTGCCCGGAGGTGCTTGGCGGCCTGGGCATTCCCCGGCCGATCTGCCGTTTCGTAGGAGGGGACGGTTTCCGGGTCTTGGAGGGTACTGCCAAGATCATGGATCAAACAGGCAGGGATTGCACTGCCTGTTTTGTGCGTGGAGCCCAAGAGGTTGACCGGGTAGTGCAACTGACGGCCCCTCGATTCATTCTGTTCAAGGAGGGTAGTCCCTCCTGCGGTGTCCGCAGGGTCGACATCGAGGGCGAAAAGCAGCCCGGTTGCGGCGTAGCCACCGCTCTGGTCAGGCGTTACGGCATTCCCATTCTGACGGAAGAAGATTCCCTTGGTGTTCTATGGCACAAGTACGGTCGCACAACATGAGCCGTCATCCCGGCGAAGGCCGGGATCCAGTCTTCTTTCTTGGACCCCGGCCTTCGCCGGGGAGACGGGCTGGACGCCCGCCCTTGAAGATGACGGGCATCCCGCGTTCCGCGGGACCCCACAAAACAGGTATAAGGCCTCATGACAGTCCTTCGTAGCCCGGTCCCGCGTTCCGCGCGGGATGCCCGGATATTATTCTTGCCGGCACCCAACATGGCAATGAGACGACAATGTGTGACCGAACTTATGAAATGAAGCACTTGCTTGGTGAACCCTTGGCATGAGAGACAATTGCCGATTGGAGGCGAAGCCGGCGGCGTAAACCCCGTCCGCCGTGTCTTGACATCAAACCCTTGAACGATTAGGCTTGAAGGAGCATTCATTGAAGCAGAGAATGCAGAAACGAGGGGTTATTCGGGATGGGCTTTTATGAAGTGCAGGTGACCAAGGCGGCCGTAGACGACATCGTATTTTTTATTCATTTCAAATAATTATAGCGCCTTGAGAATACGGCACTGCAGGATCATATCCAGTTCACCGGATGGTTTGCGAATTGAGATTGACTGCACGGTGCAGTATGCCGGGGGGCGTTCATTCGGCGTCAACCCGACTCACACGACGGGAAAGCCTTTGAAAGGCAACGGAAAACCAAGGAGGAATCAGTGAGCTTGGCAAAACGCTTTCTTTCGGTTGCAGTGTCCTTGTCACTGGTCGCGGCCTATCCGGCGATGTTCTCGTCGGAGGTCGATGCACGGAGCAGGTCGGGAGGATACTCGAAGGGTTGGAGTAGCTCCGGGTCGTATTCAAAGCCGAGCCAATCGGTATGGGGGCAGCGGTCGGGCGGCGGGATATTCGGCACTTCCCAGACCAAGACCTCCGTCTCCGGATATTCCAAGCCGGTCCCGGGCACCACCGCGAAACCGGTTCCGGATGCGAAGTCTTCCGCCGGATACTCGAAGCCCGGTGCAACGGGCCTGGGCGGAACGGGTTTTCAGCCTGCGAGCCCTGAGAAGACACCCCCGCCGGGGTACTCGAAACCGGGGTCGTCTGCCGCGGATCAGGGCGGGAGGTTTACGGGCGGGTCCGCGCTCGACCAGAAGATCGCGGATAAGCTCCGGAAAGACAAGGCAAAGAGTTCGCTTTCAACGTATGATGCGGACCGGGCCGGAACTGCGGCCCGCGGGGAGGGCGCGTCCACGCCTTCGGGAGGCTATGCCAAGCCGGGAGCCGGCCGGTCGTCTACGGCCGGAGCGCAGCAGGATAGGCCCGGGGCGAGCTCCGCGTCAGGATACGCGAAACCGGGGGAAGGCGATGGAACCGCGGCCGGCACATTCTCCGGCGGCAGTAAGTTCGACAGGTCCGTGTCCGAAGGCGCTGCGAAGGAAAGGGCAAAGAGGTCGCTTTCCGGGTATCAGGGCGAGAAGTCGAGCTCGACGGGCCCGAGACCGGTCGACGATGTCATCGGCAAGATAGACCGGGCACATGCACAACCTCGGGACTCAAGAGGCCGCTTCACGTCAAGAGCGAAGACCGAGGCCGGTGAGACGAAGTCCTCGGATGACTCCTCCGGAACGTTGTCCCGCAAGAGGAGCGCGGCCGCTGCCGGTGTCGGTGGAGCGGCTGTTGGAAGTGCTTTCGACAGGCAGGTGATTGAGAACTCCAGGAAGCAAAGGTCCAAGGACTCGCTGGCGGCCTACCAGGCGGAGCAGTCCAAGTTCAAGAAGTCCGGGACCCAAGACTTCGACGATCGGAAGTATGCCGACAACCCGATCTACGGCAAGGCGGGCGCGAATCCGGGGTTCAGCCACCAGGATCACTACCGTCAACGGGACGACTACTGGCGCAACCAAGGGGTGGGCCACTCCTCGAGGATGTATGGAGGGCCTTCCTCTTTTGGCTTGTGGGATGCAGCGTTTCTGTACGGCATGCTTTCGCTGGCAAACCGGCCCAATTCAGCGGCGTTCGCGTATCATCACCAGAACGATCCGGGGTATTTGCAGTGGCGGCGCCAGGCGGAAGAGCAGGCCAAGACCGATGGGGAACTGCGTAAACAGCTGGCGGAAATGGACAAACAAGTGGCCGCGATGAAGGCCCAGGGAGTCAAGGTTGATCCCGCGTATCTCCCCGACGGCGTTCCGCCCGAACTTGCCGTATCCTCAGCCGTCCTTGCGGCTAAATCCAAGAAAAAATCGGTACTTCGCCTGGCTACGGGTCAAAGGGGCGGCATGTACTATGAATTTGGAAGGCTTCTGAAAAAGGCTGCCGGCGATCTCGACGTGGAGGTTATCATCACGGAGGGGTCGCTTGAGAATGTAGACCTGCTCAGGAACGGGAAAGCCGACGCCGCCTTGGTACAGTCGGACCTGCTGACGAAGATACCCGATAAGGAGACCGAGCAGACGGTCCTCTATGAAGAGGCGATTCAATTGATTGCCAACCGGTCCGCGGGCATAAAGAGCGTCAAAGACATCGACGCGAAGAAGAACTACATTTACGTGGGGCCCAAGGGATCGGGGACGGCCGCTACGTGGCAGGAACTCTGCGGACAGGATAGTGCGTACGCGAAAATCCCGGTCAAGCACGCAGACTACAAAACAGCGCTCGCCAATGTTGCAACGGACCCCAAGGCCTTGATGCTCTTTGTGGGGGGGCTCAACAGCCCTCTGCTCAAGGCGGCGGAGAAATACACCGAGAAGAGCGGTAAGTTGCGCCTTGCGGAGGTCGATGACTGGGATTTCAACGACAAGAAGGACCAGCACGGGAACCGCATCTACACGTTCATCACCATTGGGAAGAAGACGTATCCCAACCTCCAGAAAGGCATCATATTCAGTTCCAAAGTGGAGACCTTGGCAGTCAAGGCCGTACTGACCGTCGGAACCGATTGGGTAAAGAAAAACGGGCCTCATGTCTTTGACTCCCTCACGATGGCGGTCAAGGATGTTCAGCCCGTCATGCTGAAACTGGTTCACGGAGAATAGGTGCATCCGAGAATGGATAACTCGCAATTACTTGGAGTAAAGGAGTGACTATGGCCAGTAATTGGGGACTCCTGAAGCGCATTTGGCAGAAAAAGGCCAACGAGTATTCAACCGCTTTCCGGGAGTCGAAGACTGAGAGGATCGACAAGGACCTTCCACTGGGACTGAGAATCAGCGGCATGGTGGAGGTGCCGATTGTCGATTTCGTCCTGGGAGGCGACGATCTCAAGATCAAGCATCCAGGGACGAGGAATCCTATTGCAGCGTGCGGCAAGTTCGACCTCGGGGGGAGCGGAGTTCACAGGTTCTATCTGGAGGCGGATTCGGACATTTATACGCTGCAAATTGCAGCCGATAGGAACAACCGGATCGAGGAATGCAAACTCTTTATGCCGCTGGACGAGGTGTATCCGGAAACCGTGGCCGACTGGGACTTCTGGTTAAGCCCCCAGGACGGTTCCATAGGATTGGACGCGTTTCAGACAAAAGATGAGATCTTGTACAACCGCGTATGGTCCGGCGGCCGTAGCGGCACCGGGCAGATCGACCGAGTACTGCCTCTTGAATTCGAGGAAACGGTTTATCACGACCCGGAGGGAGCTCACCGGGAGTCCATCAAGTATCGGTCCATGTTGTATGGTCGTCATGTCAACGAACGCGTGGATGAATACCTGTTGTTGTCGGCGGTGGAAGAAGACGACGGCGCGGCAATTCAGATCATGGTAGGGATCGAGATAGACCCGGGATCGCTCGTGGTCTATTAGAGAGTGGAAATAGAGACAGGGAGGTTTGGATATGGCTGGTCTTTTCGGTTTTGTTGCGACTTTTGGAAAGAAGCAGATTGGGAGTATCGGCGAGAGCATCACCCGCAGCATCGTGGCTTGGGATCCGGAAACGGCAACCGAGGCTGAAATCGAGTCCATGATCGGAGAACTGGACAAGATAACTCGCGAAGCGGGTAAGGCAAAAATGCAATTCGACAAGGAACAGAAAGAGGCCGACGCTGCGCAAAAGAACTATGACCGTCATCTCGCGGCAGCCCAGATGCTTGAATCACAGATGCTGGAAGCTCAGTCCGGCGGCAACGCGGCAAAGGCTTCGGACTTGGAATCCAGCATTAGCAGGCTCGTTGACGATCTGGAGAAGCTCAAACCCGAGCTTGAGCGGGAAGTCCGGGAGGCCGTCGAGGCGAAGGAATTTTATAACGAGCTCATGGAAGTGGCGAGAATCACCGCGGAGAAGGTGAAGACGGCCCGGGAGACGCTCGAACGTGCCAAGCGCGATATGGAAAGAGCAAAGATGCAAGAGGTGAAGGCCGCGGCGAAGGCAGCGAAGGCCGAGAAGCTTGCCGGTTTGCGAAAAGACGCATCCGATCTCGGGATAGCGCTGGCCGGCATGAATATGGCCGCAGAAGAAGCGCGGGCAAAAGCAGCGGCATCGGACATGAAGGCAAAGCTGTTGAGCCCCGAACACGACAGCGAGGATTCCAACGTTGCAGCGGCTCTGAAGGCAGTTTCTGGTGACTCTCCGTTGCAGCTCCGGCCAAGTGTGTCGGATCGGCTGGCGGCCCTGAAGAGATAGTAGGTGCTCGATCTCATAGGTATGGTCGCACAATCGGAGCCGTCTTCCCGGTGTAGGCCGGGAACCGGTCTGCTTGTCCCGAACCCCGGCCTGAAGATGACGGGCAGGGACGCCCGTCCCACGGTTCTTCTCGTTCCCAGGCTCCGCCTGGGAACGCCTGTTTTCCGGGCTCTGCCCGGTCTTTGACCCGTACGGTCTGGGGACAGGCGAGACGCCCCTCCCACCGGACAAGGTAATAGGACAGTCCCAGGCGACTGCCCCATCGAAATTGGATCTGTTCCTGAAAGCGGAGAACGGGAATGGCCTTCTGGGTAACCTATGCGAAGAAGCTCATTGCCAAGGCAATAGCCGGGGGATTTGCAACGCCGGCTGAAGGGCCCCGGCCGAGGGAGCAATGCCTGGTGTGCGGTAGATCGTTTCCTCCTGAGATTATGGAGGATGGTTTTTGTGTTTCATGCCGCATCGCGTACCAAGAGCGGGAAAGCGGTCGTTCCGGCGGGAACGGGGGCCGCTCTTCACAGTCCTCCCGCCCGCCGGACGGCCTCGCGGAGGCATACAGGATCCTGGGCTGCAAGGCATCCGATTCCGATGCCGAGATCAAACGGAGATACAGAGCCATCATCAAGGAGTGTCACGTCGACAGTCTTCCCAAAGATCTTCCCGATTATTTGAGGGACGCGGCCAACAAGAGATTCAGGGAAGTCCACGAATCGTACGAAACGATCATGAACTCGAGGAAAGGGTAGGGCACGTACGTGTCTTTGTTCGGCACGTCATCCTCGGAATCTCACTGATACTCTTTGCCGGAAACTCGCGTGCAGCGCATCGGCACGGCTGCTCTCGTCGGATGACACGAGTCGGACCCCGCATTGTCGAGAGCTTCCATGACCTTTTCCAACAACGTGAGGACCGAGACCGGTTTGGAAACGATCATGTCAACAGAGAATCGATAGGCACTTTGTTCCGAAACCTGCGATCCCCATCCGGTTAGAAGTATGAAAGGCGGCTTCGGTATTCTCTTCTGAAGACAGGTCTCATGGACGGCCCCGCCTATTTCCCACCCGTTCATTTCTTCCATCCCCAAGTCGCAGATGACCACGTCAACGGTGTTCTTGTCGAGAATGGCCAGCGCCTTGCGGCCGGAGGTTGCCGTGAGGACCTCTTGCCCGTGCAGGACGAGACCTTCCCCAATAGTTGTGATCAGGGTTTCGTCATCGTCGATGAGAAGGATTCGAAGACGCACATCGGGCAATTGGAAAGCGGTCGGAGTCCGCGAGATCGTCCGGCTCGAAGCTCTAGGTAGTTTCACGATGAAGGTTGCCCCACTCCCTTCGACACTCTCGACGGATATCTCCCCTCCATGCCGTGTGACGATGCCGTACGAGCTGGAGAGTCCCATGCCGGTTCCCTGAAAGCCCTTGGTGGTCCAGAAAGGTTGAAAAACCTTCCCGAGATTGGCCTCATGTATTCCAACACCGTTATCTTGAACGCGCAAGACTACGAGATCCGCTTCGGCAAACACGTCAACCCTCATTTCCCCGCCGTCGCGACAGGCTTCCACGGCATTCTTTACAAGGTTGACGGCAACCTCGAACAATTCGCTTTCCCTGCCCCTCACAAGACACCCGGATCCTAGTTCGGTTTTCAGGGAGACGGTGATTCCCGCTTTCTCCGCGTCGCTTTTCCACCAAGGCTTGGTCATCTCGACAACCTGTGTCACGGTGTGAGAGAGGTCGAACACCTCGGAGTCTCTTGCCGCAGTCTCATCTCCTCTCTTGGAAAAATCCAAGAGGCGCTTTATCATCTCGGCGGCCATATCGCCCGTCCTGGATATCTGTTCTATTGTTGCCCGTGCTTGGGCGGTGTCTCCCGATTCAAGAAGCTTCTGGGCGATTGAGCATCTTGCGCTGACGATCTGGAGAAAGTTGTTGAAGTTATGGGCCGTTCCGGCCGCCATGTCGCCGACGGCCTTCAACCGTTCCGTACGTAGAAGCAGTTCGTTTGCCCGCTTCCGTTCGGTAATGTCTTCACCGATGCTCGCCAGGCCAACGACATTCCCATGCCGATCTCGAAGGAATATGGTCGTGTTCCAACGTATGCAGCGGAGGTCGCCGTTTCTTGTGGGCAGCATCTGTTCGTTGTTCTGCCGGATTCGCTCGTACGCGGACGGAATGTTCCACCGTTTCGGCCTCTCCTTCCAGTTTTCCGTTTCAAGGAGGTCGAACCAGTTCCTTCCGAGAACTTCTTCTCTCTTGCGGCCCGTTGTTTCCAGAAAAAAGTCATTACAGAAAGTGATGTTTCCTTGAGGGTCCAGGCACAATGCCACAAGGCGTACATTTTCGAGAATCTCTCGAAAACGTCTTTCGGATTCTATGAGGTCCGCTTGCGCTTCTCTAATCGGTGTGCGGTCGGTAACGGCGGCGATGGTGCCTTTCATGAGGTCGGACGGATCCGGCGAACTAATCCGTACGTGCCCTTCAAATTCCCTTCCGTCCCTTCGGATCAACCTGGCGTCCGTTTCGAATACCGTCCGGCGGCGCCGCCCGGTATACAGCACGGCACCGACCCGTTCATATTCTTCGTCCGATTCATAGAGCATCCGAGAGTTCTTTCCCACCAACTGCTCTTCGGAATCGTAACCGAACATCTTGATCAATGCCCGGTTGACCCACACGAAGTTCCTTTCCTCTATCGCGCAAAGTCCTACAGGGCAGGCGGCCAGAATGTTTCCCAATGTCTGCTCGTCGAGTCTCTTGCCCGCCTGCCGGGTTGGTGATTCACCGGTTGTCTTATACAATCCGACCTCCATCCGTGCCTATCCGTCATGACGAAACGCGCCTCGCCACTTCAATGAAGCCGCGTCGGTTCAGAATGAGAAGACGGCTCAGGTTGTGCGACCGTATTAGCGCCACGGAGCACTCGGCTTCATTGCACTGAATCGTGTCCAGCAATTCACATGCCACAAAAGATAACCCCGCTCGGGCTGCGGGATCGGGACACTATGGGAGGATTGGGGTGTCAGGGGCCTTGACAGGTTGTAAGACAAGACAACCCGGTGAGGGCGGGTTTACCGTCGTCGATGTTCCACCGTGAGGATGAGGCCGCATTGGCTGCGTGCGGGAGTACGCCGCGTCTACGCAACTGCATGCCCTCACTCGTACACAAGGTTCTCCCATATGATCGAATAACCCTGTCCCCGGCCCACACACATGGTGGTCAATCCGTAACGGGCTCCGGGGGTCTCTTTGAAGAGCCCGGCCAGAAAGGCCGTCAGGCGGGGGCCGGAAGCCGCAAGAGGGTGTCCGTACGCGAGGGATCCGCCCCAGCGGTTGACTCTTGGATCGTCCGGCGCCAGTCCCCAGCGATCGAGACAATAGAGTGCCTGAACGGCAAATGCTTCATTCATCTCTATGACATCCATATCCGCCATGGTCAGCCCCGCCCGCTGCAGTGCCTTTTTGGTCGCCGGAACCGGAGCGGTTCCCATAATCCTCGGGTCAACGGCGGCGGTACCGGAAGCCACCCACCTCATCTTTGGCGTCAGGTTTAGACGATCCGCCTGCGCCCGGGACATCAGGAGCACCGCGGAAGCTCCGTCGTTGAGCCCCGCGGCATTTCCCGCGGTGACCCGACCGTTCTCCCTGAACGGGGTCCTCAGTGCCGAAAGTCCCTCCATGGTGGATTCCGGCCGTGGCTGCTGATCCTTATCGACCAGTACCCGTGCGCCGTCCTCCAATTCGACTTCAATAGGCACCACCATGTCGTTCATCTTGCCCGCCTTGATCGCCAGATAGGTCTTGTGCTGGGAGGCAAGGGCATAGGCGTCGGCCATTTCTCTCGTGAATCCGGGGAAACGATCGTGAATATTCTCGGCCGTCATGCCCATGTTGAAGGCCGAGGCATCGCCCATCACTTCCTCGGCCCTTGGGTGCGGGTCCCTCATGAATCCCATGGGCACATGTCCCATGTGCTCCACACCGCCACAGATGAGGCAGTCGGCCATTCCTGCCGCAATGAACGCCGCGCCGAAGCTTATTCCGGTCAAGCCGCTCGCACACATTCGGTCGATGGAGCATCCGGGAATCTCCCAGCCCCAGTCTGCCAACATCGGGATCATCCTTCCGAGGGTTCCGCCCTGTTCCTTTGCCTGATTGGTGACACCCCAGATGCTGTCTTCGATCATCTCCGGTTCGACTCCGGGGTTACGGTCGAGCAGAGCCTTCAGGAGCGGAACGCAAAGGTCTTCGGCTCTGGTCCGCCAAAAGATTCCCTTCTCGCCGGCGCGTCCGAACGGGGTGCGCACGGCATCGACAACCACTGCATCACGTAATTCGGCACACAATGTCCGGTCCTCCTAATGGTCCATTCCTTCCAGAACCGCCGCGATTCCAAGGCCGCCTCCGCCGCAGATGCATTCAAGTCCGTACCGGGAGTTGCGTCTCTTCATTTCGTGGAGCAAGCTCACCAGGACCCTCACGCCGGTGCAGGCTATGGGATGCCCGAGGGATATGCCCGAGCCGTTGACGTTAACTCGAGCATAGTCTTCGGGCCCGATACCCATCTCCGCGAGATCGGCCAAGACTTGGGCGGCGAACGCCTCCTGGATTTCGATGAGATCGATGTCCTGCAAAGACAGCGCGGCCATGTCCAAGGCTTTGTGTGCGGCCCGAGGCACCGTCCGGTAGGTTCTTCGCGGATCGTCGCCGACGAAGGCACAGGATTTGAGAACAGCAAGCGGTTGGAGGCCGAGATCCCGAGCCTTGGGAGCCGACATGACCACCACCGCAGCGGCGCCGTCGTTTTCGGTGGATGAATTACCCGCGGTGCAGACACCGCCGAGCACGGGTTTGAGGCGAGCCAATGCCTCAAGGGTCGTATCCGCCCTCGGATTCTCGTCACGATCCACGATTATCGGATCCCCTCTGCGTTGGGGGACGCTTACCGGGACGATTTCTTCAGCGAACTTCCCTGCTTCCATTGCCGCGCAGGCCTTGCGATGACTTTCGAGGGACCATTTGTCGCATTGACCGCGGGTTATGTTGTGCTCCTCGGCCGCGGACTCGGCCCAGGACATCATGGCGGGGAGGATGCCGTATCGTTCCTCCGGCTGGGACATCACCCGGGCCCTTTGAATGCGGTCGTACAGGGAAACGCCCCAGATTGAGAGGTCGCCGTGGCCCTTGGGCATTCCCCGGGTGCCGCCGATCCCCCATTTCATGCTGCCCGGCAAATAGAATTCCGCGTTGCTCATGCTTTCCACGCCGCCTGCAACGATGATGTCCGCCTGGTCGGATGCAATGAGGGCTGCCGCGTAGCGGACGACATCGAGGCCGGTACAGCAACGGGCGTCCAGAGTCACGCCGGGGATGGTTTCGGGCCAACCGGCTTTGAGCAGACCCATACGGGCTATATTGACGTACTCTCCACTCTGGTAGGCCTGCCCCATGACGACCTGGTCCGCCATTGACGGCGGGATTCCGGCACGTTTGACGGCTTCGTCCAGAACCAGTGCGGCAAGATCGTAGGCAGGCACCTCCTTGAGTGAGCCCATGTACCTTCCCACGGGGGTTCTCACCGCTGCTGCAATGGTTACTTCCTTCATACGTTTCTCCACGGCGGGATGCGTTAGTTCGGTAGCGTGTCCGCGCCTACCTCTGCTTGGTAGCGCCGGCCTCCGTGCCGGTATTCTTCCATGGCCCGAGCGCCGGGACCCTACCATGGTCCAGGCTGACGGCTAAGTGTCTGTTCCAAAACAAATCTTGCAAGTTGGCAATCGGGGGACACGATTCCGAGTTTCGCTAGGTCGCATGGCGCCACTCGCGAAATCGGATCATGTCCCCCGATTGCCGGAAGCCCCCATGACTACACCATTCGCCCGAGAAGCCCTCGATGTGATAGGTTTATCTTGGGACAAGCCCTAAGTGTCTCCAACAATACGCGACCGCATTCATAAAGCCGACTACTACTCCACACCTTATTCGGCCGGATCCTTCCGAGAACCGTCCGCGTCGTACTCGTACCACCCCTTACCGGTCTTCCTCCCGAGGTGTCCCGCCATGACCTTGCGTCTGAGCATGGCCGGCGGAAACCAACGCGGATCCTTGGTTTCCTCATAGATTGCGGTGAGCGCGCCGCAGGTCACATCCAGGCCCACCATGTCCCCGGTTTCGAATATCCCCATCGGGCGGCCGAACGCGAGGCGAAGCCCCTTGTCGATATCTTCCACCGTGCCCACGCCGGCCTCCACCATGCGGATTGCCTCGATGGTTGCCGGAAAGTTGATGCGGTTGAGGAGAAAGCCCGGCACGTCTTTGTGGACGAGGATGGGCTCCTTGCCGATGGCCTCGACAAATACCCTGCCTTGGGCGAAGACTTCGTCGCCGGTGAATTGGCTGCGTACCACCTCCACCGCCTGCATCATGGGAACCGGGCTGAAGAAATGGAGACCCAGCACCCGTTCCGGATGCGGAACCGCGGCCGCGAGGGTGCTGATGGGAATTGCGCTGGTATTACTTGCAAGCAACGTTTCCGGCGCGACGGCCGCAGATAGTTTCCCGAACACTTCCCGCTTCAGTCCGGCGTTCTCGAAGACCGCCTCGATGCACAGATCCGCCCCCGCGGCTTCGGACACGTCGCCGGTGGCGGTTATCCTGGCCATTATGGACTCAACGGGCCCGTTGACCTTTTGCTTCTCCACAAGCTTACCGGCGGACCAGGCGATGTTCTTGAGCGCACGTTCGAGAGCGTCGTGGGCCACATCGCAGAGGATCACCTCGAAACCCGCACTTGCACATACCTGAGCGATGCCGGATCCCATCAGGCCGGCACCGACCACCATTACTCTCTCTATACTACTAATCTTCATTTTCTTGTCGTTCCGCGAAGATTTCTTCGGAAATTGGCTCCCGAATATCGGTTTGGTTGCCCCCGGCAGCCGGGAACCAGTCTCTTCTTCCTGGACCCCGGCCTGCGCCGGGGAGACGGCGGGCATCCCGCGCGGAACGCGGGACCGCCCCACGGTCCTAACTTGTAGGGGCACCCCCCTGTGGGTGCCCGGGGCAGGCATCCTGCGTTCCGCGCGGGACCCTACGGTTCAGGTGCTCTCGGGCCTTGGCGCCCCTAATTTCCTCTTGCCGGCGGCCCCCATGGATATACCATTGAAGAGAGGCCCGAGGGATGACAGGCTATTTGGTGACAGAGCCTAACCGCTCATAGCCCGTCCCCCGAGCCCTTGAGCAGTTCCCGAGCAATCACCAGCCGCTGAATCTCGCTGGTGCCTTCATAGATTCGCGTGAGGCGGAGGTCCCGGTAGAAACGCTCCACCGGATAGTCCTTCATGTAGCCCATGCCCCCATGAATCTGAAGCGCCATGTCCGCCACCCGGTCGGCAGTCTCGGTGCAAAACAACTTAACCATGGCGGCCTCCTTCACCACTGCCGTCCCGGTGGAGTCTCTGAGACTGGCGGCATGCCGGACCATTTGACGCGCGGCATAGATCTGTGTGGCCATGTCGGCCAGCATTGTCTGGACAGCCTGAAAATGCGCAATAGGCTTACCGAACTGGACACGTTGCTTCGCGTAATCCAGTGAAAGTTCCAACAATTTCTGGGCGGATCCCAGAGACGATGCTCCCATGGTGAGCCGACCCTTGTCCAAGGTCTTCATGGCCGTCTTAAAGCCTCGGCCTACAAGTGCCTCACCGCCCACAACATTGTCGGCCGGAACCACACAATTGTCGAAAATGAGCTCACAGGTATGGGAACCCCGCATCCCCATCTTCCGCTCGATGGTTCCCACATAGAAGCCCGGAAACGTCTTTTCCACGACAAAGGCCGTGATCCCGCCCTGAGCCCTCTTGTTCCGGTCCGTAAGCGCGAAAACCGTCGCCATGTCTGCGATATTGCCGTTGGTAATGAAATGCTTCCGGCCGTTGAGCACCCAATGACCGCCGTCCCGCTGTGCGGTGGTCTTGATATTGGCCGCATCCGAGCCGGCTTCGGGCTCGGTCAGAGCGAAGCACCCGATCCATTCCCCTGTTGCCAGCTTAGGCAGGTACCTCTGTTTCTGATCGGGCGTACCGTCCAAGATAATGCCCTGGGAGCCGATACCGTTGTTCGTGCCGATCCGCGTCCGAAAGCACGCGTTGGTCTTCCCCATCTCCTCATAAACCAGGCACTCGGCGAAACAACCCAGTCCCAGTCCTCCGTATTCTTCAGGAATTGCCAGCCCGAACAAGCCGAGTTCACGCATCGTTTGCACCACATCGTCGGGGATGCGGTCTTCTTCCTCCACCTGCCGGCTGATGGGCTCCAAATCCTGTTTGACGAAGCGCCGGACCGTGTCCAGCATAATGCGCAGACTTTCCGGTAGTTCGATGTCCATTACGTTCACCCTCGTCTGATTGGGGACGGTGGATCACCATCCCGTTGCAAGTCGAAGCAAGTTCGGTGCCAAGTGATGCGGCGTCTGCAAAGCTGCTGAGGATGTCTCATGTTATCGGTGAGTTGTTCGATGAGTCGCAGATTTTGAACGTGGGCACAAGAAGCGCGTGTGTAGAGAATGCTCTACATATGTGAGTGGTGGGGATGGTATGGTCTTGATATGAAAAGGTATGACGGGAAACCTGACCGATGTCGAGGATTTTCGACATGTAGACAGAATTATACAAGGTGTGCGTTGGAGATGTTCGTCGCCGGCTCTTCGGGGAACCGCCATGACATCTCGGCCGCAACGGACCGTGAAAGTTTGTCGCGGAGGGGACTTCCTGGTCAAAGACCGGGCAGAGCCCGGAGGACAGGCATCTTGCCGGTTTGTTTTCTGAGCATTCCCATATCCGGGGTCGCGGACAACCGGGCATATGTCACATATTGGCTCGATGTCCATGGGATTGACAAAGAACGGCAAGATTACGGCAACCTAAGCCGAGAGCCTCAGGATTTCTGCCCTGAAAGGGCATACCTTGAATAGTCCCGCGGGACGCGGGGTTTCAACCCATGGAAACGGTTCACAATAATGATGGTTATGGACCCTGAAGCGGTCCACCAGCGTGGCATTATCGTGGTCGACCCTTTCGGGGTCGTTTCCGACAATTGGGCACATCCCCTTTTTCCACGGGTTGAAACCCGTGGCTACCGACAGTGAGCCCCTTCGGGGCACCAGATCGTCAGCTCCTCGAATCGGTCTGCCTATTGCCGGCCCATTCTCACGGTTGCCGGCAAAAAGATCTGGGATATGCTCAGGCTCCTTCTTCACAAGCATCTTGCCGGTTTGTTTTCAGTGGGACCGGCATCTCGCCGGGTCATTCTCGTTCCACGCCGTTCCGGACCCCCGACCTCTTTTCCATCTTTCTCCGGCGTATCCTACTCCGAATGTCATCCGGCGCCTCACCCGTTTCCTCATCGTGTCCGGTCTGCAATTCATCCAAATCCACTTGACCGGTCTCGTCGCGCAAATCGCCTTTCCGCCTCGCTCGGAGCGTCAATACCACAAATAAAGCTACGGCTCCGCCGACGTAGAAGACCCAGCTCCAATCCGTCCGCGAGGTTCCCGATCCCAGCGCCTCCATCATGAGCAGAACCGTTGCGGAAAGGACCATGAAAACCGTTATCATCAGCAACGGCTTGAGCACTGTTACCCCTTTGCCGTCACGAGATGAACGCGTGGAATGCTCATGCATGCAGTACACCTGTTTCCTGCGATGAAGCCCTTATCACGGATCCTTCCTGAGCCGGACCACGGTCGCTCCCCAACCGCCTGCCTCCAATGGGGCATCGCCGAAACTCCCCACGCGGGAATGCCTCGCAAGAATCGATTTCACACGGTCACGGAGAATTCCCTTTCCTTTGCCGTGGATTATTCTCAGGTCATGGATGTTCCGGGCCAGACATTCACCGATATAGTCTTCAAGTAGAGTCCCGACTTCCCGTGGGGAGAATGTGTGAAGGTCCAGCACTCCGTCGATGGGGATCTCAATGGGATCGTTCTCACGCCATGTGTCGTCGAAATCATCCAATGCTTCTTGTTCTTCCGTTTTGTTGTTCAAGAAGGAAATCTCCTCGATCCGCCGCCTCCCGGAGACTGTACCATGAGTTGCGCTTTTTGTCTCGTCATGGTAGAGCCAAGGCGGGAGCGTACTCCCTCATCCGGCTCCAAGAGCCCGAAAGATGGGTAGCCCAATGGCATGCGAACCGACACGTCCGGACTTGACATGGTGCTCTGAAATGGTGGATCCCGTTTCCATTGCCGCAGGATCGAACAATGTCGAGAAGCACGGGATCGAGAACCTGGGATTCCTGGATCTCAGCCGCGTGATAGACATCATCAACCCCATACGGGTCAAAGGCCCCGTGCGAGGTCCGTTGTCCGGGGTGGCCATTGATACTCGGAAATCCATCGGCGAGGATTACCTTTTCTGGGCCATAAAAGGCCGGCACTTCAACGGCAACGACTTCGCGAAAGAAGCCCTCGGGAAGGGAGTAAGGGCCGCGGTGGTCAACCGTGAGGATCTGTTTGAAGAGCCGCTGCCCGACGGAACGACGCTGATACAGGTCCGGGATACGTTGTCCTCCCTGCAGGATTTGGCCGCAACGTATCGAAGCGGGTTTTCCTGTCCCGTGGTGGGCATTACCGGGAGCAACGGCAAGACGCTGGTCAAGGAAATGCTCGCATCCATCCTCTGCCTTGAGCGTAAGACGTACCGGTCGCCTCTTTCCTACAATACCCAAGTGGGGGCCGCACTGGGCCTGCTGGGCATCAGGCCCGAGCATGAGGCCGCGGTTATTGAGGCCGGAATCAGCCTGCCGGGTGAAATGGACCGTTTGGAAAGAATGATCAAGCCGGACCATGGAATACTAACGGTTATCAGCAAGGCTCACATCGGAGGTCTGGGCAGTCTGGAACAGACCTTGGAGGAAAAGCGGAGGCTGTTCAAGAACCTTCGCGGCTCCGGTTCGTTCCTGCTGCTCAATGCGGACGATGCGCTGAGTATGAGTGTTCTCGGTCGATTCCAGGCGCGCGTTATAACATTCGGATTTTCGAAGTGGGCCGACGTTCGGGCCGAACACATTGAATCGCTCCCGGACCAAGGGCACCGGTTCATCATGAGGCTGTTCGACCGGAATCTGGAGGTGACCGTCCCCGTACAGGGCCTCTTCAACGTGCTCAATGCCTTGGCCGCGTCCGCGTCCGCGACCCTGCTCGGGGCATCTCCCGAGGCGATAATCAAAGGGTTGGAGGGTTTTCATCCCTCCCCAATGAGGCTCGAGACACACACCACCGTCACCGGCGTAACACTGATCAACGACACGTACAATTCGGATCCCGCGTCCATGAAAGGTGCGCTGGACGTGCTGGCCAAAGTGGGCAAGGGCAGAAGGAAGATCGCGATTCTCAGCGAAATGCTTGACCTCGGTTTGCACAGCCGGGAGGAACACTTGGCGGTCGGGAAGGATGTTGTCCGGACCGGTGTGGACCGTCTCATTACGGTGGGCGAAGCAGCCGCTCTGATCGGGCAATCCGCGGTTATCGAGGGCATGAGTCCGCAGAAGGTGATCAACACCCGCAGCAACAACGAGGCCGCAGTCGAGCTCGAGAAGATCATGAACCGCGACGACGTGGTGCTGTTCAAAGGATCGCGCTGGTTCCGTTTGGAACGCATCGCCAAGGAGCTGGTGGGTTCCATGGGACCCACGAGGCTTCTGGTGAACCTCGATGCAATCGCGGCGAACATTAAGGCGGTCCGGGGGATTGTCGGCGAGAACGTGGAAATGATGACCGTGGTGAAGAGCTTCGGTTACGGCAATGATTCCATCCGCGCTTCCAAGGTCGCGTTGGAGAACGGCGTGAGTTATCTTGCCGTGGCATTTCCCGATGAAGGCACGACACTCCGCGAAAACAAAATCGACGCTCCGATTCTCGTTTTCAACGTCCTGGTGGAAGAAGTGGACAAGATTGTCCGGTACGGTTTGAGCGCGGTTGTCTCGTCGCCCGCACTGGCCGAAGCGCTGAGCGGCGCGGCGGTAAGAGGCTCCAGGATTCCCGTTCACATCAAGATCGACACCGGAATGGGCAGATCCGGGGTTTGGGTGGATGAAGCTCCGCCGTTCATCGAGCAGGTCTTTCAGATGCGCAACCTGGACGTGCAGGGAATCATGACCCATTTCTCCAGTGCGGACGATCCGGATTCCGATGATTACACCAGGAAGCAGATCGAGTCGTTCAATCGGCTTCTCGGTGAAATGGAAAAGAGAGGCCGACGGTTCCGGTACATCCACGCAGCCAACACCGCGGCCTTGGTCCGTTTCCCCGAGACTCGCTACAATATGGTGCGCCCCGGTTTGGGCATCTATGGAATGTACCCGTCGGAAGCCGTCCGGTCTCTGATACGCCTGGAGCAGGTGGTCACGTTCTGCACCAAGATTGCGCAGATCAAGGAGCATCCTCCCGGCCGCTGCATTTCGTACAATCGAAGATTCGTAACGTGCAGGGCCTGCCGTATCGCAACTCTGCACGTGGGCTACAA
>JAZDHD010000401.1:0-4435 GCA_043806215.1 Pseudomonadota bacterium | reverse complement strand
GCCGGAGGAAGTGGGACAAGCACTGGAAGAGGCACTGGGCGAAAAAGGAGAGATGTACATGGAAAGCTTACTGGACAAGTGGATGAACGAAGGTATCGAGAAAGGCTTGCAGCAGGGCCTTCAGCAGGGCGTGCAACAGGGACTCCAGCAGGGCCTTCAGGAGGGCGTGCAACAGGGCAGGCATGCTGGAACGGCTTCTTTGACTATCCGCCAGCTCACCCGCCGGTTTGGCGAGTTGGACGAATCCACGCAAGAGCGCATCAGACAATTGTCATTGGAAGAGGTGGAAGCTCTGGGTGAAGAGTTGCTGGATTTCAAGGACAAGTCCGCACTCCACCGGTGGCTCGAGAGATACGCGCATTAGGAAAATTGCCGCCAAGATCCCGGGCGCCATGCTTTCCTATAGTGAGTGCGCATTCGGTGTTAATCGCACATTGTGGTCCCCAGGTATCGGCACCCCATGTCTCCCAGTGTGGTGCTCGTTCGATGCACGCGTTTCACTCGTAGCTGGATGACCGTAAAGTCTAAGGAGTCTATGCCGTCAAGCCGGTTTCCCCTGCAGACGATCAGGAAGTTGGGGAGGAGAGTGGAAGCGATCGAGCGAGGCCCGGCATGAGCCAAGCACAGGCTTGACATCGAAACGGATAGACTCGTTTTCCTGCAATTGTCCGCACGCACGTGGTATCATCCCCTCAAAGGTGAGTGGACAAACGACCACCATCTTGCACCGGCTGAATAGCGGAACGCGGGAAAGTCCGGAGGTGGCCAACCATGATCAAATACCTCAAGATGACGAATGTGGGTCCTGCGCCGAGCATGGAGCTTGAGTTTGGCAAGCGTCTCAATCTCCTGACCGGCGATAACGGTTTGGGGAAAAGCTTTCTGCTCGATATTGCCTGGTGGTCGCTTACTCGGAAATGGCCGGCGGAGATCAATCCACAGCTTACCACCGGGAAGAAGGCGATCCCGGCAGGGGCAGGAAAAGCTCGGATCAGTTTCTCCTTTACGGGCAAGAGCAAAGAGGAAAGCTACGACAGCAATTATCTGCGCAAAGAGCAAACCTGGACGGGGCGGACGGGGCGACCTGCCAATCCGGGATTGGTTCTCTACGCAATGTCCGACGGCAGTTTTGCGGTATGGGACCCGGCACGCAACTACTGGCGCACCCAGGATGGAGTGGATATACAGGACCGGTGCCCGGCCTATGTGTTCAGCCCCGCGCAGGTATGGGATGGGCTGCCCGCCCAGGATGGTACCTGGTTGTGCAATGGTCTGGTGCGTGACTGGGCAAGCTGGCAAAAGGAAAAAGGGATGCCTTTCAAGCACCTGAAAGAGGTGTTGAAGGTACTATCGCCATCGACCAAGGAAACCCTGATGCCGGGAGAACTGACACGCATCAGTCTTGACGATGTGAGGGATATGCCTACCGTTCGTATGCCCTACCAACAGGATGTCGCTATTGTGCATGCTTCTTCGGGCATGCAGCGTATCATGGCACTTGCCTATTTCTTGGTATGGGCCTGGGAGGAACACAAACAGGCTGCAAAGCAGATCCAGGAGTCGCAAACAAAGCAGGCCATCTTCTTGATTGACGAAATCGAATCTCATTTACATCCGAGCTGGCAGCGCAGCATAGTGCCCGCGCTGCTTAAGGTCATGAACAAACTAACGAGAGACGCCGCGGTGCAGCTCATCACGGCGACTCATTCACCCCTTATCATGGCCTCGGTGGAGCCGATGTTCGACGGTAACCAGGATGCATGGTTTGATCTCGATTTTGAACGGAAACGGGTGGTATTGCGGCGTCGCGTTTTTGAGAAGCATGGTGACGCCGCAGCTTGGCTAATCAGCGAGGCGTTTGACCTGAAGAGTGCCGGCCGATCTCCGGAATATGAAAGACTGGTCGAAAAGGCTTCAGCGCTGTTGGATACGGAGCAGCCGGACGTTTCTCAAGTTCAAGAGATGAATGAAAGGCTCGTCCAGGCGCTGGGGCCGAAAGACGAGTTCCTCTTTAACTGGCGCTACATCTGCAAGCAAAAGGGTTGGTTGAGATGATTCCCGTGACCGTACAACCGGAACCTGCGGATTTTGACCGGCAAGTGCGCCGGCCCGGCAGAAACTGGCTCGCCGCTCAGGGAATTGCATTGAACGCGCCACATCCAAAGCCTTCAACCCTGCCGAATTACTGGACCCGTTCAAACAAGCAACTCTGGGAGTCTTATTCCGGGGTGTGCGCTTATCTTGCCATCTATTTTGAATGGGCGACCGGGGCTGCATCGACAGATCATTTTGTTGCCAAGTCGAGGCATGCCGGGGATGCTTACGAGTGGGACAACTATCGGCTTTCTTGCCTGGGGCCGAACCGGAATAAGGGCAAGTTTGATGACGTGCTGGACCCCATCGGTCTACAGGCGAACACTTTCGTACTGAATTTGGCCAGTGGTAAAATTAGACCGAATCCTTGTTTAGATGCCCGCAAGAAAAGAATGGCGCGAGAAGCCATTAATCGGTTGAAACTCGATAGCCCTGACCACAATAAGATGCGGGCCAAACATTTTTCGCGCTATCTGCGTGGCAAGGATCAGCAGTCACTCAAGGAACTATCACCTTTCGTATGGCATGAGGCACGGAGGCAGGGATTACTGTGAGAGTGTCTCTTCAGTCATCGAACACAACCTCCTCCCGGTGAAGCACGGTCAAGAGATGCGGTCCCGTTGTCGGTGAGTTGACCGGCACGATCTGAACGGACAACCCGCTTCTTGTCGCCGCACCGATTCGAGTCTCGGATGAATCATGCCACAGTGTCGCGAGTTGCGCCACACCTGGGGATTCCGGGCTGGGATCTCGGGTGCACCATACTCCATTGCTTGGCACCCGTGGCGAGCGAACCTGCCGGCTGGTCACGTCTTGGATCGGCTGGAGTAACGGCACGAGGTTCCCGGCAACGTACTCCGCAAGGCAAAGCGGGGAGCGAAGTCCGCCAAGATTCGTAGTGTACCCGGAATTGGCGATATACCGCTTCTCAGGTCATAGGGGCTGAGTACCTTCTCCAAGAATATCGATATACTCCTTGTAGACATATACCCTGTCCCTCGCTTTACCGGTAATCTCTCTCGCCACGCCGATCTCTTCCAGCTTCTTTAGAGCCGATGTGACGGTCGGTTGAGATATTCCGATCTCCGCCGAAGCTCTGGGAATCTCCAAGACAGGCTTCCTTTGAAGATAGGAGTGGACTCGTAAGACATTCCCGGCTGCCGGTCCCATTTTCGCAATACGGGTCCGGTCATCGGTAAACATGTTCATGATCCGTTGTGCGGTCTTCACCGCTTGCTCTGCCGTTTCCATCACACCTTCGAGAAAGAAGCTTACCCAGGCTTCCCAGTCTCCCTCGGCGCGAACTCTGTGCAACAGATCGTAATAGGTATCCCGATGCTCCTTGAAATAGAGGCTCAGGTAAAGAACAGGCTCCGACAAAGCCCCTTCTATGCAGAGGAGGAAGGTGATCAGCAATCTCCCGAGACGTCCGTTGCCGTCGAGAAACGGGTGAATGGTCTCAAACTGCACGTGACTGAGTGCCGCCTTGAGAAGCACGGGAGTTCGCACGGGTTGATCGTGGAGATATTTTTCCAGGTCACCCATACAAGTCATCAATTCTTCCGGGGGAGGGGGAACGAATCGCGCATTGCCCGGACGAGTGCCTCCGATCCAGTTTTGTGATCTTCTGAAGTCACCCGGCGCCTGACTACTGCCTCGTCCTTTGGAAAGGAGCACCCCGTGAATTTCTCGCATCAATCTCAACGAAAGAGGAAATCCCCCTCTCAGCCGTTCCAAGCCGTGACTGAGAGCCTTCACGTACTGCAATACTTCTTCCACATCGTCTATCGGGACTCCCGGCGCTCCGTGATATTCATGCATCAGAAGGTCGGACAACGAGGATTGGGTCCCCTCTATTTGAGAAGAGAGAACGGCTTCTTTGCGAACGTAGAAGTAGAGAAAGAGGGAGGGGTCCGGAAGGAGAAGCGTGAGGGCATCGAGACGCCCCACGGCTCGGTTGGCTTGCTCCAGGAGGTCCAAATCCACCTGCAGGGGCGGGTCGGGCGGTAAGGAAAAGGGGACAAAAGCCTCAAAGGCCTCAGAGGCCGTGGTTTGGCGTACGAGTCGCCCTTGAAGACCGCGATTCATGATCCGGTTACCCTACTAAAGAGGTCTTTAACAAGTTCTCCTGCTATTAAAACATAGGTGCCCATAGTTTAACAGTGAATTCTTTGAATGCAGGTAAGCCCTCAGTAATTCGCGGCCTGAGAATCGCTGGGCGTCCTGCGAAACATCTGTGGTTGTGTTGAGGCTGAGCATCCGCTGCGGCATAGTGGGGACGCTCGCAGGCGCGGTTAAGCCGACCGGCCCCTGGGACGACTATCCGGCAACCTGGATGTTC
>JAZDHD010000400.1:0-25072 GCA_043806215.1 Pseudomonadota bacterium | reverse complement strand
GCCGTGAACCCCGGCCGGTCGGTTTCCACCACGACGAAACTGAACCTCTGGGTGGGTTTTGATGCGTCGGGGTTTGTCACGCATAAGAGCAGCACCAGATCGGCAATGCTGCCGTTGGTGATGAACTGTTTCGTTCCATTGATGAGATAACCGTTTGCTGTCTTGACCGCGCGGGTTCTCACCCCGAAGATATCGCTGCCCGCATCCGGCTCGGTGATCGCACAGCTCATGATCGCTTTGCCTTCCGCTACGGGCGGCAGGTACTTGTTCCTCTGCGCTTCCGTCCCAAACGCTCCGATAATCTCCGAACCAAAGACGGTGAGCAGAATGTTCCCAACCCCCGGATCCACGCGCCAGAACTCCTCCATAACCATGGCCTGTTCCAGGTATCCCAATCCCAAACCGCCATATTGCGGCTGAATGAAAATTCCCATGAATCCCAGTTTTCCAGCCGCTTCCCATACTTCGCGGGGGAACTTCTCTTCCCTGTCGCATTCCCGAGCTATTCCGGGAAACTCATTTCTCGCAAACTTGCGTGCAGTTTCAACGATTTGTTGCTGTTCATCCGTAAGGGTAAAGTCCATGAGTCGTCTCCTTCTGGTGAGCCGGTGTATTTTTGTTCGTAATGCCGATGCGCTCTTGGAAACCTGTCGTTTAGTGCGGCATTTCATAAGTTCGGTCACATATTTTCCTCTCGCAGCCATGTTGGGTGCCCGGCAAGAAGAATATCCGGGCACGGAGGCCCGGGCTACGAAAGACTTCCCCGAAGCTCAGTCTTGAACGTGGGGCGGGCGTCCCTGCCCGCCGTCTCCCCGGCGCAGGCCGGGGTCCAGGAAGACAAGACTGGTTCCCGGCCTACGCCGGGAATACGGCTCAGGTTGTACGACCGTATTTGAGCAACTAAGCACTAAGTGCCCGTCGGCGTAAGTACGGTGACACGCTAACGTACGCCGTCTCTGTCTTGGTAGCGCCGGCCTCCGTGCCGGTATGGTAGGGGTAGGCCCCTGTGCCTACCCATGGGCACCCACAGGGGGGTGCCCCTACAAACCCGCCCGGCAGGGACGCCGGGACGCTACCGCGTGTTTACAGAATGCGTGACCGTATTTACGCCGCAGAAAACTAAGTGTTCCGATTCGGAAGAGCAATACTGCATGGTTGCTTGTGCCGAGCGTTACTAGCGGATGCTCCGGCTTTCGCCTTTCCTGTATTCGGCCCGGAGCACGTATTTCTGCACCTTCCCGGACGGCGTCCGGGGCAGAGGGCCGGACAGCTCGATGGTTTTCGGGCACTTGTAGCCTGCGAGCTTGGACCGGCAGTAGTCGATGATCTCTTGCGGGTCGATCTGCTCATCGGGGCGAAGATGAACTATCGCGTGCACTCGTTCGCCCCACTTCTCGTCAGGCACGCCGATCACCGCGGCTTCGGCAATCTGAGGCATTTCGTAGAGCACGTTCTCCACTTCCACCGGATAGACGTTCTCGCCGCCGCTGACGATCAACTCCTTCTTGCGGTCTCTCAAGAACAGGTATCCTTGGGGATCCTGCCGTCCCACATCTCCCGTGTGGAACCAACCGTTGCGCAAGACGGCACGCGTCTCGTCGGGAGCGTTCCAATATCCTGCCGTGACATTACATCCCCTCGCAGCGACCTCGCCAATGGTTCCGGGCGGGACGGGTCGGCCCGACTCATCCACAACCAGGACCTCGTTGCCGAACATTTGACGGCCGGCGGAGGCGATCAGGCCCCGATTGAGGTGATCTTCCGCTCTCAGGCACGTGAGCGCGGAGGTTTCCGTGAGTCCGTAGACTTGCAGCAAGACGTTGCCAAACCTTTGCATGGCGGCCTTGAGGAGATCTTCCGGCATTGGAGCTCCCGCGTACACGATCAGTCTGAGCGAAGATACATCGACCCGCTCTTGGCCGGGGCAGTTGAGTAGCGCCGAGATCATTGCCGGCACAAGCATGGTAAAGGTCGGTGCGACCGAGGCCACGGCATCGAGCACTTTCACCGGATCAAATGCTGGAAGGAGGTTTACGGTGCAGCCTCGTCCGGCCAAAGCCATGTAGCTGTGGCACGCGGCCACGTGGAAGAGCGGGGCGACCATGAGGGCTCTATCCTCGGGCTGCAAGCTGAACTCGATGAGCAGTGACTTCAAGGTGGTCGTAATGTTTCCGTGGGTGAGTTGTACTCCCTTGGGCTTCCCCGTGGTTCCGCTGGTGTACAGCAAATGAGCCAAATCATCGTCAAAGGGATCCGCCGTTACACGGTCCGGAGCGTCGTGCATGATCCGGTGGAAATCATGCGAGCCTGCCCGGGGCCTGGTGCAGATGAGGTGAACTTGAGACGGGAGTCTTGAACGCAGGCCGTCCGCCACGGCTCCGAATTCGGGAGCATAGATCAATGCCGAGATCCCCGCATCCGCCCAAATGCCTTCCATCTCGGCAGGGGCCAGACGGAAGTTCAGAGGCAGGCAAACCAGTCCGCATGCGGGAACTGCAAAACTGCACAGGCAGACCTCGAGCGAGTTGAAGTCCAGGACCGCGACCCGGTCCCCTTTCCGGAGACCCAGTTGGTAAAGGGCCCTGCCAAGAGCATCGCAATTCGAGCCGAACTCCGCATAGGTCAACCGCCCCGTCGGCGAAACGAGCGCGGTTTTGTCCGCATGGAGTTTTTCGGAATGGCGAAGAACGTCCTTCACATTCATAGTCTCGTCCTTTGGAAGCCTCTAAGGCTTGCCCACCGCTGAAACCCGTGAACATTACCGGTCTTTGAGGAGCCTCTTGAGGATTTTGCCCGAGGGACTCTTGGGAAGCTCCCCGACGAATCGGACTTTCCGAGGCGCCTTATACGCCGCCATCCGTTCCCGGCAGAATGCGACGATATCTTCTTCCGACGCTGCACAACCGGATTTCAGAATGACATAAGCGCAGGCCAGTTCACCCTTTTCCTCGTCCGGCAGCCCGATCACCGCCGCCTCGCTGACCGCAGGGTGCGTGTAGAGCACTTCTTCCACCTCACGCGGGTAGATATTGAAGCCGCCGGTGAGGATCATGTCTTTCTTGCGATCGACGATAAACAGATACCCGTCCTCGTCCATCCTCGCGAGATCCCCGGTGTGCAGCAGACCGCCTTTAAGGGCTTCTGAAGTAGCCTCGGGCTGATTGAGGTAGCCCTTCATCACGTTGGGCCCCTGGACCGCGAGTTCGCCCACCTGTCCCGGCGGCAGGAGGTTGTCCTGCTCGTCCACTATGTGAATCGAGACTCCTGGTACGGCGATGCCGACGCTGCCGATCTTCTTCACGCCCCGAATGGGATTATGCGCCACCACCGGCGCCGCTTCCGACAGGCCGTACCCTTCCGTTATCGGAACACCGTACCTTTCCGCCACATCATTAAAGAGCTTTTCCGGCATGGCAGCGGCTCCCACGATGCACACCCGAAGGTTACCCGATGCGAACCGTTCCGCCTCGGGATGGTACAGGATCTGATGATACATGGTGGGCACGCCGATGAAGACACTTACCGGGAAACTCTTGAAAGCATCGAAAACCGAATCCGGAGTAAAGCGGGGTATCATCACAAGGGCCGCACCCCTGCTGAACGCGGCATTCATCGCGTTGGTCTGCCCCGATGAATGGAACATGGGCATACCGAATACGATCACATCGTTCTCGACATATTCGTACGTCTCGGCTGTTGCCAATGCATTGGAGCAGAGATTCCAGTGGGTCAGCATTGCGCCCTTGGGATGCCCCGTGGTCCCCGATGTGTAGAAGATCACTGCCACATCTTCGGGATTCGCAGGCCCGGCGATGTGAGATACCGGTTCCGAGTAGAGGCTCTCGAACGGCGTGGTGCCCCCGCAGCCGGGAGAGACGCAGAAAACCTCTCGAAGCGACGGTATGTCGGCCCGGGCGGCCTGTATCTCATTGACAAAGGGTTGCTGAGTCACGATGAAGATCAGCCCGCTGTCCCGCCCAAGCCAGGCGAGCTCGTTCGGCTTCAGCATGACGTTGATGGGCACCACCTGACCGCCGGCCTTGAGGACCCCGAAATATGCGTACACGAACTCCGGTATGTTGGCAGTATGAATGCCCACCCTTTGTCCGGGGCGCAACCCTCGATCCAGCAAGGCCGCAGCTATTGCGGATGCCTTACCGTCGATACCCCGGAACGTATCACTGCCGCCCTGCCGGAGCAGGGCCGTCTTATCCCCGCGAGACCTGAGATTGTCTTCCAATACGGAACAAAGGTTTTTTTCCACGAATGCCGCTCCTTTGTGCTTCACGGCGTAAATACCGCGACGTAATCACCAAAGCCGTCCCGGCCGGCTGCGATCACGCCCGGCAGGGACGCCGGGTCGCTACCGATGCCCGGCCTCCGTGCCCGTTATCTTCAAGGGCGGGCGTCCCTGCCCGCCGTCTCCCCGGCGCAGGCCGGGGTCCAGGAAAAAGAGACTGGTTCCCGGCCTACGCCGGGAAGACGGTTCAGCTTCTGCGACCGTACTTACCTGAAAATCCCTCTCCTCTCGTTCCCATGCTCCTGCCTGGGAATGCCTATCCGCCGGGCTCTGCCCGGTCTTCGGCCCGGAGTCCGGGGCTTTCATGGTCAGTTGTGATCCCCGATCATGGCGGTTCATGCCATGGAACACTTGGTCCTGCCCGGCGATAATCTCCTGCCGGCCGGGACGGAAATCCGGAGCACCGGTGCCGGCCGGAATTGCGCTCCGTATCTCTTACTGAACAATTCCAGGTCTGAAAGGACTTGCCCGCATCCTATGTCATCCGCCCAGGCGAGCGGACCGCGCGGAAAACCCCCACCCAGAATCATTGCCTCGTCAATGTCTCCGGCGGAAGCCACCACTTCATCCAAACAGCGGAGCGCTTCCGCGATGATCGCGTACATCAGTCGCTTCTGCAGAAGGTCAACTGCATCAGCCCCCAGGCTTTTACCGGCGGGAGCCAGGTCGGCGGTGGGTGTCGGCGGTGCCGTTGTGTGATCCAGCAGGCCCTTGCCCGTCTTGGCTCCAAGACGCTTGTCCTCGTTCAATTGCACCAGCAGGCGCGGGATCGCAAATCGTTCCCCGTATGAAGTTTCCAGTGTTCGATTCGACGCGTAGATCACGTCCCACCCGACCATGTCGCCAAGCTTGGCCGGTCCCATGGGGAAGCCCATGGCTTCCGCAGCTTCGTCCAGGTCCATGATCCCCGCATCTTGGCCCAGGAGGCGGAGTGCCTCGTTCATGTAGGCCCCCAATATGCGGTTCACCAGGAAACCCGGGCAATCCTTTACCAAAATCGGACGCTTACCCGTACCCGAAAGAAAATCCATCAAGCGTTGTAACGGTCCGGGGGCACTATCCGCTCCGCTCACCACCTCCACCAACGGCATCACGTGCGGAGGATTAAAGAAATGCGTGCCCGCAAAACGTCCGGGCGAGGTGAGACCCGCAGCGAGAGCCGTGATTGGCAAGGCGCTCGTATTTGACCCGATAATTGCATCAGGACCGATGTTTTGTTCAATCGAAGTCAGGATCCTCCGCTTCAGTTCCAGGTCTTCGGGGACGGTCTCGATGACGAAGCCGCAGTCCCCGAGGCTTGAGATTTCGGCACCCGCGACCAACCGATCCATCCGTTGCGAGGGAATTTCCGCGGCCAATTTACCGGCTTTGACGGCGCTTTCAAAGGCATGCAGGACATCGCGCCGCGTTTTTTCCGCCAGGTCTGCCGTTGCCTCGACCAAAGTCACTGAGAGGCCCCTGGTCAGAAAATGGCGAATGAGTCCTTTGCCCATTGTCCCGCCGCCGACTACTCCAACCTGTCCGTGCATCGATTCACCTCAATCTGGTCCGCTCTTTCGGCGGGATCCGTACTTCCCGAACTCAACGACGACTGCGGCCGGCATGCAAAGCGCCCCGTCCGCGCCAGGCCGTCCAGTGTGACTTGCCGGAAAGCCTTGGCAAGGTCTTTGCCTTTCCACAAGGAGCGAAAAGCGGTCCATTGATGGAGAATGCCGTCGTGGACCGCAAGAATGACCGCCGCCAACATGTTCGCATCGATGTCGTCGCGAACCGTGCCTTCCTTCTGTCCATCGAGGATGAGGCCCACAATGAACTCCCGCTGCCTGGACAGAATGCTGAAAAACGCCTCGACATGCTCATCTTCGGAGGGAGACAGCTCCAATGAAAGTGTACGTAAACAGTGGACCAGATCCACATTTTCCACTGCAAACCGTGCATTGAACTTGAATATGTAGTTCAGCCTCTCGCCGGCCGACGAACCGCCTTGCATGGTCTCCTCGATGAAACGCTCGAGGTATTCCCGCTGAAGACGTTCCACCACCGCGGCCAGGACTTCGGACTTGCTCTTGAAATGCCAATAAAGTGCGCCCCGGGAAATACCCGCGGCTTGGGTAATGTTCTCGATGGTGGACGCATGATAGCCTCTGCGCCCAAACAGCCTTGTGGCTGCTTCCAGAATCCTGATCCGGCTTTCCGGCTCCTTGTTTCCTGCTTCGATCTCATACATGGTTCAACTGCCGGCCGTCACGAGGTTGCAGCCGACGGGAATTTCGGCCTGCGTTTCTCGAAAAAGGCGCTGATTCCTTCCTGAAGATCCGCGCCGCCTGCCAGATCGGATGAACGTGCGCTCTCCAGACTTAGACCTCTCTCCATCGGCCCGTCCAGTCCTTGAAGAGTCGCGGCCAGGAGAGAAGACACTGCCGGCCGGGAGAGAGCGGCAATACGCTCACAGAATTTGGAAGCCTCCGCCATGATCTCACCCGAAGGAGAGACTCGGCCGACCAACCCCCAGTCGTGGGCGTCCCGTGCGGAAAAAGGCTTTCCTGAAAGCATAACCTGCAGCGCCCGGTTTCGGCCGATAATCCGGGTCAGTCTCTGAGTACCGCCGAACGAAGGTATGGTGCCGTGCGTGATTTCCGGCAGCGCAAAAGAAGCTTCGGGCGTCGCAAATACCACGTGGCACGCGAGAACCAGCTCCAACCCGCCGCCGTAGCATACGCCGTCAACTGCGCAGACAATCGGAACCCGGGATGCTTCCAATTGATTGAGCAGGTCCTGGACCCTCGCGGTCCGGCCCCGGACCGCCTCCGCCGTTTCCAGGCGGATGATTTCATTGATGTCCATTCCGAACAGGAACGTGCCGGTGCCCCCTGTCAGCAGCACGGCGCCCACATCGTGCCTGAGAGCTTCTCCGGTCATTGCGTCAACGAGATCGAGGTAGTGCGCCAGGGAAATCACCGGGCCGCCGGCCGATTTCAATGTTATGGTACTCACTCCGCGCTCGCGGCGGGACTCAAAACCTGTCACTGCCATTACTGGACTCCTCCGGGCATGTTCCGATCCGGTCCTTTTTCCATGTTCGACGGTCCGTAGGTGAGGCCGTCGCACTCGATCCGCTTCAGCAAAGCACGGGCTTCCCCGGTGCGAATCATCCCGCCCTTTGCCATGATACAGCCTCTGTCGGCCATCTTGAGCGCCTGCCTGCTGTTCTGTTCAACGAGAAGAATGGTCAGATTCATCTCCTTGTTGAGTTTCCGCAGGCCCTCGAAAATCTCCCGCACGATCAAAGGTGCGAGGCCGGTGGACGGCTCGTCGAGAATCAAGAGTTGCGGCCGGCTCATGAGGGCCCTGCCAATGGCCAGCATTTGTTGTTCTCCACCCGATAAAGTGGCCCCAAGCTGTTTGGACCGCACCCTGAGAACGGGGAACAGAGAGAAGACGAAATCCAGATCCCTTTGATGGTCGGCTATGCGGAACCCCTTCATGCGCGAATACGCACCGAGCATCAAATTGGCAATCACCGTCTGTTGAGCGAAAATGTCACGGGATTCCGGCACCATAACGATGCCGAGAGGCACTCGTTTCTGAGGAGGATACCCGGTGATGTTCTCGTCCCGGAAATGGATCGTCCCTTGCGTTACCGGTATGAGGCCGCAAATACATCGCAGCAAGGTGGTCTTGCCGCTTCCGTTGGTGCCGACCAGCGCAACGATTTCATGTGCATCGACGTTCAGGTCAACCCCCGCGAGCACGGCGATGTTGCCATACCCCGCCTGCAGAGAGTTCACTTTCAGCATTTCGGTCGATTCAGACAAGCTCGTCCCCTAAGTAAGCCGCAAGCACTTTCTCGTCGTGTTGGATCTCTTCGGGCCTCCCCTGCGCTATGGGACTGCCGAAGTTCAGCACGAGGAGATCCGTGCACAGATTCACCACGAACTCGATATCGTGCTCGATCACCATCAAGGTGACGCCCAAACGTTGAATGCCCGTAAGAAGGTTGTGGAGAGCTTCGCGCTCACGTTCATCCATCCCTGCACAAGGCTCGTCCAACAGGAGGAGATCCGGTTCCGTCGCCAGGGCCCTCGCGAACTCAAGGTGCCGGGCCTGAGACAGGGTCAACTGATCCGCTCTCTTGTCGGCCAAATCCGGCAAGCCGACCATCTCCAGGTATTTCAACGCATGCTCGCGGCACGCCCGTTCTTCTCTCCGTGCCCCGGGTGACCGGACCAGGTCATGGAGTATCGTGCTCCGCGAATGAACCTGTCGAGCGACCATGACGTTCTGAAGCACGCTGAGATGGACGAAAAGCCGTGCTGTCTGGAATGTCCGTGCAATTCCCTTCCGGACAATCCGGTGTGGAGGCATCCCCCCGAGGTCGGCACCCTTGAAGCGAATTCGGCCTTGCGTCGGAGACTCGAGGCCGCTGATGCAATTGAACAAGGTGGTCTTGCCCGCCCCGTTGGGACCGATAACCCCGAAGATGCTTCCGGGCTCGACTTCAAACGAGACATCCAGAAGTGCGAGAATGCCTCCAAAGTTCTTGGACAGGACGTCGACTTCGAGGATGCTCATTCAGGTTTCTCGCTTTCACGGGAAAGGCGGCCGGCAATGCGCCGATAGGCCGCGACAATGAGCCCCCACAGGCCTTCCGGCGCCACAAGCACTACCGCCATCAGCACTACTGAAAAGATCAGAAGCCGGTACTCTTCGTACGCCCGTATAAACTCCGGGATCACCGTAAGCAACAAGGCACCGGCCACAGCGCCCATGGGCCGACCCAATCCTCCTACAACCACCATGATCAGGAACTCGAGCGAGGCGCCCACTCCAAATATCTCCGGACCGATATAATGAGTGTGCACGCTGTAGACGCCTCCGGCCAGTCCTGCCAACACTGCGGAAACGGCAAAAGCCTGGACCTTGTGCTTGGATACGTTGAGCCCCAAAGACTCCGCGGCAATCGGGTTGTCACGAAGTGCCGCAAGAGCCCGCCCCGTCTGCAACGACAGGATATTGCTCAAAAACCAGGCCATCCCCAGGAAAAGGAACCAAGCCAGGTGAAATGTCTTGCACCACGAACCGGGACTATTTTCCACGGCAGAGCCGAACAATTGAGGGCTGGGGATATCCGTGATTCCTGCCGCCCCGCCGGTGAGCGCGGGGACTTCCAGGAAGAAGATCTGCATGATCAGACCAAAACAGAGTGTTACCATAGCGAGGTAATGGCCGTGAAACCTCAGTGCAAGATACCCCAGGCTTGCCCCGGTCAGACCCGCAAGGCATCCTCCCGCGGCAAAGGCGATAACAAAGGAGATTCCCGCCTTCAGCATCAGTTGCGCAGTAACATACGCGCCGATACCGAAGAAAGCGGCCTGTCCCAGGGAGATTTGGCCGGCGTTGCCAAGGACCAGCCCCAAACCCAACGCCACCGTTGCATAGATCCCCGCAAGGGTGAGGATCTGGGCCGTGTATGTCTCCATGCCCAGGAAAGGGGCCGCCGCGACCACGACGGTCATGCCGATCCAGAATGCTTTTCTCTTGGCTCCTTCCATGATGCCGGTTACACTTTCTCCCGCTGCGTCCGACCCAACAGCCCCTGGGGACGTGCGGCCAATATGACGATAAGCAGAGCAAAAGAGATTGCGTCCTTCCAACCGCTGGAGACGTATCCCGTGCTGAGAGACTCGATGACTCCCAGCAGAAGACCCCCTACCACAACCCCCTGTGCCTGGGTTACTCCTCCAAGGACCGCTGCCACAAAGCCCTTGATCCCCATTTCGCTGGAAAGACTGCCGCCCGCAAACGTGATTGGAGCGATCAGAATGCCCGCCACCGCGGCAAGGCCTGTGGCGAGTCCCCATGCGAGAGAGGTCATGGTCCGGACATTGATCCCCATCAGCAGCGCCGCTTCACGTTTCTCGGCGGCCGCCATCATTGCGGATCCCAACAGGGACTTGCTGAAGAACAGCCAGAGGACCGCCAGGACGAGCAACGTGATCCCGAGTATCCAGACGGCCTGAGGAACCACCATGACCCCCATCAAGTCCAACGGCCGTTCACCCGAGATCGGAGGGAACATGAGCTCATCTTTGGTCCAGAAGACGTAGATCATCTGCTCGAAGAATATGAACCCGCCCACGGTCATGAGAATGCTCGACAGGACGTCTCCCCGCCGGGCGGGCCCTACGAGAAGCCTGTCGAATAAGATCCCCGTTGCGGCCATAATAAACATGGTCACAAGAAATACCGACGCATATGACAGTTGCCAGGTAACCAGCAGCGAAAGCGCAATAACTCCTCCAAGCTGCACCAGCGCACCTTGGGCAAAATTGATTACTCGGCTGGATATGAAGACCAAGTAATAGCCGAGACCGACCAGAGCATAAATGCTCCCGATCGACAAGCCGCTCACCAGAAACTGAAACAGATCGGTCATTGCGCTCCGCCTCCCTTAGCCGAAGGGGGCCGTTGAGAAGAATCCGGCGCCGGCCTCGACCCCGGCCTACGCCGGGGCGCCGGCGGGACGCCCGCCCTTGAAGATGACGGGCATCCCGCGTTCCGCTGGACCCCACGAAACAGGTCTAAGGATTCATGACAGTCCTCGTAGCCCGGGCCTCCGTGCCCGGATATTCTTTGGAGGAAACAACGTGCTATCTCTCGCCCGGCAGGGACGCCGGGACGCTACTGCGTGTTCACAGAATGTGCGACCGTATTTACGCCATAGAACACTTAGCGGTTCCGAGATACGTTAAGGAGCCTGCGGCATACGAATTCCAAGCATCACCCTATTTCTTGGGATATGCTTTGTCGGCCGGAAAGTAGTCGCTGTTCTTGACCACGGCCATGTCGTAACACCCCGGTTGAAGCCCGCTGCAGTTGCCGCCCTTGAAGGAGAAGGTCCCCTGGACGCCCTCGAAGCCGTCAATCGAGTGAATCGCTTCCCCGAGTTTGCTTTTGTCGCCCTTGGCTATCTTCAAGGCTTCGGCAAGGAGATATGCCGCATCGTATCCCACAGCAGCGAATGTGGGCGGGATGGCGTTGAACTTCTTCCGGTAGGCTTCGATGAAGGCCGTTTCTTTGGGATTGGGAGCCCCGTAGTTCAACACCGTATTGAAGAGGAAGCCCTCGCCCGTACTCTTCAACACTTCAATCATCTTGTGGGAACCCGCGCCGGCTCCACTCATCAGTTTGATACCGTCTCTGAGACCCAGTTGGTTCCAGTTCTTCACAATGACCGCGGGAGCGAAGCCCACACCCCAGATTACGACGGCCTGGGAACCGGCATTCTTGAGATTGATGAGCTGGGCGCTCATGTCACGGTCTGCCGACTGGTATTTCTCCGTGCCGACTATCTTGATGTCCGGGGCTCTCTTGGCGAGGATCTTATCGAATGCCTCCGCGGAGCGGGTGCCGTACTCATTCGAGTCGTGGATGATACCGAGTTTGGTGACTTTCAAGTTGTCTTTCAGGAAATCGACCATTCCGGCGGCATCCAGTTCATCTGCCGGAGCGGCGTTGAACACGTATTTCTTGCCCTGACAGATCGCGGAATTCCCCGAAATGTAGAATTGAGGCACTCCCGCCTTTTCGCAGGCAGTGGCCGCCACGTGAATCGTGCCCGACGTGGAAGCGCCGATCACTCCCACCACCTTGTCCTTGGTCAGCAGTCGATCCATCAGGTTGACCGTCTTGGCGGGATTGGCTTCGTCGTCGTACGAAACAAGCTTGAGCTTCCTGCCCAGCACGCCCCCGGCCGCGTTGATTTCGTCGACAGCCAGCTCCACACCTTTCTGTTCAGGATCTGCCAGGAATGCGAACTTCCCGCTCGTGGCCAGCACCGTGCCGATCGTAATGGGCTCTTCTGCAAGTGCCATGGGCCCGGCCGTCAGAAGCACAACCATCACCAGCGCCGCGAGATACGGCAGACTCGTCGCTTTCATAATCTTCCTCCGTTCGCCACAGACGTTGTGAAACCTTTTTCGGATGTGCAATCTAAACACATCGTCCCATGTTATAGCGCAAAATCACGTCTCAGGACCAGCGCATAGCCCATACCGCCCCCTGCACAGAGACCGGCCAACCCCAATGGTACGTCCCGCCGGATCATCTCGTGAGCCAATGTCGTCACCAGCCGGCAACCGGTTGCTCCCACCGGATGACCGAGCGATATGCCGCTCCCGTTGACGTTGACTATCTCCCGATTGAGCACAAGGTCCCGTTCAGTCGCCAGATAGTACGAGGCGAAGGCTTCGTTCACTTCAATGAGATCGAGGGCATCCATTTTGAGCCCCGCGCCTTCCACGGCCTCCCGGATGGCCGGCACCGGCGCCACGCCCGTGAAACGCGGTTCGCGGGCCTTGATGGACCATGGCCCGATCTGTGCCAAAGGACTCAGCCCATACTTGGCGCAGGCTTCTCCCGTTGCAAGAACCACTGCCGCGGCTCCATCATTGAGGCTGCTTGCGTTCCCCGCGGTCACCGTGCCGTCGGCGGAAAATGCAGGTCGCAGTGCCGCCAGCTTTTCCACCGTCGCATCGGCCCTGGGAGATTCATCTTTGAGGACGGCTGCGGAACCGGAGCGCCGCTTCACCTCCACTGGAACGATTTGCGTATCAAACCGGCCTTCAGCAGCCGCGGTTAGAGCCCTTTGGTGTGACAATGCCGCCAACTCATCCTGTTCTTCACGCGAGATACCATATGTTTTGGCAAGAAAATCAGCGGCGCGGCCCATGCCGCCCATGATGGGATCTTCCTGCATCCCCCACCAGAGCAAATCCGTGGCTTGCGCGTGCTGCAAACGTTGGCCCCAGCGCGCGGTCGACAGCACGTAAGGGGCGCTGCTCATGGATTCAACGCCGCCAACCAGCGCGGTGTCCGCCTCGCCCATCAGGAGCGCGGACGCACCGCTGATGATTGCCTGCATCGAGCTGGCGCACGCGCAATGAATGGTGAAACACGGAGTATCGGGGTGAATGCCTGCGGTTACGGCCGCGCCGCGGGCAATGTTGGGATTGAGAGGAGCGAGGGTATTCCCAAAAACTACCTTACCAACGCCGTCATAGGGCAGCCGGGACCGCTCGATCGCGGCCCTCATCACCGGGACGGCCAGTTCGTGGGCATTCAGCGATTTGAATTCGCCTCCGAAACTGCCGATGGCGGTTCGGACGGCGGAGACCAGGTAAACGTGCTTAGCCACTGGTGCCTCCATATGCGGTTTCGATTGGAGCGTGAGGAGGAGTAAGGTCACCAACAACCCGTGACCAAACTAAACGTTCAGTCTGGTACTGTCAAGCACTATTTGTCTTTAGTGCTCGGTTTCCGAAGTGCGGTGCCGTATTCTTGAGTACGCGCGGCAGCGTCCCAGCGTCTCTGCCGGGCGCTCTTGGAGAAGAGACCGGCACGGAGGCCGGCGCTACCAAGACACGGACGGCGGGCAGGGACGCCCGCCCTTGAAGATGACGGGCATCCCGCGCAGAACGCGGGACCGTCCCACGAAACAGGTCTAAGGCTTCGTGACAGTCCTTCACATCCCGGGCCTCCGTGTCGGTATTCTCTAGGGGAAACAACGTACTATCTCTCGCCCGGCAGGGACGCCGGGACGCTACCGCGTGTTTACAGAATGCGTGACCGCATTATGCCACCAAACACTTAGCGGTATTCATTCAGTTTCTCAGGTGGTTCCGGGAAATGCTCTCCGCTGCCGATCAGGTTCATCCCGCGGAACTGCGGGGTTCACCAAATCCTACGGTCCTGTATTCGGTCAAGGAGTGCCGGCGCGGCAGTGTTACGAAGTCAGTTCCGTGGGCTCGGCAGACGATGCGGAAACGAAGTAGACCTCAACTTTCTTGTGGAGAGCCGATGCAATCCTCACCAGCATCGCCAATGCATCGCCTGCATAATCAGCCTGTTCGAGGGCATCGATGACAGTCTCTCCCACGTCCACGAGGTCACCCAGTTCCTCAGATGTCAAGCCTGCCTGATTGCGCAGGTCGTAGATCTGTTTGGCAATTTCCGCCCTCAATTCGTATTCCTTGAACAACTGGACTGATTCAGGGTCGCCCTCCACGTACTTGTCATACAACCATCTGAGGCCGTCGGAGGCTAATTTCGGGTTTTCCATCAGGATCTCTCCATCACAAAAGCGTGAACCGACGGATTTTGCTCGAATCTTCTTTTTCTCTCTATGGCCCTGTCGATTTCGAGAGGAGGAACCTTACGTTCTTTCACCAGTCCATGCGACACCACAACGGCCGTGGTCCCGTGAAAGAAATAGAGCATTCGGTAATTCACGCCCTCCAGGCCGACACGTAGCTCGTATATGGCGTCCCTAAGATAGTCTGCATCCGGGCGTTGAAGTTCATAACCGAAGGTTTCCAGCCTTCCGAGCCAAGCCATGCACTTTACTCTCGCCTTTTGCGGTAACCTACCGAACCAATCGATCAGGGGAACCGTTCCATCGTCGTCCTTGAAAAGTATGACTTCCACCTGGGGCATTACCCACGTCCTCAAGAATTCCCGATTCATCCTATCATATCCACGACAATTTGGAACTCCCCGCGGTGAATTTCTCCTAAGTCACGGAGTTGAGTTGAGGGTGCAACTTCACTCATCTTGGAGAAAAGATCCGGTTTTGCCTGATATTTTTCGGTGTCCACCACCTTGTTCTTGGTCATACTTTAACCCGCGGATTCGAGATCCCGACTCTTCATCAGGATGCTCCGGATTCTCCTCCCGGCGTCTTCTTCCCGAACCTGCGCAGCACCACATAGAAGACCGGGGTAAGGAACAGTCCGAAAAGGGTAACCCCCACCATACCGCTGAACACTGCGGTGCCCACGGCTTGTCTCATTTCATAGCCGGGACCCGTTGCCGTGACCAGGGGGATCACGCCGAAGATGAATGCCAGGGCAGTCATCAGTATGGGCCGCAGCCTGAGTCTGCATGCTTCCACCACGGCTTGGAACCGGTTCAGCCCCGCGTCCTCCTGTTGTTTGGCAAACTCCACGATAAGGATGGCATTCTTGCTCGCCAGCCCTATGAGGACCACGAAGCCGACCTGAGTGAGGAGGTTGTTCTCCATCCCCCGGATCCAGACGCCGGCAATGGAAAAGAGCAGGCACAACGGAACGATGAGAATGATTGCCAACGGAAGGAGCCAGCTTTCGTACTGGGCGGACAAAGCCAGGAACACGAACAGAACGGACAGAGCGAAGATATATATCCCCGCATTGCCTGCCAGCTTTTCCTGTAAGGCTAAGGATGTCCATTCGAAGCTTGTGCCGGGAGGAAGGATCTTCCGTGCGAGCTGCTCCATGGCGGAGATCGCTTCGCCGGAGCTGAACCCGGGCTTGGTGTCGCCTCTCACGTCGGCCGACGGGAAAAGGTTGTAGCGCTGAATGCGTGCGGGAGCGGTCGTTTCCCGAATCGTCACCAGGGAAGCCAGAGGTACGACGGCGCCCGTGGTGCTGCGGGTCCTGAGTCCGAGGATATCGCCCGGCTCGTCGCGAAAGGGGGACTGGGCCTGCGCGGTAACCCGGAAGGTTCTTCCCAGAAAGTTGAAATCATTTACATAGAGCGATCCCAGGTACACTTGCATCGCCTCAAAAATCTTCGGGAGGGGGACATTGAGCATGCGCGCCTGAACTCGATCTATGTCGACGAAGACTTGAGGACTATCGGTTTGAAAGGTGGTGAACACCTGAACCAGCCCGGGCGTCCGATTGGCCTCGGCAGTAAGCTTGTCCACGGCGTTGACCAAAGCATCGGGTCCCAGGCCCGAACGGTCTTGCACCACCATTTCGAATCCGCCGCCCGTTCCGATGCCTCTCACGGGGGGAGCAGGGATGACCACCACCTTGCCGTCCCGGATCACAGACAGCCGTTTCCTCAAGTCGGCCAGGACTTGCGGCATTAGGAGACCCTTCTCGGCTCTCTTCTTCGGATCTCCCAGAAAAACGAAAACAGCCCCCGCATTTGAGCTTTGGATCCGGTTTGCTCCGGAGAGCCCCGCAAGGCCGATTGTGTGCTTTATACCGGGTGTATTTTGCGCTATTTCAACCGCCCGGCGGGTAACCTCGTCGGTCCTATGGAGAGAAGCTCCTTCGGGCAGACGGATGCTCACGATGAGGTAACCTTGATCCTGCGTCGGTATGAAGCCTGTGGGAACCTGCCGGAACGACCAGTAGATCGAGACGGCAAGCACCCCATAGATGATGAGTCCAAGCGTGCCGGCACGGACAATGCCGTCGACCGCGTGAGTGTACCCCGACCGTGCTTTGCCGAAGAGCCGATTGAATCCCCGGAAGAACCGTCCGAGAGTCATCCGGTATACTCGTCCGCCCTCCTCCGGCCCTTCCCGTTTTGGTTTGAGAAGCAGCGCACACATGGCAGGACTCAGCGTGAGAGACACCAGGACTGAAATGGCAGTCGACCCCGCGACCGTCAGAGCAAACTGGCGATAGAACTGACCGGTGATTCCACCCAGGAAGGCCGTTGGTACGAACACCGCCACAAGCACCAGGCCCATGGCCACGAGAGCACTTCCCACTTCATCCATGGCACTGTGGGTCGCTGTCTTGACATCCAGTCCTTGCTCCATGTTGCGCTCGACGTTCTCCACAACCACGATCGCGTCGTCCACGACGATCCCGATGGCGAGCACGAGCCCGAACAGAGAAAGACTGTTCAACGAAAAGCCCAGGACCTTCATGAGCGCGAACGTACCGATGAGAGAAACGGGGATGGCAAGGACCGGAATGATCGTGGCCCGCCAATTCTGCAGGAAGACGAAAATCACCAGCACCACCAGCAAAGCGGCTTCGAAAAGGGTGTAAGTAACGGCCTTGATGGAGCTTTCCACGAATGCAGTGGGATTGTACGCCACCTTGTACTCCACTCCGGGGGGAAAGTCCCTGCTCACTTCTTTCAGCTTCTCGAGCACCTGTTCAGTGGTGGTTATGGCGTTGGCTTCGGGTCTTTGGAAGATCCCAATGGCCGAGGCCTTCTTCCCATCCAAGTAGCTATTTATGGAATAGTCGAGCGCGCCCAATTCCACTCGGCCCACGTCTCCCACTCGTACGAGCCTGCCGTCCTTACCGGATTTCACGACGATGTCGGCAAACTCCTGCGGATCGGTAAGACGCCCCCTGGCGTCCACAGTCCATTGGAACGGAACCGCCTTATCGGTGGGAGGCTTCCCGAGGGTTCCGGCGGCAACCTGAACATTCTCCGACCGGAGGGCCTCCACCACATCTCCCGGAGTCATGTCCAACTCCGCGAGACGGCCGGTGTCGAGCCAAATCCTCATGCTGTACTCGCGGGCGCCGAACAGAACCACCTCGCCGACCCCGTCTATCCGTGCCAGTACGTCCCTGATCCGGATGAACGCGTAGTTGCTCATGTACAGTTCATCACGGGAATTGTCGGGTGAATACAGGTGGGCGACAAGCAGAAGATCGGGGGAGCGTTTGTTCGTGGTCACCCCGATTCGGCGGACTTCTTCAGGCAACCGGGGCTCGGCTACGGCCACACGATTCTGGACCAGTACTTGGGCCTGGTCGAGGTCGGTTCCCAGCTTGAAGGTGACCGTGAGAGTCAGGTTCCCGTTCGAGGTGGACTGGGAATCCATGTAGAGCATGCTTTCGACGCCGTTGATCTCTTGTTCCAAAGGCGTCGCGACAGTCTTGGCAACCACGTCGGCCGAGGCCCCCGGAAAGCTCGTGGTGACGACAATGGTGGGAGGAACCACGTCCGGATACTGGGCTACCGGCAAGTCGTAGTACGACAGCATCCCAAGCAGCATTATCAGCAGGGAAAGTACGGTTGCGAAAATCGGCCGGTCTATGAAGAAGTGGGGAAGTTTCATGGAGCACCTTGATAAAACTCTGTCAACGCCGGCCTCCGTGCCGGTATCTGGCAATCCGGGGACACGATTCCGAGTTTTGCGAGGTCGCATGGCGCCGTTCGCAAAATCGGATCATGTCCCCGATTGCCCGGGACTGTCAATGACGGGCAAGATGCCCGTCCCACTGAGGCGGCGAGCAGGCACGCCCGCCCTCGAAGATGACGGGCATCCCGCGTTCCGCGGGACCCCACGAAACAGGTCTAAGGCTTCATGGCAGTCCTTCGTAGCCCGGGCCTCCGTGCCCGGATCCTGTCCTTGCCGGCACCCGAGCCGGCAGCGAGAGGAACATGTGCGACCGTATTTGTGCCATAGAAGACTTAGTGCCCGGTTTCCTAATTACGGTGTCGTATCCAAGGGCGCAAGGCCTGCTTTGGTAGCGCCGGCCTCCGTGCCGGTATTCTTTAGTGGAAACAACGTACTATCTCTCGCCCGGCAGAGACGCCGGGACGCTACCGCGTGTTTGGAAATGTGCGACCGTATTTGTGCCATAGAGCACTTGGCGTATTCCCTTTTCTTCACGGAGTATCCAGTTGCGGCAGCGCTGAGTTTCTACTGCATGCCGGATTTCCGAGAGGTGGAAGCGTCTCCGGATGACTGTGCCACGGCCTTGGCGTATTCCGCGGCAAGGCAATTCCGGGCGGTGAGGCTGATCTCTTCCTCGACCGGTTCCACCACGGCGCCGGGACGGATACCCTGTGTACCATTGACCACCACGCCGACATCGGCATTCAATCCCTTCCGGACAATCCGCAGACCGCAGGCATCCGGCCCGAGTTCGATATTGCGGCGTTCCACAACACCGTCCTTATTGGTTACGTACACAAACTGAACCGCCTGGTCTCTGCCCACGGCACTTCCCGGAATAAGAACCGCGTCGTACTTGCTGCTGCCCGGCACACGCACCCGGGCGAACATCCCGGGAACCAGCGTCATCCTTGGGTTGGGAAATACGGCGCGAAACCGCATGGATCCGGTATCGTCAGCGATGCGGGTATCGATGAAATCGATGTGCCCGCGGTGAAAGAAATCGCTCTCATTCGACAGTTTGGCAAAGGCAGGCGTTCCTCCGTCACGGAGAGCCGGGAGTTGCCCCTTTTCGGCCAGGCCCGCGTATTTCAAGTATGTCCGTTCGTCCACGTCGAAATAGAAGTAGAGGGGATCCAAGGATACTATGGTCGTCAGCAACGTCGAGTCCGCGGACCCGCCATTGATCAGGTTTCCTACCGTAACCAGGTGCCTGCTTATTCTTCCTTTGATGGGCGACCTTACCTCCGTGAACTCGAGGTTGAGTTCCGCGGCGGTAACTGCCGCGCGTGCGGCGTGCTCTTGGGCCAAGGCCTGCCGGTGCTCGGAGAAGCGCGTGTCGTACTGATCCCGCGATATGGCGTTTTCGCCGAACAGAGTGGCCTGACGGGCCAATTGCCGCTTTGTCAATTCGGATCGGGCCTCGGCCCGTTGCAATTCGCCCTTTGCCTGTTCCAATACGGCCTTGAATGGGCGCGGATCAATTATAAAGAGCAGGTCGCCCTTGTTCACGACGGCCCCGTCCTGGAAATGGATCGACTGGAGGTACCCTCCGACGCGTGAACGCACCTCCACCGATTCGATGGCGGCGAACCGGCCCGTATACTGGTCCCATTCGATAATCTCCCTTTCCACGGGCTTGGCAACCTGCACCTTGTCCCGCCGTGCCTTCCCGGGGGAATCGGATTGCTCGTGCCTCCCACATCCTCCCACGGCCAAGACCGCAAGCACCAACGCTGCAAGCATGGATCCCGCACATATCCTTACATGGGAAAAGTTTCCGTACCCAGTCTGCATTGGAGTCCTTTCTCACATTGCCGAGTCCGCATTCCATAGGTAAAGCACCCGGACTAAGCCGGTCAAGGACATAATTGGCACTTGTCCTCGGCCGATCGCGTGATAAACTCTACCGGAGTGGAAGAACTTCCGGCACGGAGGCATGCCGTCATGTCGGCGGAGCCCTCATTATACCATCTTCCTCGAGAACTTGCCCGTCACCGGGCGATGACGGATTTGACGATAGAAAGATCATTGGAGGAGAACATGGAACTGCGATCAGGTAATCCGGCACTCAACGACCGGATGTTTCAGGGGGTGGGCTTCCCCGGGACGGCCGAAGACACCATGACGATTCAGGGAACCGTCAACAAGACCGCGTTGCTGCTTGCGTTGGTCATGTTGACTTCGGGCTGGACATGGTACCTCTATTCACAAACACAGAACCCGGCATCCGTTTCCACGTGGATGCTCGTAGGAGCGATAGGCGGGTTTATCACGGCTCTGGTAACCATATTCAAGATGGAGTGGTCGCCAATCACCGCGCCCATATACGCGCTGTTGGAAGGGCTGTTCATCGGAGGTATTTCAGCGATCACCGAGTCCCAGTATCCGGGAATCGTGTTTCAGGCGGTCGGTTTGACGTTCGGCACCCTGGCGGTGCTCCTTGTGGCCTACAAGTCGGGACTCATCAAAGTGACGGAGAACTTCACAATGGGGATCGTTGCGGCCACCGGCGGCATCTTTGTGGTGTACCTCGTCACCATGGTGCTCGGCTTGTTCGGCGTGAACGTTCCCTATATTCATGGAAGCGGACTCCTAGGAATAGGGTTCAGCGTTTTCGTGGTAGTGATCGCTGCGCTGAACCTCGTGCTGGACTTCGATTTCATCGAAAAGGGATCGCGATCCGGCGCCCCGGCTTACATGGAGTGGTACGGCGCCTTCGGGCTGATGGTGACCCTGATTTGGTTGTACCTGGAAATTCTCCGGCTCCTCAGCAAACTGAGAAGCAGGAGCTAAGGGAGAAATTATGATCAGCATAACCTGTTTCGGTGCTGCCCGGTCCGTTACGGGCTCCAATTTTCTCATTGAGACGTCCGGCGGCAAGAGGCTTCTCGTCGATTGCGGACTTTTTCAAGGCAACAAGGAAACGGAGAGTCTAAACCACGAGAAGTGGGGATACGACCCCAAACAGGTCGACACGCTCATACTGACGCATGCACACATTGACCACAGCGGACGCATTCCCAAGATCGTGAAGGACGGTTTTCACGGCAAGGTTATCATGTCGCCCCCCACGGCCGAACTGTGCGAGGTGATGCTACTCGACTCCGCTCACGTTCAGGAGATGGACGCGGAGTGGCAAACGCGGAAGAACCGGCGCAGGGCCAGGCGTAATATTGAACCGCTGTACACGATGGAAGACGCGGAGAAAAGCCTGCAGTACATGCATCCGGTCGAACCTGACGAGGTCTTCGAGATTGAACCGGGCATCACGGCCAGGCTCCGCAATGCAGGGCACATCCTGGGATCGTGCTCGGTGGAACTGTGGATAGAGGATTCGGGGACCCAAACGAAGGTGGTATTCTCCGGCGACCTTGGGCGGCAGGATCAGCCCATTATGCAGGATCCTTACCCAATTGCGGAAGCCGACTACCTCTTTGTGGAATCCACGTACGGCAACCGCAGGCATCGGAGTTTTGAAGAGAGCAAGGCCGAACTGCTGGAGGCGATCCACTACGGGGTCTCTCACAATGAGAAAGTAATCATGCCGGCATTTGCGTTGGAGAGAACGCAGGAGCTCCTCTACCTGCTTGCAGGATTTCACCGTGCGGGCCAACTTCCGGATATTCCGATCTTTCTCGATAGCCCTCTGGCCATAAAGGCAACGGAAATCTTCCACAGGAACAGACAGTACTTTGACGCGGACGCGCAAGAGATCATCAACCAGGGCTTCGATCCCCTGGGCCTGCCGAATTTGCGGTTCACCCGGACCACCAAGGAGTCCATGGACATCAACAACATGTCCGGGTCCGCGATCGTCATCTCGGCCAACGGCATGTGTACTGCCGGCCGGATCAAACATCACCTCAAGCACAACCTGTGGCGGCCCGGCGCCTGCATCGTCATCCTGGGATTTCAGGCCGAGGGGACTACGGGCAGAAGAATCGTCGAGGGTGCCAAAACGGTGACCATCTTCGGGGAGCCGGTGGCGGTTAAGGCAAAGGTCTTTACCATCGGCGGCGTTTCCGCTCACGCGGATCAGTCGGACCTCCTCACGTGGGTCGGCCGTTTTGCGGAAAAGTCCAAACCCAGGGTCTTTGTGGTACACGGCGAGCTAGGTTCCAGTAAAGCGTTCGCACAGGCCGTCAGGGAACGGCACGGCCTCGACGTGTATGTCCCCAGGCGGAACGAGGTTCTGGAGCTCGATCCGGCAAAGGGGCTTCGGGTTGCACCCATTGAGGAGCCGGCGGTCGGCCTCGGGGAAACCCTGCCGGTGTTGTTCGCGGACATCGAGGCTGAAGTCGCTCATTTGAAAGCGCTTATCGCCGCCGACGAACAAGAGGTGACCGACAACCTGGAGGAGAAGCTTCGAGACTTGCTCGACGAGCTCAAGTCGTTGTCGGCCGTTTAGCACGGACCATACGTGTACGAAGCATCAATGGAGCTTGAAGTGCCTTTTCCCCCGAGGTTCCCGTCCGAGCTTTGCCTTAGAGACGGAGTATGACGAACCCGCCGGAAGGGGGTGACAGGTGAGGGAGAAACTTTGATGCATTCCATGGATTTTCCTGGAAAGGCACCACTTGTAACCGCGGATTCTGCGCGAATTCTTCTTGACTAACCCGAGCAAACGTGACAACCTATATGTGGGGAGGAGTACCTACCGCAATCGTTGCAAGAAGAGGGGGTGTCTGTCTTCGCATCGTCGTACGATAAGGAACCGGGGAAGGACGGACGTGCGCTGAATTGCCCGTAACATTCATCGGGCTTACTGATGCGCTGAACGTAGGGCGACGGAAATGGTTTCCGTTAATCGGCACCGCACTTCCGTCGCGGAGTGCCCTGCCGTCATTTCGCACGCGTCCGGACATTCTCGGCTCGGGGGGGGACTGCCGACTGCTTGCCGGGTCGACGGCGGAATAGTGCAGTCCGGGATCGTCAACACGGGCCATGTGGGTATGGCTTGATTACGGCTTAATCGCCGAACCGGGGGTACGGCAAAATGGAACCTACCGCAGAGAAACTTTTGGAAGATATGGAGAAGATTCAAAAGAAACAGGATGATCTTAGCGACAGAATTTATCATCTTCACATGGAGGAATTGCTCCCCATACAACAGCAGGTAGCGGACCTCCAGTCGTATGTTAAGCTCATCACTAGAATAGTCCCCTGTGTTTTGGGGGTGGCCTCGATCATTCTCGGATTAGCGGTGTGGCTGGGCTATGATTGGTGGGAGAAAGGACTTGTGGAAATTACGACAAGTAAGGTGATAAACAATACCAATCTTGTCGGGGCGCTGACGCCAGAAGTGACGAGAATTGTTATCGACAAAGTGTATCCGGAGCTAGATAAGTCGCTTTTTCTCAGTGCCGACATCGAGCGATACATGGAAGCGGTCAACGAAAAGAAAGAGGGAGCGCAAGATGAAGCTCTTTGTTTCTTGAGGTCAGCAGCTAATGACCAGCCGAAACGAGAATATATCTTTCGACGTTACATGGACTTGTTAATCCAGGCCAACAATTTCCCAGACGCCTATGAGTTTCTGCGGAGGGTGGAGGAGAACAAAATATTCCCTACATCTTATATCTTTTCCAAAACCTTTAGCGCCGCAGCATTCGTGTTCTGGGTTCAGTCATTCTATGATCAGGCCGATTACAGAGATACGAAGGCCTGCGAATTAATGGCAGACGCATGGAAAAGTCTGAAGAACGCTAGAGAAAAGGCGGAGAAGAACATCTATCGAAATGAGGCTGACCGGGACATGCGAACCTACCATTGGTACTGCTTCTTGTTTAACCTCTCGGAAAAGAAAGATGGGGCCGCGAAGATTTCTCTCGAGCAGTTTCTGAACATACGAGGGGAGGCTGATTGGAGCAAAATTAGCAAAGAAGACTGGTTTGATCGTTTGCTCAAAAAGCGTCCCCATGTTCAAACGCTCCTCGAAGAGATATGCAAGAAAAGCTTTCCTAATCTACGAATGACCAAAGACAACACCTACTGACCCTAGGAGGAGGTAGAAGGCCGGGCTGTATTTGAATGGCCGATTCAGGGGATTGCTTGAGTAGGCGACACATAAGTTCTGATGCAAAGGCAGCGGAGCTTATCGCCTGTTTGACTGCTACACCCTCTGTTGCCTGAACAGTTCCCGAAATCGACCGTTCTCTCGATCCAGCAGGCATTCCCATGCTCCTGTTTCCTTCACCCGGCCCCGATCCAGTACCACGATGTCGTCGGCCCGTCTGATGGTGGAGAGGCGGTGTGCGATAATGACCATGGTCAATTGTCCGTGAAGCCCCTCAAGGGCATCCTGAATGTGCCTCTCGTGTTCCGTGTCGAGGGAGCTGGTAGCCTCGTCCAGGAGCAGCAGGGCGGGCTTTCGTAGGAGGGCCCGCGCAAGGGCGATGCGCTGGCGCTCCCCGCCTGAGAGGCGTATTCCGCGATCTCCCACCACCGTGTCCAGCTTTTCGGGAAGGCTCGACACAAAGCCTTCCGCTGCGGCAAAACGTAGTGCGTCCCAAAGCTCCAGCTCGGTAGCTCCCGGTTCGGCCCACAGGAGATTATCACGAATGGTGGTGTGAAAGAGAAACGTCTCCTGGGGCACGTACCCCACGGAATTTCGCCACGCATACAGCCGAGTGCCGGTAAGCGGCCGTGCGTCGATGAGGATTTCTCCTCGGGTAGGCGTGAGAAGTCCCATCATAAGATCCGCAAGAGTCGTCTTGCCGCTGCCCGAAGGGCCCACTATGGCGACGGTTTTCCGGGCCGGGATAACAAGATCGATCTTGTGCAGAGCTTCCTGCTCTCGGTCGCCGTTGTACGAGTACGACACTCCATTGAAGCGGACGGCT
>JAZDHD010000399.1:0-3174 GCA_043806215.1 Pseudomonadota bacterium | reverse complement strand
TCCGAGTCACCTATGATGGAGTGCAACTCCGTCTTGGTAGGAATATCGTGGGTGGACAGGACGTGCTTCGCATCCTCATCGAACTTTGCCGAAAGCCTCTCTTGCGGAAACTCGTACCGGTATCCTTGGATACGAGGGAAGGTGATCTCACATCTTTCCCTTCGCTCTTCGATTGCCCGAACCCTTGTCGGCCTGCGGCCCGGTTGGGGAGTGGCGGCGGAGCCGGAACAGGGAATGAATGAGAAGGGCACCCCGTAGACTTCTGCATATTCAGGCTCGAATCGCTCGTCTGCCTTGAGCGCATAGCTCATCCTCCGCAAGCCCCGCCCAACTACTTGCTCACAGAGGAGTTGTGTCCCGAACGCCCGAACCCCGAGAATGTGCGTCACGGTGTTGGCATCCCAGCCTTCGGTGAGCATGGAGACCGAGACGACACACTTGACGTGCTCTCCGAGTTTCCCCTCCTTCCCTACGGTGTTCATGACCTCCCGAAGCAAGTCCTCATCAGTGAGCTTCTCGGGGTCACGATCAGGGAAGCGTGTACGATATTCAGCTTTGAACTCCTCGATCTCACGGACGGCCGCAGTCTTAAATTCCTGACTCATTGCCTCGCCGGATTCCAATTGTTCGCTATCAACGAGGATCGTATTGGGGCGGTATGTCCAGCGACCGCTCTCCACATTGCTGAAAATGGCCAGTCTGCCGGGGACGATTGCCTGCACCTCATCCACAAGTTCCGGCTTTCCGGTCTTCTTGTTAAGAACTGGCTTTCCAGCCTTATCGAGTTTGGGAACCTGTCTGGTCTTCTCCCATCCGGCAACGTAATCGAATACCAGCTTTGAGACATTGGTGTTGTTGCACACTACGATGAACACGGGAGGGGTCAACCCCCGTGCACGAGCTTCAGAATCCGATTCCCACAGCTGGTAATACTTCTCATAGTTTCCGTAAAGACTCTGAATCGCTCCTTCAAGCTCGGCAGGGAGCTTTGGTTCGCCGGAGATTGCCGACGTTTTGCGGCCTTTCTTGGGCAGATCATCTCGGATTCTTACCCACAGGTTGCGGTAGGTCGGCTCCTCACCGGTGACTGAGTCGTCGGCCACGGGGACACGAGGGACCTTGACAATGCCCGCTTCAATAGCGTCGATGAGCGAAAAATCAGAGACAACCCAACCGAAGAGCGTCCCTTCGGAATACCCTGAACCCCTGAGAAAGAAAGGCGTGGCGGAAAGATCATAGACTGCCCGTGTCCCGATTTTGGCCTTGACCGCCTCCAGGCCGGAGATCCAAATTCGGGCCTCCTCATTTCTCTTTTCGGCTTCCTTCCTGTCCTCCCCCTTTAGAACGTCTTCCACTCCATCTGGTTTTCTCCGGTAGCAATGGTGGGCCTCATCGTTGATCACGACGATATTCCGCTTGTTTCCAAGCTCTCTGCACACCCGGCGAACCATCTGGTCAGGTGTTTCCTTGAAGCCGTTGTCCCCGCCTCTATTCAAGATTGCCTTTGCCAGCTTGCTTGCATCACCAAGCTCACGGTGCCTGAAAGCGTGGAAATTGGTGATAAGAATCTTTGCCTTGCCGAGCTGCTCCATGAGATGGGAGGGTAAAACGTCCCGCTTCTGGTAGTAATTTTCGGGATCATTGGGCAGGAGCACTCGGAGCCGATCCTTGATGGTAATACCTGGTGTTACGATCAAGAAAGTGTCGGAGAATCGAGCATCTTGAGGATTGGCAAGCTTGTTCAGGGTGTGCCAAGAAATGAGCATGGCCATAACAACCGTCTTGCCAGTGCCCGTGGCCATTTTGAAGGCTGACCGGTTAAGAAGCGGGTTGGATTTCTCGTTTTCTTCTCTAACCTTGCTCTCTATCCATCCTGCCCCGTCTTTGGCGGCAACCTCCGTGAGATAGATGGCCGTCTCCAAGGCCTCGTTTTGACAGAAGAACAGCTTCTTTTCCCGCTCTGGGTCAGTCCAGTATTCAAGAAGCTGGGCTGTAGTCCGTGTCACGTGCGGATAGCCCATTTGACGCCATCGGGCGACCCGATCCCGCACCTGGTTTACGAATTCATTCTCTTTAACCCGGTCTTCCGTCCATTCCGTGGCCGGGACTACTCCCTTTCCCTTCTTCTTTGGTTTCGGGACCGGCACAAAATAGGAGCTGGGACGGCGGCCGTCGATGATCTCGTCGGTAATCCCCTCCTCGGAAAAACGGAAGTGAAGGGACGGTTCCTTGTACGGCGAATTGATTACTGGGTTCTCTATGACTACCTGTTTCACGTTTCGACCCTTATGGTAATCAGTGTTCTCAAAGAAGAATTACACCAACCTCCGCTATAAGACCAGCAAAAACCATCATGACTCGCACCTTTCCGGCATCATATCCAAATACCTGGCCAGGGATCGACCCCCTCTCCGGTGATTAAGATATTCGAGCACGGGGCTATTCTTAGGGTCGCCATGATGGCTCCAGCGTTTCCATTTCAGAAAATCACTCGGTATTGGTTACACGAATCTTCAGAGTCTTGCCCTGCGAAACTCAATTTTCCTTTCATGAAGTCGTCACTGTGATATGAACCTCGAAACTGGCTTTTTGTGTTCATAAGATCAAGCGAAAAGGCGCAGTTACAATGCGTGGAACGAAGAATCCAAAAGAAGCCGAGTCCACCCACCTTGCGCGGAGATCATCCCACGTGGGTGTTCGTCTATAGGAGCGCTCCGGTGAAGAGCATGTACAACACGGCTTGGAAGGAGGCTCGAAAGGCAGGAGGCTTGCCGTTCGTGAGAATCCACGACCTTAAACACACCTATGGCAGGCGGTTACGTTCGGCGGGTGTTTCGTTTGAGGACCGACAAGACCTTCTTGGTCACAAGTCCGGGAGGATAACGACGCACTATTCCGCGCCGGAGTTAATCAACTTGATCCAAGCTTCCGAGCAGGTTTGCGCTCAGCCGCGACACAAAAGTGACACAATGGTTTTCTTGAGAAAGAAAAATCCCCTGAAGCTTGTCGCTAACTCCAAGGGATAATTGAGTTTTTTTGGCTCCCCGAGTAGGACTCGAACCTACAACCTAGTGGTTAACAGAAGCCTGTACAAGGCACAACAGCAACTAAATCAATATGTTGCCGACGAAGCCCGTTGCATAAAATCCAGAACGGTCCATAACCGTCCACAAC